>NZ_CADCWS010000293.1 GCF_902806475.1 Candidatus Frankia nodulisporulans
AGCCTCGCGAAGGAGAAGGACGGTCTTCGCCTCGGCGCCGACCACTTCCACGCCACCAGTGACGAGAGCACGTTCACGACGTTGCGCGGCTCGTTCGACCTGATCCTCAACACCGTCTCGGCGTCTCTGCCCCTGGACGCCTACCTGGGTCTGCTGCGCCTGGACGGTGCGCTGGTCAACGTCGGCGTGCCCAGCGAACCGAGCTCGTTGAACCTCCTCTCCCTCATCGTCGGACGGCGTACTCTCACCGGTTCGAACATCGGCGGTATCCGCGAGACCCAGGAGATGCTCGACTTCTGCGGCGAACACCAGCTCGGCGCCGAGGTCGAGGTGATCGGCGCGGACGAGGTCGGCGCGGCCTACGACCGGGTCGTACGCAGCGACGTGCGCTTCCGCTTCGTCATCGACGTCGCCACCCTCGACCAGGCGTAGCCAGGAAAACGGCGAGGATAAACCTGTCCCGACAGATATCCTCGCCGTTTTCCTTTTCCTTCTCCCTGGCGATTTCCCAGTGCCCGCCGAAAACTATTCTCCCGTCGCCGTCTTGTTAACCTGACATTCACACGCGACGACGTTTCGAAACCGACTCGGCCGTTACGATTCCTCTCGGGTTCGCCGTTCGGCATTCCCACTCCGACCGGCGCCCGCCGGAACGAAGTCGTAGGCCAGCCACGGGATGACCGGCCACGCGGCCATCGCCCGTACGTGTCGATCGGAAATGAGGATTCACCATGGCATTCGTCATCATGTCCGGGTGCATCGATGTCAAGGACGGCTCCTGCCTCGAGGGCTGCCCCGCGGACTGCATCTACGAGGGTGACCGCAAGATGTACATCCACCCGGACGAGTGCACCGACTGTGGCGCCTGCGCCGTCTCCTGCCCGATCGGCGCGGTTCTCAGCGACGACCGGATCAAGGCCAAGGACCAGGAGTTCCTCGACAGCGAGGCCTCGTTCTTCAGCGACGTCCTGCCCGGGCGCGACGAGCCCATCGGCGAGCCCGGTGGCGCCACCCGTTTCGTCAAGGCCAACGGAAAGATCGCTGCGGACACCCCGTTCGTCGCCGCTTTCGAAAAGTGACCCCCGGGGTGTGACAGCCATCCGGCCAGACCCGTCTGCCGGCTGGTAGACCGCCATGTCGGCAGCACCGCGACGTGGCGGCGTTCCTGGTGTTGCCTTTGTTCGGGCCGTGTTCTCCCACGGCCCGTGGGATGGGCGGGACACGTTCACGGCGACCCGCACCCAGGCCGGCCCCGGCGTTCACCCCCCACGCCGGGCCCGGCCGCCCGCCGCGAGACCCGGAGAACCCGGCCGCCCGCCTGATCCGACGGATTCCCTCCGGCGAGTTTGGTTACCATTACCTTACCTCATCCGAACTCGGCGGCCAGAACACGGATCGCCGCACCGACCCGAAACGGCTATCCGAATCGCGAAGAAAGCTCGACACGGGAACCGGTCGGTCGCGTTCCGGCGCGACGGACATGTCAGTTCTGAGGCGACGGGCTCGGGGTGGGCGGCGGCTGCTGCGGGGTCCGCGCGGGCGGCGACGCCCGGGTAGGGGGCGGATCGCCGATGCATCGCTGCGGCGGACCGCACAGCGGGGCGACGAACGGGGGTGGCGGCGAGCCACTCGCCACCAGCGGCTCGGTGGGGCTGTTGGCCTGGGCCTGGGCCCGGCGCTGCGGCAGGTTCTCCCCGGGGCTGTTCGCGTCATGGCGAGGTCCGGTGATGTACAGCGGTGAGGCGGCCGGAGCTGGCGGCGCGCCGGCCGCTGCCTGCCCTCCACCCGGCGCCGCACCCGTACCGCGGCTGGCCGTGCCGTCGCCGCCACCGTCCGGGCGCGGCGCGGACGGCCTGGCCGAGTGGGCCGCCGTGGCGGAGCCGGCGTGTACCGAGACACTCCCGCCCGATCCGTCGATGCCCGCCCGCACCCCGACGAGTGCGGTGGGCCCGGCAGGCCCGGCGGACCCCACGGCCACCGTGGGCCGCGCCGCACCGGTGGTCACCGCCGCGGCAGGCGTCGCGCTGGCGGGGGAACCTTCGGTGGCGGCACCGTCCTGATCGGACGGGCCGCAGCCCGCCGCCGCGAGCCCCATGGCCGCGGCGAGCATGACCATCACGACCACCCGCCCGGGAATCCGCGCGCCCTCACCTCTCACAGGTAGCCCCGATTCCCGGACTGTCCGGGGGCGATCCGCGGCTGGTAGACCCAGGTCAGCCGCTGGGTCCGTTCGGCATCCGCGAGCGCGCCACGCCCGTTGGCCAGGGGAAGGGTGCTCTCCGGATCTCCGAACTCGCCGTCCCCGAACTCGACGTGATAGCCCGCCCCCGCCGCCGGCCGCGCCACCTGATGCTCCGGGCCCGCGGCGGGAGCGGCAGCACGCCCGGAGCCACCGGCCCGCGCCGGGAACTTGCCGTTGAACATCTTGCGCAGGAACGCCGACCGCAGAATGAGGAACTGGTGGATGGCGAGCGTCACCGCGATGGTCAGCAGGGCGAGCAGCAGCATCGTCGGCCAGTGCAGCGACGTGTCGAACCCGAACAACGTCGCCAGGACGTAGATGAAGAAGAAGTGGAACAGGTAGACGGTGTAGGAGGCGTCGGCCAGATAGCGGGCGGCCGGATGCGGCCCCGGGACGAGCCAGGCGCCGACGGCGAACATCGTGGCGACCAGCGCGATCGAGAACACCGTGTCGGTCAGCACCAGCCCGGTGCCCGTCCCCAGCTGCGCCACCCACCCCCGGTCACCGGCGAGCAGCGCCAGGCCGGACACCGCGAGCAGCACCGGCGCGGGCCGCTGGAAATGGGCCAGCAGCCGCGTCCGGTCCAGGTAGAGAAGCGCCCCGAGGCAGTAGTAGGGCAGGAACTCGAGGGTGAACCGGGCGAGTTCGCCGACGGTCCCGGTGCCCAGCACCGGCTCGATGACGGCCCGGCGTCCCCCACGCAGCACGATGGTGAACACCAGCATCGCCATGACGATCGTCGTCATCGTGCGCAGCCGCCCCGCCGTCGCCTGCCGGAACGCCGCCGTCGGCACGACCCGGGAGAGGATCACCACGACCGCCGGCGTGCACAGCACGTAGACGAGCAGCACGATGAGAAACCACAGGTGCAGCGTCCAGTGCAGCTCGCCCTGCGGATGCGGGATGGTCTGCCCACGGAGAAAACCCGGGAACGAGACGTTCGGATCGTTGTGGAAGTTGTAGGTCAGCCACAGCGTCGCCGGGTTGAACAGCACCAGTGTGGAGAGCAGCGGCGCCCCCACCGCGGCCACCCGCCGCCGCACGGTACGCGCCGCCCCGTACTTGCCGATCAGCATCGCCGACAGAAAACCGGAGATGAGATAGAAGCCCTGCATCCGGAACAGCCCGGAGGCATAGGCGATGCCGCGGAACACGCGGTCATGCCCCAGCGTCGAGACGTGTACGAAGACCCCGACGAGCATGAACATGCCGCGCAGCGCGTCCAGATGGTGGTAATGGACGTCACCCGCAGGGGGTGCGGTGGTTTCCTTCATTGTCTGGTCCCCAGTTCTCCTGAGCCCCAGATCGCGCCAGGCCAGGTCGCGCGGGCCGGTCCCGTCGCGCCGACCACACGGACCCCCGCCGTGGCGGGCACCACCAACGGCGCTGGCAGGCCCCACCCGCCGGCCCCCGGCCCGCAGATCAGCACAGGACAGACAATAGGGACGCCGAACCACCGGTACCGCTATTGACTCACAACAGACTCAGGTCGACCTAAGCAGGCACCCGACCGAACTACTTCCCCATCCGAGGGCGTGACCACAACCGAACCTCGACCTTCCGTTCCCCGCTCTCGGCACGGAGCGGAGGTGGGGGAACGGGAGTTACAGGTTCGCCAGCCAGCGGTGTCCTGGGTGCACCTCGGCGAGAAGCCGGGCCAGGGTACGGCGCTGGGCCGACGTCAGGTACGGGATGGTTTCCTCGAAGTCCGCCTGGTCCTTGGGGCGGGCGTGCCTGGCCTTGAACAGCAGGACCAGTTCGGGTGCCAGGTACGGAATGCCATCCGGGGTGCGCTGGATGATCTCGTCGTAGGCGAAGCGAATCGTCGGGTCGTGCCCGCAGATCCAAGTGTCGCCGTCGTGGGGTTCGCGGAACACGTCCAGCAGGTAGTCGCCGGTGGTGCGATCGCGCAGCCAGGTCTGGTGGGTGACGGCCAACACGTCCGGTGTGGCGTTCTCCCAGATCCAGCCGCTGTCGACCGCGTCGAAGGCGTATCCGGGAAAGCGGTCGCGGATCTCGGGGAAATCCCCGGCGGGGACCGCGATCTCGAGGTCCCCGTGCGCACGGGTCTGTGTGCCGCGGAACAGATCCAGCGCCCAGCCGGCGGCCACACACCAGGGCACGGTCACCCCGGTCAGGTGCTGAGCGACCTGACCGGGGTCCAGCACGATGACCACCTGGCACCCAGGGCCTCGATGTCGGCCGGTGACAGCTTGATACCACCGGCCCGCTGCTCGCTCACCGGTCGGAACCTACCAGCCGCATCGAAAGCATGATCACCTCGCCCGGGACGCCCGCGGGATCAGATCGCTGGCTATGCCGGACGCCCCTCCCTTCCGATCCGATCAGCCGGACGGTAAACAAGTACTAATCGGAATCCTGGTTACTGGACCCGGGAAGTCGCATCTGCGCAGGTCGTGGGCCTGCGAGAGTCCAGCTACTTAGATTCCTTTTAGTAGAACGATCCGCAGAGCCCGACCACTCCGCCCA
>NZ_CADCWS010000294.1 GCF_902806475.1 Candidatus Frankia nodulisporulans
CGGCCGACGGGTCCGGCCTGTCGCCGGCCTGGCCCGTCGCGTCCGTCCGCCGTGCCTGTTCTGGATCTTCCGGCCGGGTGAGGCGGAAGGTTCCAGGTCGCCCCCCGAGGCCTGGTCGTCGCTCCCGGTGTGTGCCGGGTCGACCGGCCAGGCCTCGGGCTCTCGCCCGCGGACCATCTCGTTGATCGCTGGTCTGGCCGGGGTGCCGCGTGGCGGGGCACCATCCGGCGGGGCCGGACGTCCCGTTGTGCCTGGTCGGTCTGGCATGCCGGACGGGGCCCAAGGCGCCAGGGGTGGGGGAATCCCGTCATCTTGCGCGTGGAGTCCCGACGTGGCACCCTGTCTTTAGGGAAGCCTTAGCTAAGCCATCGCGCCTGTAGTTGGCTGGCGAGGCATCCCCGGCAGGGTCGTCCCACTGCCGATCGGCGCACTCGCGGCGCACGGTCGGCTCGGCCTGGTGAGGTGCGGTGCTCGTCTGTTCCTGTTTCGCGGTGTCCGATCGGACGCTGCGTGAAGTGATCATCTGTGGTGCCCGCGACGTCGACGAGATCGGCGAACACTGCGAGGCCGGCACGGGCTGCGGCGGGTGCGTCGAGGAGATCGAGGATCTGCTCGACGAGATGGTCCCGGGCTGCGGCCGCCGGTTGGTGGCCTGATCGGGCCCACGTGGGTTCCCGGTCCGGGTACGCCCGTCAGGAACTCGCTGACAGCGCGCTGACCAGCGCAGACACCTCACAGAGCGCTACTGGCGAAGCGGTCGTTTCTGTACGAGGTAGCACGATCTGATGGTCCGTCCGGCGGGCTTTCACTGCGCTGCGTAACGTCCTCGCTGTGGCTCGGAGACTGGCGCGCATCGCTGAACCGCGCCCGGATGTGGCGGGTATGTCCCATTCGTGGCAACTGGCCGTCGTGGGTGCCCTCATGCTGGGTCTGGTGACGCTGCTCGGGCCCGCGCAGCCGCCGGGCAGCGGGGCACCCGTCGCGTCGACGGCCGCCAAGGTGCGACCGGCCGCCTCGAGCGTGGTGCCGCCCATCCAGCCCGATCCGGGGGCCGCGGGCCCATGGCCGGTGGGCTACCGAACGGTGCGACTGGCCGATCCGCATCGCCTCGGTCGGATCCTGACCACCTCGCTGTGGTATCCGGCACGGCCCGACGCGACGGCCGGTTCGACCCTGCCGCGCACGGTCGAACTGCCTGCCGGTGCGGGTGCCGTGCGGCCCCTGGATCTCGGGCCGGTGGGCTCTCGCGCAGCGGTGGCGGCCGCGGCTTTCGCGGCCGCGGGTACGGACGCCGGTGCCGGTGCCGGTGCTGATGGGGGTGGGGGCTGGTCGCCGCTGGGCGGGGCCTGTCCGGCGGCGGCGTTCGAGGCGGCGCCGGACAGGCCGGGGCGGGCGGCGTTCTATCCGGTCCTCGGTCCGGTCGGGCTGGTCTCGACGCTGGCTGTGACCGATGCCGCCCCGGCGAGCGGACCGTTCCCGCTGGTGGTGTTCTCCCACGGCAGCGCCGGCAGCCGGGTGCAGGCCGCGACCCTGCTGGAGGGGCTGGCCAGCCACGGCTATGTGGTCGCCGCCCCCGACCACACGGGCGACACCCTGCTGGACGCGGCGGCCGGCCAGACCGAACCGCAGGTCCCGATGGCGGTCGAGCGTTCCCGTGACCTGTCCGCGGTGCTGGACGCGTTGACCGATCCGTCCTGCCAGGTGCGCGATCTGGTCCGGTCCGACCAGATCGCGACCGTCGGCTTCTCCTTCGGCGGCCTGACGTCGATCGTCTCCAGCATCGGCCTGCTGGACGCCCCCGCTGATCCCCGGGTGCGGGCGTCGGTGGGGCTCTCCGCGGCGACGTCGCCGCTACCCGCCGCGTGGCTGGCCGAGAACCGGGTGCCGACGCTGCTGCTCGGCGGTACCCGGGACACCTCGATTCCGCTGAGGCTGAACGCCGAGCGCGCGTTCGGCCAACTGACCTCGTCGCGGCCACGGGTGCTGGTCACCGTCGCCGACGACACCCACAACTCGTTCACCGATGTCTGTCGCCAGGCCGCTCTGGTCCGTGACCGGGGCATACCCGCGCAGGTGGGCACGCGGATCGCGCTGACCGCGGCCGCGACCTGCGGGCCGCCGATGATCGACCCGGTACGAGCCGAACTGCTGGTTCAACGGGCCACCGTGGCGTTCCTGGACTGGCAGCTACGCGGCCGGGCCGACAGCGGGCGCTTCCTCACCGAACAGGCCCTGGGTGATCCCAGCACGGTGAAAACCCGTACGGTGCTCTGAGGGACCCGGATCGACCGTTCAGGTCAATGGACGGAAGCAGGCGGTGGCCGGATCCTGCGGATCGACGGTGTAAAGGGCCAGGGTACCGGCCATCTCACGCGGATCGATGTCATGGTTGAGCATCAACGCGTGCAGGTCGGAAACCATCCGCAGGGTGTGATCCAGCAGGATCACGGCTATGCCGGACGGGCGCCGAACGCATTCCCCGAAGCGCGCGGTGGCCCCGGGATCGCCGGTGAGTTCGGCCAGCACGCCGAGCCTGATGCGCTCGGCGAGTTCCTCCCACACCCGCTCGCATTCCGGGGCTTCGACGCCGCGCCAGATGCCGGAAACCCGAAGGCTCTCGACGACCGCGGTGGGCTGGCAGCCGGTGCGGAGATGCACGGCCACGGCCCACATCGCCATCAGCCAGCACAGCCCCCGCAGAGTGTGTTCGGGATCGGCGTGGGCCTGCTCGTACAGATGCTGTTCGGACTGCGTGCGGCTGGCCGGGGCAAGCCAGGCACCGGCCAGCCGTTCCAGGTCGACGATCTGCACCATCGGCAGGTCCGCTGGGTGTGGGCGCCCCAGAGCTGCGGCGCGGCCGGATTCGGCGTCGACCAACGCGAGTGCTCCTGGGTCGGAAAGTGTCTGCCAGGCCAGACCCGCCGATGGCATGGGCCCACGTTAGACCTCCGGCACCGCGGAAAACCATGGTGTTGAGCGCACCATGTGAAATCGGCGGGATCAGCGGGCCATCACGAATCGGTGGAACATCGGATGGATCGCGAAGTGGTGCACGCTGTGTGGTGCGGGCCTGGGGCGGCGGACCTGCCGGGCGAAACCGATGTCATCCACCCACGATCCGAACTCGGCCGCCGGACCGGCGCCGGTCGACGCGGCGCCGCCGCGGTCGTCGGCGCCGCCTGGCCGGCCTGGGCCGGGGGGCGGATCGGTGGGCGCCGGGTCGGCGGCGGTGAGGAAGCCGACGTTCCACAGCAGTTCGAGGATCGTCTCCGGCTCCCGACTGTCGATCCACTGCCGGGCCTCGGGAGTCAGCCCCACCGAGCCGGTCGCCATGTCCAGCAGGAACAGTTCCAGCTCCGGCCGTGACCACACCTCGGGGCCGGCGCGGAAGGTCTGGAAGACCCCGAGCAGACCGGGTGAGCCGAACCGGTACTCGGCGGCGATGTCCCGGGTGCGTTCGGCCGAGTAGGTCGGTTCCACCGCCAGGATGTCCCGCGGTGTGATCCGCACCGACGCCCGTGCGCTGTGCGCGCGGGCATGGTCAAGCGCGTGGCTGCAGAACTGGATGATCTCCCGTGGCCGGCCCAGGGAACGGTCGACCATATGGCGGAACGACCAGGCTGGCCGGGTGAAGGCCGCCTTCCAGCAGGCGTCGTCGTCGCGGGTGTGACAGTCGGCCACGGTGTGCCTGATCCGGCCGGCGATCAGCTGCCACAGCCCTTCCTCGTCCCAGGTGACGACCTCGATGAGGTCCCGGAACTTCTGGGCATCGTCATAGATCGCGGGAATGCTGTCGTAGAGTTCCTGCCGCAGGGACATGCGGATTCGCAGGTTCGGTGACAGGTCGTTGATCGTCATACAGGCCTGGGCGTCTTCGGAGGAGTCCCAGCCCCGGTCCAGTTCGTCCACCAGAACGGTGACCCGGCTGCGTTCGCACAGGCGGATGAGCGGGGCCACCAGATGGTCTATCTCATGCAGCTTGTAAAGGTGCTGCAGTTCCCTGGTGCGGATGCCGGCCTCGAAGCGGCCGACCTTGACCGACTCGATGCGACGCAGGTAGGAGACGAAACTGTCGAACGGGCTTTCGGACATACCGGCGTGGTTGTCCCGCAGGTAGGTGTAGATCTGGCTTTCGGCGCCGCGCCGCAGCCGGCCGTGCCGCCGGGTCACCTCTTTCATGATCAGAACAAGGAGAAGGTATTTCCAGGCGGTCGCGTAGGCGCCCAGTTTCGCCCACGCGCCGTCCAGTTCGCGGGTCATCGCGGAGCTCAGGAACTCGTAGGAGTAGTCCTCCGGCGCAAGCTCGATCACCAGGCCACCCGCATCGCGCTGGCGGTGGGCGATCGTCTTGAAGATGGCACTCTTCCCGGCGCCGCGGTTGGCGACGAGGATCGTCTTGATACCCGAACTCATCTGGGTGTAGGCGGAGGACTCGATGAAATAGGCGTCGAGGCCGCGTCGGACGTCACGTTCCGCTGCGGCCGCGCCGAAACTGAGCCGGGCAAGGTCGACCATGCGGACCCCTTTGGCCGAACGATGGTGACGGTGCGGGCCGATCGGGGTGTGACGATACCGTGATGTCGAAGCGCTGTCGGCGAAATATTCGTAAAGCGGCCGACTCGCGCGCAAAAGGCGAGGTCCGGGGCCGGCGACGTCAGTCGCGTCCGGACCTCGCCTTTTCGATACCTACCCGCCAGGCCCGAGGACGGGGTGGTTCGACGGGT
>NZ_CADCWS010000295.1 GCF_902806475.1 Candidatus Frankia nodulisporulans
AAGGAGATCCCATGCGCGTCACGGTGATGACCAGGGGTCGCGCCCGGGCGAACGACTACACCTTCTTCCCCGAACCACCGGCGGACTCGTGGTGGCGCGCCTACGGCTCCCACACGTCCTTCGAGCACCCGACCCTGCTCGTCGAGTCGGACGGCCAGGCAGGTACGTGGCGTCTGTACGCCGGCGGCATTCCCTCCAGACGGCGGGATTCGCAGGCGACCCGCATCCGGTACTCCTGCGTTCTCGACGGCGGCACCGGCGAGGCCGAGGGTGTCGGCCTCGCCCGGGCCCTCGTCACCGCCTGGCTGGTCGAGGACGAGCGCGCCAGACTGGGCCGCCGCCTCGACCAGTGGGCCGGTGAGGACATCGTCGACGCCTGGTACCTGACCGACACCACCCGCCCCGGGCCCGACGAGGTCGCCCACGCCGTCGCCGCGGCGGTGGATGTCACCGGCCCGCACGAGGCCACGCCGACCGCCGAGGCCACCGCTCCCTGGCCGTGGCCTGGGGACGTCGTGGTGGGCAGCCTGGCCGCCGACGAGGCGAAGGAATCCCTGCGCACGCTGGTCACCGCACTGCTCACGGGCACGGCCGCCGGAGCCGCCGTCCTGCTGAACCTGCTGGACTTCGGCAGATGGCCCGACCCGTCACCCGACCTGGTCGCCCTGGTCAGCCGCAGCGGCCCGGACGTGCTGATCCTCGACCCGCACAGCGCCACCCCCTCGCCCTGGCCGCCCCCACGGCGTCGACGCCGGCGCCGGCGGTGCCCGAGGTGATGCGCGGCCCAAAAGGCCCGTTCCCGGCCCGCCGGATTCTGCTCGCGGCGATTCCGCTGATAGCCCTGGCGACACTGACAGCAGCCCTGACTCTTGGTTTCCTGTTCCTGCACAGGTGAAATCGGTCTTCGAATTCCTCAAGGGCGCCCACGACTATGTCCACTCCAGTCGCCATCCTCGAGCACAGCCGCTTCTCCTGCTCGTCTCGCCCGTGCTTCTCAGCGGCCAGGGCAGCGTCCTGCTCAGCCCGGGCCCCTGGACGCTGCCCCGCTATGACATGACAGCCGTCAAGGACGTTCCGGGCGAACTGCGGTGGATACTCCACGTCCGCGCCGGCCTGACTGTTCGAATCGGCCACAGGATCGACAGTTTCGACCGCCCGGGCGGCGAATCCCACCAGTACTACAGCTGCCAGCTGGCCTATCCAGAGCTTTCCCAGCCGACGGCCGAATACCAGTGGTTCACGGAGATCCAGGCGACGGAGAAAATCGACGACGAGTTCGACCTTGGCATGATTCGGTGGGCGTTCTCCGCCCATGACCACTAGCCAGCGGCGGATGAGAGGTGCGCGGTGGGAGATTTCCTGACGGACCTGTTCTCGTTGGACGGACGTTCGGCGGTGGTGACCGGGGCCACCTCCGGGATCGGCCGGGCCATCGCGGGCGCACTCGGCCGGGCGGGAGCCCAAGTCGTCGCGCTGGGCCGCCGCACCGACGCGCTCACCGCCGTGGTGGCCGAACTGCGCGCCGCCGGGGGCGCGGCGGAGGGCATCAGCGTTGACCTGGCGGATCGAGCGGAGCTGCGTCGAGTGGCGGAGCGCGCGGCCGAGCCGTTCGGCGAACCGGACATCCTGGTGACCGCGGCAGGCGTGAACCTACGGCCGCCGTTCGGCGACCTCACCGACCAGCAGTGGGATCAGACGATGGCCGTGAACCTGGACGCGCCCTATCTGCTGGGCCGACGGTACGGGCCGGCGATGGCGGCGCGCGGCTGGGGGCGGACCGTCAATCTGGCGTCGCAGCAGACGATTCGGGCGTTCGGGAACAGCGGTGCGTACGGGGTGTCCAAGGCGGGCATCGCCGCGCTGACCAGATCGCAGGCCGAGGCCTGGTCGAAACACGGGGTGTGCTGCAACGCGATCGCACCCGGATTTGTTCGGACACCCATGACCGCCGCCGTTTTCGAGGACCCTGGACGAGCGGAAGCCCTCGCGGCCCGTACGATGATCGGGCGCAACGGGGAACTCTCGGATTTCGTGGGTGCCGCGGTTTTCCTCGCCGGCCCGTCGGCCGCCTACATCACCGGGCAGACGCTCTTCGTCGATGGCGGCTTCTCGGCCACCTGAGCGGTGACCCCAGAACCTGTGGGCCCAGAAGTCGTGGGCCCACTCTCTGCCACTTCTAAGCTATAGCACGGTGGGGGGCTTGCCGCAAGACCCGGTGGATGCCGCAGAATCGCCAGCCGTGGCTGGCATCCGTGGTGGAACGGGTGCCCGGTCCGCGCGCAGTGGTCGTCCGCGACCTCCGACCGAAAGCTGGAGCTGACGCTGTTGAACTCCCTCACCACCAGCGCGTTCGACCTGCCCGAGCATCTCGCCGCGAAGGGCGACGAGGCTCTGGTCGGCGACGACGATCGGCACTTCGCCGCCATCACGGCCAGCCTCGAGCGGCAGATCGCCGAGCTCACCGAACGTCTCGTCCAGGCGCGTCGCCGGCCAGGCGGCAAGGGTCAGGCCGCGATGGACCGCGACCTGGAGGTGCACCGCCTCACCGACCGGCTGCGCACACTGAGCCGCTTCGGCCTGGATCTGTGCCTGGGCCGGATGGTCCACGCCGACAGCCCAGACGGGCCAGACGGGCCAGACGGGCCAGACGGGCCGGTGTACATCGGTCGTCTCGGCCTGTTGGACCAGGCCGGGCGGCGGCTGCTGCTCGACTGGCGCTCCCCCGCCGCCGAGCCGTTCTTCGGTGCGACCCACGCGAACCCGATGGGCTTGGCGAGCAGACGCCGCTACCGCTGGACCCTCGGACGGATCACCGACTACTGGGAGGAGGTCTTCAGCACGGACGGCACCGGCGAAGCTGGCACGCTCGAAGGACATGCCGCGCTCGACGACCAGTCCGCCTTCATCGCGAGCCTGGGCAGCAGCCGCTCACCCCGGATGCGGGACGTGCTGGGCACCATCCAGGCCGATCAGGACGCGATCATCCGCGCGGGCTCGCGTGGCGCGCTCGTCGTCGACGGCGGCCCCGGCACCGGCAAGACCGTCGTCGCCCTGCACCGCGCCGCCTACCTGCTCTACGCCGACCCGCGCCTGCGCCAGCGCCGACGCGGCGGTGTGCTGGTCGTCGGCCCCCACCAGCCCTACCTGGTCTACACCGCCGACGTCCTGCCAAGTCTCGGTGAGGAGGGCGTGCAGACCTGCACCCTGCGGGACCTCGTCCCCGAAGGCACCGACGTTCCCGAAAGCACCGACGTTCCCGAAAGCACCGACGTTCCCGAAAGCACCGACGTTCCCGAAAGCACCAGCCTTCCCGAAAGCTCCGGCGTCCCCGGAGCGGTCGACGGTGCCGAGGAGCCCGCGGCGCTGGTCGAGCGGCTCAAGGCGTCGGCACGCTGGGTGGAGGCGATCGACACGGCCGTGCGCTTCTACCAGGAGCCACCGACGGTCACGGTGACGATCACGACTCCGTGGTCGGACGTCCGACTCACCGCCGACGACTGGGCGCAGGCGTTCGACGTGGCGCAGGTCGGCACCCCGCACAACGAGGCACGCGACCA
Source organism: Candidatus Frankia nodulisporulans (assembly GCF_902806475.1). Taxonomy (GTDB): domain Bacteria; phylum Actinomycetota; class Actinomycetes; order Frankiales; family Frankiaceae; genus Frankia; species Frankia umida. Next base: position 3,558 of record NZ_CADCWS010000295.1, read on the forward strand.
GGTCCTCGAGGAACTGCTCACGATCCTCGAGGAGAAGTTCGCCAACGTCCTGGTCGGCGATCCCGACGGGGACGGCTACGAGGAGATTCCCCCCGAGCAGCTGCGCGCGGCCCTGCTGCGTGACCGGGGATTCCGCGGCGCGTTCGCACGGGCCTGGCCGCTGCTGGACGCACCCGACATCGTCGCCGACCTGTGGTCCGTGCCGGCTTACCTGCGCAGATGTGCGCCGTGGCTGAGCCGCGAGGAGGTCGGGGCGCTGCGCCGCGCCGACTCCCGGGCATGGACGAACGCCGACCTGCCGCTGCTCGACCTCGCCCGCCAACGTCTCGGCGACCCGCGGTCCGCCCGTCGGCGCCGCCAGCAGGCGTCCGCCGCGGCGGCCGAGCGGGAACGGATGTCCCATGTCGTCGACAGTCTGCTCGCGGCCGAGGACGACTACGAAGGGGCGGCGACGATGCTCGTCGGCCAGGACATGCGCGACGCCCTAGTCGACGCGGACGCGTTCACCCGCACCGACCCCGACCTGCTCGCCGGTCCCTTCGCGCACATCGTCGTCGACGAGGCCCAGGAACTCACCGACGTGCAGTGGCAGATGCTGCTCGCCCGCTGCCCGTCACGCAGTTTCACCATTGTCGGCGACCGCGCTCAGGCCCGCCACGGCTTCACCGAGACCTGGCGGGAACGCCTCGCCCGGGTCGGTTTCGACGAGGTGCGGCTGGCCTCGCTCAGCATCAACTACCGGACGCCCCAGGAGGTGATGGCCCAGGCCGAACCGGTGATCCGCGCCGCGCTGCCCGACGCCAACGTGCCGACGTCCATTCGCGCCAGCGGCCTGCCCGTCACCCGGGCGGCGGTGAGCGACCTGGAGACCATCCTGATCGACTGGCTGGACGGGCAGGCCGAGGGCACCGCCTGCGTGATCGGCACCGCGGATTTCCAGCCGTCGGAACGCGTCCGGGCTCTTCCCCGCGTTCAGGTGCTGACACCGACCCTCGCGAAGGGCCTCGAGTTCGATCTGGTGATCCTGGTCGACCCGGAGACCTTCGGCGTCGGCATCACCGGCGCGGTCGACCGCTATGTCGCGATGACCCGCGCCACCCGCCACCTCGTCCTGCTCTCCCCCGCCTGACCTCGTCCGCACC
>NZ_CADCWS010000296.1 GCF_902806475.1 Candidatus Frankia nodulisporulans
CCCGGCCTCGCCGCTGTGGCCCCCGCCGCCACCGATATCCGCGATGCCCATGATGCCCACGGCGTCGGCGGTACCCGCGGTGCCGGTACCCGAGGAGCCACCGGCCACCGGCGAGGCCCAGGTACGGGTGCTCGGTGTGCCCACCGTGGAGGCCCCGGGCAGACCGCCGGTGGTGGATACGGAGCTGCTGACCGAGCTCATCGTGTATCTCGCGCTGCACCGTGAGGGCGCGAACGAACGCACCCTCACGCAGGAGATCTCCTTCACCGAGGTCGTACCGTCCCAGCCCGACCCCGCGGCCGTACCAGCCATGCTGGCCCGTGCCGGACGGTGGCTGGGCGTCGACGGGCCGGGACACCCCGCCTCGCCGCGGACGCCCAGGGACGCTGGCGGCTGAGCCCGGACGTGCGCTGTGACTGGGAGCTGTTCGTCGCCTACACCCACCGGGCCGCCCTGCCGGGCAGTGACACCGAGGCCGATCTGACCACGGCGTTGCGCATGGTGAGCGGCCCGCTGTGGACGAACCTTCCGGACGGGCGGTACCGGTGGGTCACCGCCGGTCCGATCGCGCGCGGCACCCGGGAGGGCGTCATCGACGTCGCGCATCGACTGGCCGGGCTCACCCTCGACTTCGGCGACACGATGACGGCGATGGCCGCCTGCCGGACCGGGCTACGCGCCGTGCCGACCGCTCAGGTGCTGTGGCGTGACCTGCTGCGGACGGTGGCTGCCCGCGGTGACCGTCGCACGCTCGAGGCGGTGGTCACCGAGATGTACCGGACGATCGGCACCGCCGGCACCCGACGCGGTGGATGGGCCGAAGCCGAGACGGACGGCCTCGTCCAGACCCTGCTTCCCGGTTACCGACGCGCCCGGCAGTGACCCGAGCCGCCATCGGGAATCAGGTGGCGGCGTCCTGGGCGAGGACCCGACGGGTGGCGCGGCGCAGACGTTCGGCCTGCCGGCGCAGTTCCTCAGCACGTGCGTCCAGGTCACGTCGGGCCGCGAGCAGGACGTCCAGCGCGATCCCGTCGTCTCCCAGGAGGCCGCGCTGTTCGCCGGGCCCGGGCCCGGCCCCGATCCCAGGCCCGGCGGACGTCTCGGCGGATACCGACCGTGGCCGCCCGGCGCCCTGCGTCGGCACCATGACCTCGTCGCCGCGATGCGGGCGGGCCAGCGGGGCCCGAGTCGTGTGGGCGGGCGACGTCGTCCCGACCGAGGGGGCACCGACGGGACGTCGACCAGTGGGCGTGCCCCGTCCTGTCGGGCCACCGGTACCCGCCACCGCGGCCGCGGCCGGGCCGGGTGTGCCACCGGTGGCGGTCAGCCTGCCGGTCATGTTCTGCGTGGGCCGTCCACTGGTGCGGATCGCCGGGCGGCCCGCGCTCGCCCGCGTCGCGCGGGTCCCTCGAGCTGGTCCGGCTGGTCGGGCCGCGGCGACGACTGTCCGGGCTCGGCGACCGGTGGGACGAAGCTGCTCCTCGAAGCGGTCCCGCTCGTCGGCGAGGCTCGCGAGTTCCTCTCCGATGCGGTCCAGGTCGCGGTTCAGCCGCCGACGCAGCCGGCGGACCGCCGGGCCGGTCGGTCCCACCGCCCGGCTGCGTCGCAGGTCATGCCGTAGCCGTTCCAGGTCGTGGTGGACCTGTTCCTCCAGCCGGGACAGCCGACCCTGCTCCTGTCGGGCGGCCAGGCGGGAGATCTGGCCGGTGATCAGTGGCGAGCGGGCCAGGGTCCGCACGCCCAGGGTCATCACCGCGAGGCCGAGAAGCTCCGCGGCCACGGCCCACGGCGTCAGCCGCAGACCACCGCCGAGCAGGCCCACGCCAAGGGCGACGCCGGCGAGCGGCTCCACGCTGACCGAGGCCGGCAGCGACGCCGGTAGCGGAGCCATCCCGTAGGCGCTCTGCGACAGCACCGCGCTGAGCACCGCGACGACCGCGACGACCCACGGAAACCAGGAGCGGGCCAGCCCGCCGATCCCACCGGAGGTCAACAGCTGCCCGGCTCCGCTGACCAGGGCGGCCTGCAACGCGGAGAGCAGACCCGCGGCGCCGGCGAGCAGGGGTGCGCGCCGCACCGCGGGCTGGGCGCGGGTACCCCAGGTCGCGGCGACCAGCACGACGCACGCGAAGGTGAGGGTGATGAGCCAGCCGGTGGAGGTGGCGTGTTGGATGTCCCCCGAATCGGGGCGGCCCGCGGCGATGAACACCGCGAGGCCGGCGGCCGTGGCCGCCGCGGCGGCCCAGTCCCGGCGGGGCACCACCCGGCGGGCGAGCAACGCGGCCAGCGGCAGGGCGAACAGGAGCTGGCAGATCTGCAGCGGTTCGACCAGTGCGACCGCGCCGCTGGTCAACGCGGCGGCGGAGAGCATGCTGCCCGCGCCGCCGATGGCGATGCCGAACACCCAGGCGGGCCGGCGCACCAGCCACCACAACAGCCGCAGCCGCAGGACGTCGCCCGGCGGCGCGCGGAAGGCCACCCGCTGCTGTAGTACGGCGGCGACGCCGAAACAGACCGCGGCGGAAAGGCCCAGCAGATAGGTGGCCACGCCTGCTCGATCCCATCCCGTAGGCCCGTAGGCGGTGATCGTCGCACCGCCTACGGCGGTGCGCCCCAGCCGCCCGCGGGCTGGTTGCCCCACAGGGTGTCATGTCTGCTGTCGGATGTTGGGCACTCAACGATCGTCTGTACCCAACTGGGCGTTAAGGACTTCCAGTGTCACATCCGACAGCGTTCTCCCCACAGGCGGGTCGACTTCCCGCCACATTCCACCCATGAGGAACCCACCGGAGGCCGGGGGGAGGTTCGGGGGCCGAGGGGAAGCGGGCGGAGGTCGGCGGGATCAGTCGCCGACGACGCGGTCGCGACCAGCGGCCTTGGCCGCGTACAGGGCCCGGTCGGCCCGGTCGAGCAGATCGGACAGGCGGTGGTCCCGTTCCTCGAGGCAGGCGACGCCGAGGCTCACGGTGACCGCCCGCGGTCCGTCATCGGACTCCAACCCGGCGCCGGCCACGGCCCGGCGCAGCCGTTCGGCCAGTGCCATCGCGTCCTGCGGGGTCGCGACGGTGACCACCGCGATCTCCTCACCGCCGATCCGGCCGACGATGTCACCCGAACGCAGCACAGCCTGGATGCAGGCGGCCACCCGCACGAGGACCAGGTCGCCGACCCGGTGGCCGTAGGTGTCGTTGACGCGTTTGAAACGGTCGATGTCGACCATGAACGTGGCCAGTGGCTGCCCGGAGGAGCGACATCGGTCGAACGTCTGCGCCGCGAGTTCGAGGAAACGGCGGCGGTTGGGCAGGCCGGTCAGCGGGTCACTGACCGCCAGCCGGGTGACCTCCTCGAACCGGCAGGCGGTGTCGCAGGCGAACGCGATCTCGGTCAGCAGGTCACGGCTGAGCCCCCGCTGCCCCGGGCCGCCGGGCAGGGCCAAGTCGCTCGCCACCACCAGCACGGTCTGGGACGAGGAGCAGGCCGGCGACGGCGCTCCCGGTGGTGCGGCGGCCACGATCCAACGGCGGATCAGGCGCTGCTGCCCGGGCAACGGTCGAATACCGGTGGGCATGCCGGCGAGCGGCCGCCTCGACATCCGCTCGGGGCCGGCCCGACCAAGGTCACCCTGGGCGGCGTGGTCGAGCATCATCGCCGTCTCCTCGGGCACGACGGCGCCGACCGCGCCCGGGGCGACGTCGCCGTCCACCGCGACGACGCGCAGCGGGGCGTCACCGACCCGGCGCATCGCCCACACCGCGTCGAAGGGAAACAGCCGCCTGGCGACATGCATGATCTGGGCGAGCAGGGAGCAGACGTCGGTCGAGGTCGCGGCCATCGACACCCGGTGCAGGTGTTCCCGCAGCGCGGATCGCCGCTGTTCGACCAGGGCCAGGGCGCGCTGCGCCGCCGGGTCGGTCTGGCTGCGCAGCGCCGCGAGATCGGCCTGGGCGGCGGCCGAGGTGGTCATCGCGAGCAGCAGCGGGCTGCTGTCCCGGGACGGGCAGGTGAAGTTGACGGCGCCGACGATCGCGCCCGAGACGGGGTCGCGGATGGGCGCGGCGGCGCAGGAGACCGCGTCCGCGCCTTCGACGTAGTGCTCGCCGCCGTCGACCATCACCGGACGGCCGATCGCCAGTGCGGTGCCGATCCCGTTGGTGCCGACGACGGACTCGGAGAAGTCGTACCCTTGGAGGAACGCGCCCTGATCCGTCAGCAGCCGGACGAACGTGGGGTCGCCGCCGAAGCGCAGCCGCAGCAGCGCGTCCGGGCCGGCCAGCGCGCTGATGAGGGCGACATCGGGTAGCCGGTCCAACATGGTGTGCAGCACGGGGCGGGCGGCGCGCTCGAGCAGACTGTCCGAGTCGACCTCGAGAAAGCGGACCACCGGGTCCTCCAACGGCACCGCCAGCTCACGCGCCCGCGCCCAGGACTGCCGGATGACATCCCGGACACCGACCGGCTCGACCGCGTCACCCTCGAAGAACTGCCTGCGCGCCCGTTCCAGCGCCACCTTGCCCACAGGAGAAGCGCCAGCCTCCTCGCGGACTGCCTCCGCTGGCGCCTGGCGATACATCATCGGGCGTGGCTTTCCCGCATATCTGACCGTCTTGATCCTTTCTTTCCCGACGCTCCCAGGCTAACCCGGGTTGCACGACCCGTCGTAACTGGTCAGGTCTCGTAGATCGTTTGTTTTTTGTTCC
>NZ_CADCWS010000297.1 GCF_902806475.1 Candidatus Frankia nodulisporulans
AAAGCTGCCGTTGAACATCCGGGAATGGGTCTGCCGGTGTGGTGTGGTCCACGACCGGGATGTGAACGCGGCACGGAATGTTCTCGCGGCGGGGCTCGCCGTGATCGCCTGTGGAGACGGAGCGAGACCACCCCGCTCCTAGAGTGGGGAGGCGTCTGTCAGTGAAACAGGAAAACCTGCCCGCGAGGGTAGGAATCCCCGGTCTTCAGGCCGGGGAGGATGTCAACACGCGGCAGGAGCAGGGCCGGGTGGACGGATGGGTCAGCGGCGGCGGCGGGCGGGGTCGAGGGCGGGGCTGCGGTCGAAGTGGTTCACACCGCTGATGTCGGTGCCCGGCGGGACGACCTTGTCGATCGCGTCCAGGACGACGTCGGCGGCGCCGAGGAGGTCCTCGAGCTGGGCCATCGTCTTCGGACCGATGATGGCCGCGGTGATCGCCGGATGCGCGTCGACGAACGCCAACGCCAGGTGGGTCAGCGAAAGACCGGCCTGCTCGGCGATGGTGACCAGCGACTCCACCGCGTCATAGCGGACGGGGGTGCTCGGGTCGTCGTTGAGGTCGGCATCGGCCCGGCGCTGGGCGAACGGGCCGTCCTTGCCGTAGCGCGAACCGCCCGGGATGTCCTGGCCGCGGCGGTACTTGCCGGTCAACCAGCCGCCGGCCAGCGGGCTCCACGGGATCACACCCACGTCGTGGCGCAGCGCCGCCGGCAGCACCGCCTCCTCGATCCTGCGGGCGAAGATGGAGTACTGCGGTTGCTCGCAGACGAACCGTTCGCTGCCGCGTCGCCGTGCCGCCCACTGCGCCTCGACGATCCAGTCCGCCGGGAACGTCGACGATCCGAGGTAACGCACCTTGCCGGCGCGCACCAGGTCGGTCAGGGCGCCGAGGCTCTCCTCCAGATCGACGTCCCAGTCGTGCCGGTGGATCTGGTAGAGATCGATGTGGTCGGTGTCGAGGCGGCGCAGACTGTCCTCGACGGCGCGGATGATCCAGCGCCGAGAGCCGCCGCGGCGGTTGCGCTCGTCTCCCATCGGGTTGAAGAACTTCGTGGCGAGCACGACGTCGTCCCGGCGACCCTGCAGGGCCCGGCCGACGATTTCCTCGCTGACGCCCTGGGAGTAGACGTCGGCGGTGTCGATGAAGTTGATCCCGGCGTCGAGCGCCCGGTGGATGATGCGGACGGCCTCGTCCTGGTCGTCGTTGCCGATCGGGCCGAACATCATCGCGCCCAGGCACTGGGTGCTGACCTCGACACCGGTCCGGGCGAGCTTGCGATACCGCATGGGTCACTGCCTCCTGCGCTGTCGTCTGCCGTGCCGTCGTCAGATCGACCGTAGCGAGTCCGCCGCCCGAGCAGTACCCTTACACCGCGTGACAGTGCTGGTGCGCAGGGGAGGTCCGGGTGCAGCGGACGTTGTTCGACGCCGACCATGAGCTGTTCCGCGCGTCCGTGCGGGCCTTCGTCGAGCGGACCATCGAGCCGGGGCTGCCGACCTACCTCACCCAGCGGCTCATCGACCGCGCCGCCTGGCGGGAGGCCGGCGAGGCCGGCTTCCTCGGCGTCGGCATCCCCGAGGAGCTTGGCGGCAGCGGCGTCGGCGACTACCGGTTCAACGCCGTCTGGCTCGAGGAGCTGGCGAAGGCGAGCCTGGGCGTGGCCACCTCGTTCAGCCTGCACACCGACATCGTCGCGCCGTATCTGGTCGAACTCACCACGCCGGAGCAGCGCGAACGCTGGCTGCCCGGGTTCTGCGCGGGCGAGATCGTCACCGCGATCGGGATGACCGAGGCGTCCGGCGGATCGGACCTGGCAGCGCTGCGCACCACCGCGGTGCGCGACGGACCCGACTGGATCATCAACGGGTCGAAGACGTTCATCACCAACGGTTCCTCGGCGGAACTCGTCATCATCGCAGCCCGGACCAACCCCGACGCCAAGCCCGCCCGTGGCATCACCCTGTTCGCCGTCGAGGAGGGCATGGCGGGCTTCACCCGCGGCCGCAAACTCGACAAGGTCGGCCAGCACGAGGCCGACACCGCCGAACTGTTCTTCACCGACCTTCGGGTCGGCGCCGACGCGGTGCTCGGCGAGGTCGACCGCGGCTTCGTGGCGATGATGGAACGCCTCCCGCAGGAACGGATCAGCTGTGCGGTCACCAACCTCGCCCACGCCGACGCGATCCTCGCCGAGACCATCACCTACGCCCGTGAGCGGCGCGCGTTCGGCGCCCCGATCGGCAGCTTCCAGCACAACAAGTTCCTGCTCGCCGAACTGGTCACCCAACTCGACGTCGCCCAGGCGTTCATCGACGCCTGCGTCGCCGCGCACAGCGAGGGCGCCCTGTCCGCGGTCGACGCCGCCAAGGCGAAATGGTGGTCGTCGCAGGTGCAGAACGAGGTGCTCGACTCCTGCGTGCAGCTGCACGGCGGCTACGGCTACATGACCGAGTACCGCGCGGCCCAGGCATGGATGGACGGCCGGGTCACCCGCATCTGGGCCGGCTCCAACGAGATCATGAAAGAGATCATCGGTCGCGACCTCGGCTTCTGAGCGCGCCGGGCCATCACGGACCACGCTAGTAGCGGACGGAGTTCGCCAGCAGCGGTGGGTAGACGGTGGACGGTTCGCCGTCCACGGTGGTGCCGGCGAACTGCAGCATCGCGCGCAGCGCACCGTGCATCGCGGCGGGGTAGCCGAGGACGGGGGCGGAGATCTCGTCGAGTCGGCGAAGCTGGTCCGCGTCCAGGGTGAGGGTGAGGCTGGCCAGGTTGTCGGTGAGCTGCGCGACGCGCCGGGCGCCGATGATCGGCACGACCGCCCCCGTCCGGGCGCGCAACCAGGCCAGCGCCACCGCGGCGGACGACGTGCCACACTCGTCCGCGACCTGCGCCACGGCGTCGATCACCGGACGCTGCGCGGGGGTGGGCAGCCCGACGTAGGCGGTGCGCGCCGAGTCGATGCCCACAGCGGGGAAGTCGGGGGCCGCGGGGGAGGTGGCGGCGCGGCGGTACTTGCCGGAGAGAAAACCGTTCTTCAGCGGGCTCCACGGGACGAGCGCCAGACCCTGGTCGCGGGCGAACGGTGCGAGCTCACCCTCGACGGTGCGCGCCAGCAGTGAGTACTCGACCTGCAGCGCGACCAACGGCGTCCATCCGCGCAGCAGGGCCGTCGTCTGGGCCTGGGCGGTCAGCCATGCCGGAGTGTTCGAGAAGCCGAGGTAGCGGACCTTGCCGGCGCGGACCAGATCGTCGAGGGTGCGCATCGTCTCCTCGATCGGGGTGTTGCGATCCCAGTTGTGCAGCCAGTACAGGTCGAGATGGTCGGTGCGCAGGCGGCGCAGCGTCTCGTGTAGCTGCGCGAGGATCGCGCGGCGTCCGGCGCCCCCTGCGTTGGGGTCGCCGGGAAACATGTTGGTGAAGAACTTCGAGGCGAGCACCACCCGGTCGCGGTGCCCGGGCCGGGCCGCGAAGTAGTCGCCGAGTATCCGCTCGGAATGCCCGTTCGTGTAGAAGTTGGCGGTGTCGACGAAGTTCCCGCCGCGCTCCAGGTAGGCGCTCAGGATGCGTTCGGACTCCTCGACGCTGCACCCGGCGCCACCCGGATCCTCGCCGAAGGTCATCGCACCGAGCGCGAACGGGCTCACCCGAAGACCCGATCGTCCCAAGGTGACATAGTGATCAAGAGCCATGGTCGACTGCTCCATCCGGATCGTGGCTGGCGTCTGCCGTGCTCGTCCATCGAAGCCCGCCCCGCCCGGCGGACGGTAGACCAATCCATCCATCCTCTTGCCCGATCCTCTCGACCATGCTCCGATCGGACTTGCCAGTGGACGTGGCGGGATGGCACCGTCACGATGATGCGACCGCAGCCGTTCCCGCCGAGGTCCGACGCCGCGCTGGCGGAGCTGCGCGAGCTCATCGCCCGGCATGCCCGCCCGGACCTGCGCACCCCCGTGCCCGGACTGCTGCTGTCCCGGGTGACGAGCGTGGCACCGGACTACTCGGTGGCCGAGCCGCTGCTTGTGGTCATGGCCCAGGGCGGCAAGCGGCTGATGCTCGGCGACGAGGTGCACGAGTACCGAACCGGCCAGTGCCTGGTCGTGTCCGCCGACGTCCCCGTGGCCGGCCATTTCCTGGACGCCTCAGCGGGTACGCCCGCGCTCGCCCTGGGCGTTGTGCTGCGGCCCGCGGTCCTTGCGCCACTGCTGCTCCACGCGCCAGGCGCGGAACGTGTCACGGCGACGACTTCGCCGGCAGCGGCGCCGGTGTCGGCGCTGGCGACGAGTGAGGCCAGCGCCGACCTGCTGGACGCGGCGGTCCGTCTGCTTCGGCTGCTTGACCATCCGGCGGACGCACCGGTCCTCGCGCCGCTGCTCGAACGGGAGATCCACTGGCGGCTGCTCACCGGCCCGCACGGCCCGACGATCCGCCAGGTGGGCCTTGCCGACAGCGGACTCGCTCAGGTCAGCCGCGCGATCCGCTGGATTCGTGCGCACTACGCGGAACCGCTGCGCATCGCCGATCTCGCCCGCCTCGCCGGGATGAGCCCGTCCGCCTTCCACCGCCATTTCCGCGCGGTCACCGCGCTCAGCCCGCTGCAGTTCCAGAAACGCCTTCGGCTGCAACAGGCCCGGTAACTGGTCAGGT
>NZ_CADCWS010000298.1 GCF_902806475.1 Candidatus Frankia nodulisporulans
CTGGATTCCGGTGATGCTCTTCGCCATCCTGTTCGGCCTGTCGATGGACTATCAGGTGTTCCTCGTCAGCCGGATGCACGAGGAGTGGATTCACACCCGCGACAACCGCCGGGCCATCACCATCGGCCAGGCCGAGACCGGCGGCATCATCACCGCCGCGGCCATCATCATGATCGCGGTGTTCTTCGGGTTCGTGGTCTCCCCGGGCCGGCAGATCAAGATCTTCGGTCTGGGTCTGGCGTCCGCGGTGTTCCTGGACGCGTTCATCCTGCGGACCATGCTGGTGCCCTCGCTCATGCACCTGATCGGGAAGCGGAACTGGTACTTCCCGCGCTGGCTGGACCGGGTCACCCCGCACCTGTCCGTCGAACCGCCCGAGGAGCGGGTGGCCCCGGCCACCGGCGACGTTCCCCCCACCCCACCCCAGACGCCGCCGCCGCACGACTCGAACGTCAGGGTCTGACGGTCGGCGTCCCGACGCACGACGCATGACGGGGACGCTCCCGGCGATGACGGGCGCACCCTGAGCGCGGACAACCGCATATCGGCACTGTCGGATCGGCCCCGGAGAACTCCGTTTCTCCGGGGCCGATCCGTCTGTCAGGCACCGTTCCAGCCGCGCCAGTCCCCGCCCGGACGCGGAACCGCCCCGGTCCCATCTGGCGACCGGGGCGGTTCTACGACTGTGGCGTTGCTGGTCAGGAACTCAGCCCGCGCTTGTTCGGTGCCGGTGTGAACTCGGGGGTGGCGTGGAAGTCCACGTCGCCGGCGAGCTCCGGATAGTGCAGGTCGAACGCCGGCCGCTCGGAGCGGATACGCGGCAGGGTGGTGAAGTTGTGCCGCGGCGGCGGGCAGGACGTCGCCCATTCCAGCGAGTTCCCAAATCCCCACGGATCGTCCACCGTGACGATGGGGCCCTTGCGGTACGACACGTAGAGGTTCAGCAGGAACGGCAGGGTGGACAGCGCCAGAATCACACTGCCCAGCGACGAGATGGTGTTCAGCGTGGTGAACCCGTCCTGCGCGCTGTAGTCGGCGTACCGGCGGGGCATACCCTTCACGCCGAGCCAGTGGTCGACCAGGAACGTGGAGTGGAAGCCGACCAGCATCGTCCAGTAGTGCACCTTGGCGAGCTTGGTGTTCATCATCCGGCCGGTGACCTTCGGGAACCAGAAGTAGATTCCGGCGAACCCGGCGAACAGCAGACCGGCGACCACGTAGTGGAAGTGGCCGACGACGAAGTAGCTGTCACTGACGTGGAAGTCGACCGGCGGGCTGGACAGCAGCACGCCGGTGAGACCACCGAACAGGAACGTCACCAGGAAGCCGACAGCGAACATCATCGGCGGTTCGAAGGTGATCTGCCCCCGCCACATCGTGCCGATCCAGTTGAAGAACTTGACCCCGGTCGGCACCGCGATCAGGAACGTCAGGATGGAGAAGAACGGCAGCAGCGCGGCGCCGGTCACGTACATGTGGTGCGCCCACACGGCGATCGACAGGCCGCCGATGCCGATGGTCGCGTACACCAGACCCTTGTAGCCGAACAGCGGCTTGCGGGAGAACACCGGCAGGATCTCGGTGATGATCCCGAAGAACGGCAGGGCGATGATGTAGACCTCGGGATGCCCGAAGAACCAGAACAGATGCTGCCACAGGACGGACCCGCCGTTGGCCGCGTCGAAGATGTGCGAGCCGAACCTTCGGTCGCACTCCAACGCGATGAGCGCCGCGGCCAGCACCGGGAAGGCGATCAGCACCAGGATGGACGTTACCAGCACGTTCCAGGTGAAGATCGGCAGCCGGAACATGGTCATACCCGGCGCCCGCAGGCACAGGATCGTCGTGATGAAGTTGACCGCGCCGAGGATGGTGCCCAGACCCGAGACGGTCAGACCCACCAGCCACAGGTCGCTGCCGAGCCCCGGCGAGTAGGCCTCGCTCGACAGCGGCGTGTAGGCGAACCAGCCGAACGACGCGGCGCCGTTCGGCGTGAGAAAGCCCGTGATGACCGTCAGGCTGCCGAAGAAGAAGAACCAGAACGACAGCGCGTTGAGCCGCGGGAAAGCCACGTCCGGCGCGCCGATCTGCAGCGGGATCAGATAGTTCGCGAACGCGAAGGCGATCGGCGTCGCGAACATCAGCAGCATCAGCGTGCCGTGCATGGTGAAGATCTGGTTGTACTGCTCGTTGGATACGTACTGCAGCCCGGGCCTGGCCAGTTCAGCCCGGATTATCATGGCCAGCACGCCGGCGAACGCGAAGTAGACAAGGGACGTCAGGGTGTACATCACCGCGATGTCCTTGTGCGACGTCGTCCGCAGGTAGTGCAGCAGCGACCCCAGGGCCTTGGGGGGCGCGTCATCTGCCGGTGGGTCCGCGTGCCCGGCCGGCGTGTCGTGCACTAGTGTCACATTCCGCTCCCGATGGTGATGCCGCTGCCGGCATTGGCGTGCGCGGCCCCGGCTGCAGGCTCGGCGCACCGGCCGAGAAACCTGCCGGCGCACGTCACGCTATCCACGGGCCCGTTTTCTCGGCCTTGTCGGACGTCCCACGCCCGAAGGAAATCCGGCACACCGATTCAGCGTAGAAGGTCCCGCCCCGGCGCCCCCACCATCGGGTCCCGCACTTTCTGGCCCTCCGCTGGTCTGTGCCTGTCGCCACACCGGTATTCGTTTCGTTCCGGCCGGCTTCTGGAAACCTCACCGGGTCGGTTGTTCTCCGGGTTGGTGACCTGCTGTTTCCCCGTCCGGTGGGCTGCCGGTGGCCGTGCGCCGTGGGCGTCGCCGACCAGGGGCGGGCGAGGACGGGTGCGCTCGGCTGACGTCGGGTGGGTCACGCCGCCCGGATGGGCCTCGCCGCGGCCCGACCCGGCGATCCCGGCCAGCCTGGCATGGCATCTGCGCGTCCAGAGTCCCGAAGCACCCGCCTCGGTCGATCCTCGCCCGTGCCACCCACCTGGACCCGCTCACCGCCCGGTTGGCCGAACCCCCGGTTCGCCGCGTACCGGAACCCGTCCTCGCCGGCACCATCGTCAACATGGACGGCTACGACGAGCTGACCTATGTCCGCGACCTCGGCCTCCTGCGCGCCTGAGCTGGTCCCGTCCACAAACGCCTGCCGCCCGTCCGATCGTCGAGTTAGCCTGCGGCGGGGAACCCGACCGCCCGAGGGGACGTGCCATGCGTGAGCTGACGAGCCAGGGCCAGCGGGCCGTCGCGGACCTCGCGCACCGCTACGACGTCAGCGTCGAGGCGGTGCGCACGCTGCTGGCCGCGGTGCTGGCCGGCAACGGCACGCAGGCCCCAGTTCACCCACCCCGACCTCGGCGGACGCGGGCAGTGGATGGCCGGCGGCATGACCATGGTCGGCGACATGTTCAACACCGCCCTACAAACCAGGGTCAGCGGCCTCGCCACCGACCTCGCGGCCCTGCTGGCCAGCCCGGACCTGTTCGCGCCCCACACCACGACTCCGACCGCGCCCGCATCCCCGGCCTCATCCTCGTGGGCTCCGTCCTCGTTTCCTTCCCCAGCCCCGTTCCCGTCTTCGTTCCCGTCCTCGACGGGGGATGGCTGGTGGCCCGGTGATCTGGGGCGACCCAGCGCCAGCGGCAGCCAGAACGGCGCACGGTACGCGGTCTTCCCCGCCGTCCAGCGGGATGACGGACCGGTCAGCGTGTACGACACCGGTGACCATCGCGTCGGCGGCGTCCAACAGCAGCAGGGTGGCCGGCCAGGAACACTGTCGTTCACCAGCCAGCACGGCACCTTCACCGTGGACAGCCTCTCCCCGGCAGCCCCCACGCCACTCGTGACACCCGGGCCCACCGCACCGTCCGAGCCCGCCGCCTCACCCGAGCCCACCCTGGCGTCCGAACCTGCCGCCGCAGGGGCGGACGCGGAGGCGATCCTGGCGACCCTTGACCGGCTGGGCGAGCTGCACCAACGCGGTGTGCTCACGGACGCCGAGTTCGCCGCGAAGAAGGCCGAGCTGCTCGCCCGGCTATGACATGAGGGAAACGGAAGGGGCCGTGGCCGCTATGCGGTCTCGGTGGTGAGCTCGGCCGGGGCGCGCATCCGCCAGGCGTCGGTGACGAGTTCGGTCAGCCGGTCGATGTCCACCGCGGCCAGCCGGCACATCACCAGCGGGAAGCCGTCGTAGCCGGGTGCGGTGAAGAACAGCTCGGGTTCGCCGCGCAGCAGCGCCTGCTTCTCGGCCTCGTCACCGACGTAGAGCACGGCGACGTCGGTGCGAATCCGCCGCGGCTGCCCCGGCCGGCGCTCCGGATACGACCAGACGAACCCCTTGCCGCCCACCCGGAAGTCGAAGCCCTCGCTATGGACTTCCTCGACCCCCGGCAACGCCAGCGCCAGCCGGCACACATCGTCGGCGTCAGCCACCGCACGTCTCCTCTCACCCGGATGTCCCGCGCACGCTCGTATTCTGCAACCGATCGGACGAACTCTCGAACCGATGGCGGCTTCGACCTCCCGCATCACCGGCGCCCGGTGGAACAGGGGCGATCGCTGGACGAGCTATTCGTCGGCGATCTGCTCGGACGGCTCCGCGGCGGCGTAGATGTCGATCAACCGCTCGATGGACGGTGCCAGATCGGGTCGGGTGCCGCCGAGACGGCGCAGCC
>NZ_CADCWS010000299.1 GCF_902806475.1 Candidatus Frankia nodulisporulans
CTTCAGGGGAGGAGGGTGAGCAGGCCCTCGACGCCGCGGCGGAACGCGTCGCCGACGCTGTCGACGCCGTCGAGGTGGGCGCCGGACATGGCGCCGTCGCGAATCAGGACGAAATGTCGTGCGGCGTGCTCGGGGTTGCCTCGTCGAGGGGAATCCCCGAAGACCTGCGCGAAGAGCTCGGTGAGTGTGGTCGCGTACCAGGTTCGGTGTTCGAGGATCACCTGGCGCACCGGGTCGTCGGGGTCGGGGTACTCGGCGGCGGCTTTGAGGAACGCGCAGCCGCGGAACTCCGGCGCGGCCAGGTTGTCGGCGACGGCGGTCCCGATCGCGCGCAACGCGTCGGCCGGAGACCGCGCGGCCTCGACGGCGGCCCGCACACCAGCCCGCGTGCCGGTATCGACGCCGCGCAGGTAGGCGAGCACGAGGTCTTCCTTCGAAGGGAAATGCCGGTAGAACGTCGCCCGCGTGGCCGGGGCCTCGGCGAGGATCCGCTCGACCCCGACCGCTCGGATGCCCTCCCGGTAGAACAGCCTGCTGGCCGTGGACAGCAGCCGCTCCCGTGCCTCGGATCGCTCCGGCCGCCCCGAGGAGCTCGCGTTCGGGTCGTCCTGCGCCAGGCGGGTCCGTGCTGCCATCGCGCAACCCTAGCGGAAAGAACGATCGGTCTTGCGGTCAAGGAGGCATCGTGCCAGGCTTGCGCCGCAAGAGAGAACGGTCTTTCTTCCAGGAGGGAACTGTTGTGACCACAACCACCGCCCCGTCCGCCGACCTCGGCGCCGTCGCGCAGGCGCTGCGCAGGCTCTACCTGCTCCGTTTCGGGTTCGCTCTGGTCTGGGCCGTGGTGATGTTTCTGACCGGGTCGAGCATCGGACCGGTCAGTGCGACCCTGCTCGTGATCTACCCGCTGTTCGACGTGGGCGCCGCCATCGTCGATGCTCGCTCCTGCCGGGCGAGCCGCTCCGCCCGGGGACTCCAGGTCAACATCGCGATCAGTGGGATCGCCGCCGTCGGGCTGGCCTTCGCGGCGGCCTCCGGTGTTCCGGCCGTCCTGCGGGTGTGGGGAGTCTGGGCCATCGTCGCGGGCCTGGTCCAGCTCGTCGTCGCGCTGTCGCGGCGCGCCGCCCTCGGCGGCCAGTGGTCGATGATCGCCAGCGGCGCCCTCTCCGCGGTCGCCGGGATCTCGTTCCTCCTCCAGGCCGCCTCGTCGCACGACTCGGTGCGCAGCCTGGGCGGTTACGCCCTGCTCGGCGGCATCTTCTTCCTCGTCTCCGCGCTGCGCCTAGGACGCGACGCCAACCCGAACACCGGAGTTGGCACGCGCCGCCAGACCCGCACCCAGACCCCACCGGCGGCCCACGGCACAGCAGGCTGACGGCCCGCCGACGGCATGTCGCGGTGACTTCGATCCGCGGGTGCTCGCCGACATGATCGGAACCGTCGGCCGGTTCACCGACGACGACCAGGTGACAACCGCTGGGCGGCGGGCATGGGCGTCCAGCCGCGGGTCAGCCGATCCGCTCGGCCAGGGAGACGATGATTCCCTCCGGGCCGCGCACGTAGGCCATCCGCCAGATGTTCTCGTACGACAACCGGGGCTATCGGCCCGACGGCTATGGCGACAGGCGCGACTCGCGCTACGACTACCCGCCACCGGCACGCGGCGGGTATGCCGAGCACCGGCCGCCCGTCTCGCCGCCACCGGAGAAGACGGGGGCTTTTCCCGCGACGCCCAGGTGATGCTGCGGTCGAAGAAGTACACCGACCCGTGATCTACCCGGGCATCCTGGCCTGGGCGGGTGCGGCGGCTGTTTCCTGGGTGGCGCGGGGTGGCCGTCCGGTCATGGTTCGGCCGTGGTCGGTCATGAGGGCGCGCAGGGCGCGCTCGGTCGCCGCGTCGACCGGTGTGACGACGAACAGGCGCTGGTGGGAGTCGCCGAGGGTGGCGAGAATGTCATAGGCGACGGTCATCTCACCGGCCACCGGGTGGCGGATGCGCTTGACACCGTGGGAGCGTTCCCTGACCGTGTGGTCGTCCCACCAGGCGGCGAATTCGGCGCTTTCCTGGCGTAGGCGTGCGATGACCTCCGCCAGTCGGGCATCCTCGCGGTGACGGGCGAAATCGGCGCGCAGGTTCCCGACGGTCTCCCGCGCGATGCGTGTCCAGTCGAGTTGGGTCTCCCGGGTCCGTGGGTCCAGGAAAATCAGACAGGCGCTGTTGGCCGCCTCGCCGATACCGAAGTTCTCACCGAACAGGGCCGCCGCGGCGGCGTTGCGGGCGAGGATGTCACAGCGGAAGTCCGTGAGGTAGGCGGGCAGCAGCGGCATGCCGTTGAGCAGGGCCAGCAGCGAGTCGCTGACCGGGACGGGCACGGCCGCGTCCATCATGGGTGCCTCGCCGCGGCCGATCAGGTGCAGGTGGCGGCGTTCGGCCGGTGACAGGAGCAGGGCGCGGGCGATCGCGTCCAGTACCTCGGCGCCCGGGATGCCCACCCGTCCCTGCTCCAACCGGATGTACCAGTCGATGCTGACCGCGGCCAGCTGCGCGACCTCCTGGCGCCGCAGGCCCGGTGCGCGGCGACGGTCGCCGCAGGGCAGGCCCACGTCCTGCGGTCGCAGCCGCGCCCGCTTCGCCCGCAGGAACCGGGCCAGCTCCGGGCGTCGCGTCGTCCGCTGGTGCGTCATCTCTCCAGGATCGGCCTGCGGTCAGCCGGATACCAGCGGCGATCCTGGTACTGCGAATGCCAGGATGCGCGACGCCTTCCCACCTTCGTGCCGGTACCCGCACCGTGGTCCGCACATCACCACGTGGGAGGCACCTATGAGATCACCGTTTCGCGCCATGACCGCTGTCGCGCTCGCGGCGCTCTGCGTCGCAGGCATGGTCACCACGGCCACCGCGGGGTCCGGCCCCGCGCGCACCGACGGCTACGGGTATTCGGCCGTCCGCCGCAACATTCCGGCCAAGGCGGTTCGTTTCCAGGTCAGCAGCCCGGACGTGCGGGACGGCGGCGCGCTGCCGGCCACCCACTGGGCGAACGGATTCGGCTGCGACAACCCCAACCAGCCGGTGCGGCTCGGCTGGACCGGGGCGCCGGCGGGTACCCGCGGCTACGCGGTGACCCTGTTCGACCCGGACGCACCCACCGGCTCGGGCTTCTGGCACTGGCTGGTCTGGGACATTCCCGCCTCGGCCACCCGGCTCGGCGCGACACCGCCGCCCGGCGCGGTGTCCGGCACCGGTGACGCGGGTGTCGCCGGCTACTTCGGGCCGTGCCCGCCGGTCGGCGACATCGCCCACCACTACCAGTTCACCGTCTACGCCCTGGACGTTCCCAGCCTCGCCCTGGCACCCACCACGCCGCCCGCCGTGTCCAGCCACGTCCTCGGCTACGCCCGCCTCACCGCCACCGTCCAGCGGTAGGCGGCCCGGGCGCGGCGCTGCCGTTCTGGCCGGCGGCGATGGTCGCGTGCACCTCGGCGACTCGTTGTTCCTGCGCCGCGTGGACGCGTGCGACGTCGAGTGCCTCGGCGGCGGCGTCGTCCTGGGCCATGAGAAGGTCCAGGTCGGCGTCGCCGAGGTCGAGGACGCCCAGGTCGAGGTAGGCCCGCCGCAGCCGCGGACCCCACAGCCCGATGTCCTTCACGCACGGGACGACCCGGGCGAACAGCAGCGTGCGAAAGAGCCGCATCGTCTCGCTGGCCTCGACGATCCGCCGGGCCTCGTCGGTGCGCAGACCGAGGTTCTCCAGGACCTCTAGACCCTGGATGCGGTCACGCATCAGGTGGCAGCCCTCGATCACGAACTCCTCGCGTTCCCGGAGTTCGGCGTCGGAGAGCTGCCGGTAGTAGTCGCGCAACGCGATGCGTCCGAAGGCGACGTGCCGGGCCTCGTCCTGCATGACATAGGTGAGCAGCTGTTTCGCGAGTGGCTGTGTCGTGGCATCTCGAATCAGACCGAAGGCTGCGAGCGCCAGACCTTCGATGAGGACCTGCATGCCCAGATACGGCAGGTCCCACCGGGAATCGTTCAGGCTGTCGGCCAGCAGGCCCTGAAGGCTGTCGTTGATCGGGTACAGCAGGCCGATCTTCTCGTGCAGGAACCTGGTGTAGATCTCGACATGCCGGGCCTCGTCGACCACCTGGGTGGCGGAGTAGAGCTTCGCTTCCAGACCGGGGGAGGTCTCCACGATGCGCGCCGCGCAGATCAGCGCCCCCTGCTCACCGTGCAAAAACTGGGAGAACTGCCAGGCGGCGGCGTGCCGGCGCACCTGCGTACGATCGGTGGCCGACATGCGGTTCCAGTGGTCCGTTCCGTACAGGACGTTCGCCTCGTCGGGAATGCCCAACGGATCCTCGGGGTCGACCGGCAGATCCCAGTCTATCCGCGTGGTCGAGTCCCACTGCCGGTCCTTGCCCTTCTGGTACAGGTCGAGCAGCCTGCCGCGCTCGGGATCGTATTCCCAGGTGAAAACAGGGTGGCCGCCGGCACCGGCGGCCCAGCGGTCCGTTTCGGGGGTCTGAGTGTAGAGATCTCGCGTGGACACCAGCTGTGCTCCCGTCAACGCCGGATGACGTTCCCCGACCGATGCTGCGCCCTGACCGCCGGCGCGGCCACACCGATCTGTCTATCGGGCCATAGG
>NZ_CADCWS010000300.1 GCF_902806475.1 Candidatus Frankia nodulisporulans
ACCGATCACCCGGACCTTCGACTGGGTCACGTCCGGGCCGGCCTGCCCGGCCAAGCGGGACGTCGTCCTCTACCGTGGAGTGACCGGCCCATCGATAGTGATCACGGAGGCAGATACATGAAGCTGTCGTGGCGCAGGCATCAGGAGCCCGTCTCCGCGAACCCGAACCGGACCCTCACCGGCCCGGAGCGCGCCGCCGCGCTCGGCGTGGCCGACGAGTCCGAGCCCGAACTCGAGCTCGAGCCCGCCGTGGCCGCCTCGGTTCCGATCACGGCGACCAGCGGGGTCGGCTCCCCGGTGCTGGCATCGACGTCGGCCGCGGCCGCCCCGAGCGGGCCGAAGCCGGTGATGCTCACCCTCACCACCCGAGGCCAGATCGAACAGGCCGAGCAGGAAGCCGCCCAGGCCGCCGCCCAGCCAGTGCGGCGCCGGATGGAACGCGGCATGTTCGGCGGCAGCACCGCGACCGGCGGCGGCTGCTCCTCCGGCGGCTGCGGCTGACGCCGCGGATCAGCGGTACACGCGGGGCACGCGAGCGCCGATCCGGGTGACGATCTCGTAGTTGATGGTGCCGGCGGCGGTGGCCCAGTCGTCGGCGGTCGGCTCACCCTGGTCACCCGGGCCGAACAGCACCACCTCGTCGCCGACGGACACGTCGTCGTCGCCGACGTCGAGAACGAACTGATCCATGCAGACGGTGCCGGCGACGCGTCGCCGCCGTCCACCGAGAAGCACCTCGCCGCGGTTCGTCGCCGACCGGGGGACGCCGTCGGCGTAGCCCAGGGGGACCAGGGCCAGCGTCGCCGCGCGGTCGGTGGTGTACCGGTGGGCGTAGGACACGCCGGTGCCGGCCGGCACCCGCTTGACCAGGGCGGCATGGCTGACCAGCGTCATCGCCGGGCGCAGGCCGAAACGAGCCGGCGGGCCGACCTCGGGGCCGGGTGAGAGCCCGTAGACCGACACACCCGGTCGGACCAGGTCGAAATGGGCCTGCGGGCTGACCAGGGTCGCCGCGGAGTTCGCGAGATGGCGCACGACCGGGGTCAGACCGGCCTTGTCGGCGATGTCGATGGCCTCCCGGAACATCCCGATCTGGGCCTGCACGGTCGGATGCCCCGGGGCGTCCGCGAAGGCCAGATGGCTCCAGACGCCGTAGGCCGACAGGACGCCCTCGGCCTCCAACCGGGCCGCGTCGTCGCACAGGTCGGGCCAGTCCGCCGGGGTCGCCCCGGCCCGGCCGAGTCCGGTGTCGGCCTTGAGATGCACGCGGGCGCGTCGGCCGACCCGGCGGGCGGCCTCGGCGATCCGCCGCAGCGCCCAGGGCGCGGAGGCCGACAGGTCGATGTCGGACTCGATCGCCGCGTCGATGTTCTCCGCGGGTGTGCTGAGCCAGCACAGCACCGGCACGGTGATCCCGGCGGCGCGCAGCGCCAGCGCCTCCTCGAGGAAGGCCGTGCCCAGCCAGGTCGCCCCGGCCTCAAGCGCGGCCCGGGCGCACGGGAGCATGCCGTGGCCGTAACCGTCGGCCTTCACCACGGCCATGGTGGCGGCCGGGCCGGCCCGGTCGACGAGGGCGGTCACCGAATCCCGCACCGCGTCGAGCTCGATGGCCGCGTAGGTACGGGCGGCGGGCCCGGCCCCGGTGTCGGTCGGCTGTTCACTCACCCGGCCAACGCTACCGCCAGCGGGTCGGGTGGGGTCCCTCAGCGAGCCGGGTCGGTCAGCAGGTCGGTGACGGTGGCGGCGAGCAGGCGGGGCAGGTCGCTCGCGGCCAGCGGGAGGCAGCCGTGCGCCCCGGCCCGTTCGGCGGCGCGGCCGTGCAGGTGGGCACCGACCGCCCCGGCGAACGCCACGGGCAGGCCGGCCGCGGCCAGCGAGCCGATCAGGCCGGTGAGCACATCCCCGCTGCCGGCGGTGCCGAGCCAGGGCGAACCGGTGGTGTTCACCCAGGCCGTCCCGGAGGGCTCGACGACAAGGGTGCGCGCGCCCTTGAGCAGGATGACCGCGCCGGTCTCGGCGGCGACCCGCCGCACGGTCGCGAGCCGGTCGGCCGCCAGCTCGTCCGCGGCCTTCGCCGCGTCCCAGCCCAGGACCCGCCCGACCAGCCGGGCGAACTCGCCCTCATGCGGAGTGACCAGCACCGGGGCGACCCGCCGGTGCAGCCGGGTGCGGTCGGCGGCGAGCAGGTCGGCGAGCGGGTCGAGGGCACCGGCGTCGACGACGAGCGGCACGTCCTCGCCGAGCAGGGCGTCCAGCGACGCGCCGGTGGCCGAGGTGTCGCCGGCCAGGCCCGGGCCGATCGCCCAGGCCTGCACCCGTCCGGCGGCCAGCAGGGCGGCCCGGTCACCGGGTGCGATGTCGGTGACCACGGCCTCCGGATGCGCCGCGCGGACATGGTCGCCGGCCCGGCCGCGGATGCGCCCCGAGGCCGGGTCCGCGCGTCCCACGCTGACGACCCGCAGGTAGCCGGCACCGCCGCGCAGCGCCCCGCCGACGGCGAGCACGGCCGCCCCGGGGTAGTCGTCGCTGCCGGCGACAAGCCCGAGCACACCCCGCCGGTACTTCGACGCCGTCTCGTGCGGTACTGGCAGCGCCGCGCGGACGTCCGCGTCGTCCAGCACGCGCAGGTCCGGCTCGGGCAGCGTCAGACCGATGTCGACCAGCTCCACCGGGCCGGTGTGGGCGGCCCCGGGCATCAGCCACAGGCCACGCTTGTAGGTCCCGAAGGTGATCGTCGCGCTGGCGCGGATCGCGTCGCCCGCTACCGCGCCGGTGTCGGCGTCCACACCGCTGGGCAGGTCGACGGCGACGGTGCGCCGCGGCGGTGCGAGCGCGGCCAGGCGGGCGTGCGCCGGGCGCAGTCCCCCGCGTCCGCCGATACCGAGCAGGCCGTCGAGGACGAGATCGGCGCGTTCCAGCAGCGCGCGGAGGGTGGGTTCGTCCGGCCCGGCGGACGGCGCGACGATCTGGCGGCGGCCGCCGGCGGCCAGCAGTGCGGCGGTCGCCTGTGGATGTGTCGTTCCGGTGGCGATCGCGTCCACCCGCGCCCCCCGGGCCGCCAGCCGGGCGCCGGCCCACAGGGCGTCGCCGCCGTTGTCACCGGAACCGGCCAGGATGACGATCCGGGCGCCGTGGACCCGGCCGAGCCGTCGAACCACGTAGGCGACCAGCCCGAAGACCGCCCGCTGCATGAGCGCGCCCGGAGGGAGAACGGCGAACCGCTCCGCCTCGGCCGCCCGAACCTGCTCCACGGTGTGCGCGTTCCGCATGTCGCCCATGCTGCCCGTTCCCCGCCCGATCAGACGTCCACATCGCCGGACGTCCACATCGCCGGACGTCCCCGCCGTGGCGGGACGAGCCGGGTCAGGACTCGGCGACGACCATGGCGACGGCGACCCCGCCGTCGTGGGTCAGCGACAGATGCCAGCTGGCGATGCCGAACCGCGCGGCCGCGGCCGCCACAGTGCCCCCGACCCGCAGCGACGGACGACCACCAGGACCAACCAGGACTTCGGCGTCATGCCATTCCAGCCCGGGTGGGGCGCCGAGCACCTTGGCCACGGCCTCCTTGGCGGCGAACCGGGCGGCCAGACGTTCCGGCCTGGTCAGGGCGCGTTCCGCCGGGGTGAACAGGCGCATCGCGATGGCCGGTGTACGCGAGAGGGTGGCGGTGAACCGGTCGATGTCCACCACGTCGACGCCGATGCCCACAACTGCCATCCGTCGAGGTTCCCACATCGGCGCGCCCGACTCGATCAGCGCCACCCGGACGATCACCCGTGGCCGACGGACATCCCGACCGCGCGGGTGACCGTGCCGACAGACGGGACTGGGCGCCCGCATCGGTCGGATGCGGGCGCCCAGTGGGGGTCGTGCCGTGCTGCTCAGCTCGGTCGCGGTGGTTCACGTCGAGACCGACGGACCCGCCTGCCCGGCCTCGCCCTGGCCGCTCTCGGCCTTTCCGGTGGCCTCGGCCGGCTGGTCGTCGGGGCCCTCCCCGCCGACCTCATCGCCGGCGAGGATGCGGTAGAGACCGCGGCGGGTCTCGGTGAGCAACGCGCGGGCGGCCGCGAGCTGCTCGTCGTCGCCGGCCTGGGCGACCTGGACCACGGCGGCGCCGACCGCGAAGGCCAGCGAACGCAGACTGGTGAGCTCCTCGTCGGCGCCGTCGGCCGCGGTCTCCCAGGGCCGACGCTGGCCGGCGCGGGACTCGACGTGGGCGCGCCCGGCCTCGGTGAGGTGGAAGACGCGCTTGCCGTCGGCCTCCTCGGCCTGCACGAGACCCTCGTCGGCCAGCAGGGACAGCACCGGGTACACCGACCCGGGGCTCGGACGCCAGGTGCCGCCGCTGCGCTCGCCGAGTTCGCGGATCATCTGGTAACCGTGCATCGGCTCCTCGGCCAGCAGGGCCAGCAGGGCCTCGCGGACATCACCGCGCCCCACCTTGGGCCCGCGGCCGAAGCCGGGACCGCCGAAACCGCCCGGCCCGCCGAAGCCCGGGC
>NZ_CADCWS010000301.1 GCF_902806475.1 Candidatus Frankia nodulisporulans
TTAACCTACGGCCATTGGGCCAGGGCCGGTGTCCGTTCGGGTGGCCGCCGGCCGACCGCTGGCCGGCCCGACCGGCCTGACGGTGACGCGTGGTGGCGGATCAGGGGGTGTAGGTCCAGGCCGAGCCGGTGCCGCGGTACTGCTCCACGGGGATCGGGGCGCTGCCGGGCCGCATCCGTTCGGTGTAGAGCCGGCCGACCAGATGGTCGATCTCGTGGCCGACCAGGCGGGCGAGGCCCTGCCGGTAGACGGTGATGCGCCGGCGTCCGGAGATGTCGGTGTGCTCCACGTGCAGCTCCAGGGGCCGGGGGACGAGCCCGCGGACGTCGAAGAAGCTCAGGCAGCCCTCGTACTGCTCGTCGGTCTGCGGCGAGGACTCGATGACCCGTGGATTGAGCAGGGTGAGGATGTCCGCGTCGGCGGAGCGCACGATCGCGGCGGCCCGGTTGATGCCGATCTGTGGTGCGGCGATCCCCATGCCCTTACCGAAGGTGTGCAGGGCGGAGACCCGCTCCATCGCCGAGGACAGCTCGGCGACCACGCGCCGGGCGTCCTCGGCCTCGGCCGGCAGATCAAAGGAACGGGCCGGCTGCGCCAGCGCCGGATCATCGGCCTGGACGATGCCCGCCGCCGCCATCTGTTCACTGGGCTGTGGACCGGCGGTCTCACGCTGCTCGCCGGTATCCGGATTCCGACCGTCGGAGACAGCCCGGAAGTTCCATTCCAGTCGATACCGGGCGTGCAGCGGCGGATTGCTGGTCGACCAGGTGAAGATCCGCCGGTCGCCTTCGTCCACCCGGGCGATCGCGGTCCGGAACGCGAACGCGTCCGCGGTCATCGAGGTCTCCATTCCCCAGACCACCGGGTCGACCTGGGCGGGGAAGTCCAGGACGACCGACAGGCTGCTCGTCGGTACCCGGACGGCCCGTTGGAACCACGGACCCCACTTCTGCTCACCGACCTGGTAGGAGTACTCGATCCAGGCTGATTCACCCGGATAGAGCGGAAATCGTCCACTGCTGTTCTCGAACAACAGCCAGACCTCTTTGAGGGCATCCCAGTCGGTTTTGACCTGCCAGGCCATCTCCTCCTGCCCGCAGTGGGCGCGCAGCCGTAGTTCCTCCCACCGCAGCGGATCGCTGCGGTAGAGACGTGCGGCCCGTTCCTGGTCGCCAGGAAAGCGATCGACGGAGATGCGCATGAGGTAACGGGTCACGGGCTCGTCGCCGATATTGGTGATCCGGCGCCGCTGATGGGCGAGGTAGACGCCGTCGTCGTAACGCAGCCGGGCGGTGTCCTGTTCGACGAGCAGCCCGCCGCTCGGGCCCTGCCCCGCACCGCCCGCGCCACCCGGGCCGCCCGCTGCGCCCAGGCCACCCGGACCGCCCGACCCACCTGGCCCGCCGGAGCGGAGTGGATCGGACTGGCGGGCCGGCGGCGCCCCGGCGACGGGCCGCACGCTGGCACCGGTCTCCCAGGGGCGGGCGGCCAGCTGGAAGAAGGCCCCGGGAATCCGCAGCGCGTCGGAGACGCGTTCGATCAGCGACAGCCGCGCGATATGGTCCTCGCCCTGCATGATCCGGCTGACCCGGCTCTGGCTGAGGCCCTCGACCGGTGAGGCGATCCGGTTCTGGCTCGCGCCGTCGTACTTCTTCATCAGCCGGAAGGCGGTGCGAAAGTCCCGGGCCGCGCAGGCGGCCTGGAAGTCGGCGCGAGCCAGCAGGTCCGAGGAGACGCGGTAGGGGCCGGACTCGTAGGACATCAGCCGGCCCTCCGGGTGGCCGCACACCCCTCGCCTGCGGGCGGGCACATCGCCCGATGCGTGGCCCCGACTGACACATCAGGATAACGACGCTATGCCACCCGCACACCGCCTTTGGGTGATCCCGCGTTGTCCGACCTCGCCGCGTGGATGACGCCTGGGAGGGTGACATCTGCCTGGGTCATGCCGGTTCCCCCCGGCAGAGGCGGCTGGAGCACCCACCGAATGGCCGGCCGTGGTGTCCCGGCGGGGCCATATGAGAAGAGCATGCCTGACTGACGTTTCCGGCCGCCGCCGATCGGACGACTCTGGACCCAGGCCGGCCCCGCCCCGCGTCGAGCCGCGACCTCCGCCGGGCGGGGCCGGCGCCAGGCCGCCACAGCTGGCCGCGGTCGCCCGATTGGGAGGGAGGGAGGCCGCAGCCGGCCGTGGCGGCCGGTAAGGCCGGCACCGCACCTGTCCGTTCGGGCCTGACCCGTCGCCCGAGCGGCCGCCGACTGGTGGCCCTGCCCTGCCCAAGCAGGGCCACCATCCTGTCCCCGCCGATCCGGGAGCCCGCCCGGATCGGCGGGGGCGGAGAAGGGCTCAGAAGGTGTCGTCGCGGAACCGGACGCTGATCCGGTCGGTGCTCGAGGGCCAGGCGGGCACCTGCACGGTGGTGCGGCCCGCTGCGACACCGCGCGGGGTCATCGTCACCGCCACCGACCGGTCGCCCGCCGGGATGAACAGATCCGCACCGGTGACGAAACCGACCGCGAAGTAGAACGGCAGGGGCGCGGCGAGATCGGTGACACCGTCGGTGCCCTGGTCGAACAGGAACACGCGCAGGGTGAGTTTCGACCGGGGCGTGTTCGCCGGGTTCAGCACACCGTGGCCGTCGACGGTGAGCTGGTCGCTGGTGCGGCCCTGATCGCCCTGCCACTCCTGGCCCCGGCTGACCACGAGGTTGGTCTGGCGGGGACTGGCCGTCATCCCACCGCCGATCTCCTCGGCGGGTTTGCTCGTCAGCAGGCGAATCAGCCGGTCACTGCGCCGAAACGGCTGGTAGTAGAAGTGCTGCACCGGTTCACCGGGGTGGATGACGGCGAACTCGTAGCTGGCGGTGCCGTCCGCCCGCAGCGGGCCGAAGGTGCCGTCCGGCGGCAGGTTGACGAAGCTCTGCAGGCCCGAGGCGAGCCGGCGGCCGGTCCGCGGGTCGACCCGGTAGAGCTCGAGGCGGGCCGGGCCGCCACCGGCGTTCGCCGGATACAGCACGACCCGACCGCCGAGTTCGATCGGCCCGGCCTGGTCGGTCACCTCGGTGGTGAAGGGCGGCTCACCGGTGAGGAACTGGTACATCTGCTTGAAGGTGCCGGTGGAGGCGAGCAGTTCGCCACGGTCGTCGGTGGGAAAGCGCGCGTTCTGGGCGCCGGCGATCCGCCGGGTCGGGTCGCCGATGCCCCACACCGCCAGCGTGCGCACCCCGCGGGGCGGCCCGGCGGGCTGCGGTCCGGCCACGCTGACCAGGTGCGCGACCCGGGCGGGCGTGCTGGCCAGATAGCGCACGGCGAGGTCGGCGCCCTCGGCCTGGCCCACCAGGTCGACGGCCTTGCGGCCGCTCAGGGTGAGCAGCCGGGCGATCTCGGTGTCGAGCCCGGTGAAGATCGGCTCCGCGGGTGGCTCCGGGTCCGACGCGTCGTAGTCGAAGGCCGCGATCCGGTCCGCTGGATACCCGTTGCTGGTGAAACGCTGCGCCTGGACCCCGAACTGGTCGCCGGAACCCAGGTTTCCCGGTACGAAGAGGATCGGCAGCCGGGCGGCGTCGGGTGGCGCAGCCGGACGCGCGATCTCCCGGGCGAAGGTGTCGGGGTCGGCCCCGGACGCGCGCTGGCCGGCGCTCCCGGAGCAGGCGGCAGCCGTCGCCAGCACGGCGAGGATCAGGCAGATCCGGCGGCGACGAGGCATGCCGCGCCCCTTCCTGCGGGAGGTCCGGCGGCTTCGTGCGCTGCGACCGGTGCGGATGTCTTGCGGGTACGGCTGTCGGGTGGGCGTGGCGACCGGCGCTGGCGAACCAGTCAAAAGATCCCGGACACCGCGGGGAACGACAGAAGATATCGTTTTCCGGCGTCTTCCCGCGCGCCCTTCGCGACGCACGGCGACGCTGTTGGGTGATTGATGGGACGGACACCGGCTGTCGCCTCATGGTGGTAACGCCCGTCACGTCGATGTACGCCTCCGGCGTTGACCCGGACGCGGCCACCTGTCCGTCTCGGCTGGGCCGCCCATCACCCGGATCATCATCACGGCCGCCGTGGTCACCGGCACAGTGGCAGCACCCTCGCGGGCAGGCACCCGCAGCGGTATGGAAGCCGGCGAAAAACCAGATGCGATCCATGGTGTTGCCTGCCACCATGGTCGTATGCGTCCGACGGGGGAGGAGATTCCCCGGCAGCAGCCGCGGGGCGCCGTTTCGCGAGCCGATTCCCAGGTGGATGGCGGCGCGCTCGGCCCGCATGCCGGCCTGTGCTTCCTGCTGGGTTTTGTGGCTACTTTCCGGGGTGCGCTGCTCGCGGTCATGGCGAGTTTCGTGGCGTCGAGTCTGGCGATCTCCGTTCTGCCGGTCCTCGTCGGCCGGCTCGTCCAGGCCGTGGCCCGCGAGGGTGTCTCGGCCGGTGTCGTGTACTGGTACGCGCTGCTGCTCATCGGCGCCAACCTGGTACACGATCTCTTCTGGCACGA
>NZ_CADCWS010000302.1 GCF_902806475.1 Candidatus Frankia nodulisporulans
GGCGGGTACGACTACGACGCGATAACAGAAGCACCGGGAGCGTTCTCTCCGTTCCCGAATCCGCGTAGTGTCCCTAGCGGTATACCGGGCTATTTTCGATGGTTTCCGATCGTAGGACGTCCTGCGATCCACGGGTGTAGAGGTGGTCGGCATGAATGTCGTGCAACGGCCGGGGCTGACTGCTGGGCGGCCGGGGCGGCGGTCCGAGCCGGCCGCCGTCGTGACCGCGGTGACGCAGGCGTCCGCGCCCACGCAGACGGTGCCGGCGGCATCCGTGTCGGCGGGTCCGGTGTCGGCGGGTCCGGTGTCGGCGGGGTGCGCGCATCCGTCAGCACCGTCCGAGCTGGCCGACACCGGGATCCAGCTGCTCGCCCCCGATGGCACCCTCGTGGCCGAGCCACGGTTCGAGGTGCTCGCCGACCACGATCTGCGCCTGGAGTTCTACCGGTCGATGGTGCTCGCCCGCCGCCTGGACGCCGAGGCCACCGCGTTGCAGCGACAGGGTGAGCTGGTGTTGTGGATTCCGCTGCGCGGGCAGGAGGCGGCCCAGGTCGGATCGGCCCAGGCCGCCGGCCCACGCGACTTCATCTTCCCCAGCTACCGCGAACACGCCGTGGCCTGGCATCGGGGCGTACCGGCCGCCGAGGTGCTGCGTCTGCTGCGTGGGGTCAGCCACGACGGTTGGGACGTCGCCGCCCACAACCTGGCGAACTACACGATCGTGCTGGCCTCGCAGACCCTGCACGCCATCGGCTACGGCATGGGCGTCCTGCTCGACGGGGACGTCGGCACCGGCGACCCCGCGCGCGACACCGCCGTGCTGGTCTATCTCGGCGACGGGGCGATGAGTCAGGGCGACGCGAACGAGGCGTTCGTCTGGGCGGCCAGCTTCGGCGCTCCGGTCGTCTTCCTGTGCCAGAACAACCAGTGGGCGATCTCGACGCCGAGCCGTCGCCAGTCACCGGTGCCGCTGGCCCGCCGCGCCGACGGCTTCGGCTTCCCCGGCCTGCGGGTCGACGGTAACGACGTGCTCGCCATGCACGCCGCGACGAGCTGGGCGCTGGCCCACGCCCGCGGCGGCGGCGGCCCGGTGCTCATCGAGGCCAACACCTACCGGATGGCCCCGCACACCACGTCCGACGACGCCACCCGCTACCAGCCGGCGGACGAGGTCGCCGCCTGGGCGGCCCGTGACCCGATCGAACGGCTGCGCCGACTGCTCGCCACGGACGTCGACGCCGCCTGGTTCGACGAGATCGACGACCAGGCCGCCACCGCCGCCACCGAGCTGCGCCGCGACTGCCTCGCCCTCGACCCGCCGGAGCCCTCCAGCATGCTCGGCCATGTGTACGCCGAGGAGACCGCCGACGAACGTGACCAGCGCACCTGGTTCAACGCCTACCGCGACTCCTTCCTGTGACCCGATGACCTCCGGTGGTCGATGCTGGTGTCGTGACCAGATCTGACGAGCAGACCAGCACCGAGGATCATCGTGCCGGCGGCGCCGCTGCCAGCTCCATCCCCGTCCCCACCGCCGTGGACGGGGCGCGGGCGACGTTCGCCTCCCTCAATCCGGCCACCGGCGAGGTCGTCGGGCACTTCCCCGTTTACGACGACGCCGCGGTCGCGGCCGTGGTCGCCGCCGCCCGCGCCGCCGCACCCTGGTGGGTGGGCCTCGGCCCCTCCGGGCGCCGCGAACGTCTGCTGCGCTGGGCGACGCTGCTGGTACGCGACGACCGTGACCTCGTCGATCTGCTGCACGCCGAGAACGGCAAGACCGCCGCCGACGCCCGCCTCGAGCTGCTGCTGGTGCTCGAGCACATCCGCTGGGCGGCCCGCCACGCGGGACGGGTCCTGCGCTCCCGCCGGGTCCTGCCCGGACCCTTCCTCGCCGACCACACCGCCCGCGTGGACTATCTGCCCCTGGGCGTCGTCGGCGTGATCGGGCCCTGGAACTACCCGCTGTTCACCCCGATCGGGTCGATCGCCTACGCACTGGCCGCCGGCAACGCGGTGGTGTTCAAGCCCAGCGAGTACACCCCCGCCCTGGGCACCCGGCTGGCCACCACCTTCGCCGCCGCCAACCCGGACGGCCCCGCCGGCCTCTTCGGCGTCGTCACCGGTCTCGGCGCCACCGGCGCGGCCCTGTGCACCGCCGGCGTCGACAAGATCGCCTTCACCGGCTCCGCGCGCACCGGACGTGCCGTGATGGCCGCCTGCGCCACCCGGCTGACCCCGCTCATCATGGAATGCGGCGCCAAGGATCCCCTGCTCGTCGCCGACGACGCCGACGTGACCGCCGCCGCGCGGGCGACCGCCTGGGGTGCGATGGCCAACGCCGGGCAGACCTGCGTCGGCGTCGAACGCGTCTACGTCACCGCCTCCGTCGCCGCGCCCTACCTGAACGCCCTATGCCGGGCCCTCAACGGCATCCACCCCGGGACCACCCCGGATGCCTCCTACGGTCCGATGACGATGCCCGGCCAGCTCGACGTGGTGCGCCGCCAGGTCGACGACGCGCTCGCCCGTGGCGCCACCGCCCTGGTCGGCGGCTCCCAGGCGGTGGGGGAGCGGGCCATCGCACCAATCGTGCTCGTCGACGTCCCCGACGACGCCGAGGTCATGCGGGACGAGACGTTCGGCCCGGTCGTCACCGTGCGCACCGTCACCGACATCGACGAGGCCGTCGACCTCGCGAACGACACCGCCTACGGCCTGGGCGCCACGGTCTTCTCCCGCCACCACGGCGACGAGATCGCCGCCCGGCTAAACACCGGCATGGTCACCGTCAACGCCGTGCAGTCCTTCGCCGGTATCCCCGCCCTGCCCTTCGGGGGACGCGGTGAGAGCGGTTTCGGTCGGGTGCATGGCGCGGACGGGCTTCGCGAGTTCGTCCGTCCCCGCTCGGTGGCCACCCGGCGACTGGCGCTGCCCGGCACCACCCTGACCACCTTCCACCGCCCACCCGGTCTCCTCGCCGCCGTCACCCGCCTGGTCCGCCTACGCCACGGCCGCGCCACCGCCCCGTCCGACTAGTCCGCCGACCAGCCCGGTATCGGGGCCCGGATCGAGCACCCCGGCCCGCTTTCTCCGTCACGTAATGTCACCGACTGGGGGAGGACGGGGGACGTATCGGGCGACATACCGCGCGTAGCGACCACGGGGTCGGCATCCGTCGAACGGCGCATCTAGCGTGGTCGAGGCCATACGGAACCTAGGGGGGTTCATGACTCTACGTCACGGACTGGCCATGTCGGTGCTGGTCGGTGCGCTCAGCCTCACCGGCGGGCTCACTGCCACCGCCACCGCCGCCACGGGCGCGTCCACTGTCTCGGACGCGCCGAGTGCCGGGCAGGCGGCCGCGGTCGTGCGGGCCGCGGGTTACACACCGATCTCCTTCGGTGGTTACGACGCGGCCAACGATCTCAGCGTGATCATCGGGCTGCTGTCGACGTCGGGGGACGGGCATCCGCAGCGGGCGTTCCTGTTCCATCACGCGACCCTGGTCGGCTATGACGCGCCGCAGCCGAGCGCGACGATCCGCTGGATCTGGTCCACCGACCGGCAGGTCGCACTGCAGTACGACCTGTACCGGCCGGGTGACCCGATGTGCTGCCCGAGCGCCGGTGGTGCCACCGTCCGCTACGCCTGGAACGGCTCCGGCGTGAGCCGGCTGGACTCGCTGCCCAGCGCCACCACCTCGGCCGCGACCAGCAGACGCTGATCAGCCCCCGACACGGCCGGCCGGGCGCGGTGCGCCGGACGTCCTACCCGGGACGTCCGGCCAGGACGGACGGGTGGGCCGTCAGTGGCCCTCGACGGCCTCGACCAGCTCGGTCAGGACGCCGCCGAGGGCCTTCGGGTGGACAAAGGCGATCCGGCTGCCGGCGGTGCCGTGCACGGGCGTCTTGTTGACCAGGTCGAACCCGATGGTGGTCAGGGCGGCGAGGGCGCTGTCGATGTCGGCGACACCGTAGGCGATGTGGTGGATGCCGGGGCCCCACTTGGCCAGGAACTTCCCGACCGGGCTGTCCTCGCGCAGCGGCTCGAGCAGCTGGACGTAGGAGCTGCCGGCCTCGCCGTTGTTCACCAACAGCATCGCCTCACGCACACCCTGGCGGTCGTTGTCCTCCTGGTGCACCACGGTGAGGCCGAACGCCTCCTCGTAGAGCGGGATGGTGCCGGCCAGCGACGCCACCGCGATACCCACATGGTCGATCCTGCTCAGCAGCACAACGTTCTCCTCACTTCGCCGGCATGCCCCACCGGCCCGCACCCCTGGCTCCCGCCAGCCTGGTTTCCCAGCGTGCCCGGTGATGATGCCGGCGTCGACCGATGCGGCCCGGTGGCGGACGTGATCGTCGTCGCCCGCCGCGCGGATCGGTGGGGGAGCCGTGGGGGCTCCGCGCACGGAGGAAGACGACACGAAGGGCGGCGAGCGGGTGGTATCGGTAGGCTGTCCGGA
>NZ_CADCWS010000303.1 GCF_902806475.1 Candidatus Frankia nodulisporulans
TCCGCGGCCGGCACCGCCTCGTCCACGACGGGTACGACGTCCACCGACGGAGCGAGGCCGGCGGGCGGCGGCATGGGCGGTGGGCAGAGCGCGAACGCGGAGTTGGTCGCGCTGCTGTCGAAGTCGACGACGACCTGGGCCGCGGCCACCTCCGGCGCGACGACCGCCGCGGAACTGGAACTGGCCAGCGGACAGTCCGTGATCGCCATCGGCGGCTGGGACGGCAGTGACCCGGCGCCCACCCTCACCCAGTTCCAGCAGTGGGTGACCGAGGGCCGCATCCACTACTTCATCTCCGGTGGCGGCATGGGCGGTGGGATGGGCGGCAACAGTTCGACCTCGACCGCCTCCCAGATCGCGGCCTGGGTCGCCGCCCACTACACCGCCACCACCGTCGGCAGCCAGACCGTCTACGACCTCACCGCCACCGCCACCAGCTAGACGCCGACGCAGCACGCAGCACGCAGCACCGCATATCGGCCCCAGTCCGCACCGGATTCGCTTCCGGCCGGACCGGGGCCGATTCCGTTCCGCCACGCACCCGCACCCGCGCATCTCCTCGGCGGAGACGACGGTGGCAGGACGCGACAGCCTTCGTCCGTCAAGGCCCGCAATCTCGGCCGAAGTGACGGTCCGTAAGGATGTCAGTGCCTGTCGCTAGGCTGGAGGCTTCGCCGTCGGCACCGGGGCGTCCCGCCGTCAGGGCATATTGGGCACGGTCAGCATCGAATCCCGAACCAAGAGCGAGGGCCACTCGCAAACCGGGGCAAAAATTCTCACTCGCCGTGCATAGCTGCCTATTATTGCCACTTAGCTGGCTAAGTTCTGCGAAGAGACACTCTCGAGCGTTTTTGCCCTCACCGTCCGTGAACGCCCTCACTGTCCGCGCAAATCATTATCTTCCGCGACCGGGACGGAACCCTCGGCATCCGCGAGCCCGGCGAACGAGCGGATGAGGCCGGCGAGCTCGAGCGGCTGGTCGCTCTGCACCGCATGACCGGCGCCACCCACCACCGTGTCCCGCAGGGACGGAACCCGACGCCGGAACTCGGCGACATCACTGTCGTGGACAAACCTCGAGTCACCACCGCGAACCAGCAGCGTCGGAGCGGAGATAAGGCTGACGTCGTCCCACAGCGGGCGCAGGTCGGACTGGTCGCGGCGACCATCCCCGCCAGCTGGCAGCGCACCCGGCGCGGGAGCGCGCGGGGAGAACAGGTCATAGCGCCAGCCCCATCGGCCGTCCGGCAACCGGCGGGCGTTGTGCCGGACCCCGCGGCGCACCGCGGCGGCCGGACGGTTCGGGCTCAACGCCACGGCGCCGGCGGCCATCTCCTCGAACGAGTCGAACGTCGGTGGGCCGCTGATCAGCGCGACGGCCCCGAGATCCGCGCCCTTCGGCAGCCGCTCGGGGTCGGTGACCTGCGGGGTCACGTCGACGATCACGATGCGCCGGCACAGCTGCGCGAAGGTCGCCGCCAGCCGGATCAGCGTGGCACCACCCAGTGACATCCCGACCACCACGGCCGCCGCGGGCGCGACCGCCGGCAGCACCGCCCCGAGCGCCTCCGCGTTGCTCCACGGACCGTAGTCACGATCGTCGCGCCAGGACGAGCGTCCATGCCCCAGCAGGTCGAACGCCACCGCCGGGCGCCCGAGCGCGAGCGCGACCGAATCCCAGGTGTGCGCGTTCTGACCGCCACCGTGCAGAAAGACGATCTCCGGATCGGCCCGTCCCCACCGCAGGTAGCTCAGCCGGCCACCCTCGGGCAGATCGGCGTAGCGGCGACTGAGGTCCGGGCGACCGGCGAACGGCAGGCCCAGTTCCTCGGCGTTCTCGTGCAGGAGGCCGAACTCGTCGTAGTCGTCCGCACCCAGTGTGCTCTCGACATCGGTGGCCACGGTGCCCCGCTCTCTCGAGGATCGTTGCGACTCTTCTCCTACCTTCGTCACCACTTTTACGTCGACAACCTCGTCCCGAGTCGAACTTCGCCGGGAAATCAGGCGCGGCGGGCCGAAACAACGACGCTGGGCCGCAGATCGTTCACGCTCGGCGCACGGACCGCCGACGGTGACACCCGGCGGGGCCGAACCGCCGTCCGCGCCCTCGTGAGACGAGCTGACGTACGCCGTACGACCAGTCCTTAGTTGTGAGACAGTAAATTTCGGATGCGACGCGCCGCGGTAACCGCCGCCGCCCGTACGCACACCGGCATGAGGCCCCCGCCGAACCCCGAGCGGCCGTACAACGACCGTTGGTGTCCTCTGCATGCCTCGGTCACCGCCAGGCGGGATCGACCCGCGCTCGGCTGGTGATCTCCGCAGGTCACGCTGTGATGGGAGGGACGGTCCGCTATGTCCACGGCCGCGACCGCAGGACCAGGATCACCGGGCTCGAGATCCTCAGGCTCGGGGTACCGGTGGGTCGTCCTGTCGAACACGACGATCGGCGTGCTGCTGGCGACGGTGAACAGCTCCATCGTCATCATCTCGCTGCCGGCGATCTTCCGTGGCATCCACCTGGACCCGCTCACCCCGGGCAACGTCAGCTACCTGCTGTGGCTGCTCATGGGGTACATACTGGTCTCCGCCGTCCTGGTGGTGACGCTGGGCCGCCTGGGCGACATGTACGGCCGGGTCCGCATCTACAACGCGGGGTTCGCGTTGTTCACCGTCTCGGCGATCGGGTTGACGCTCACCCCGCTGCAGGGGGCGGCCGGCGCGCTGTGGCTGATCGGCTTCCGGGTGATCGAGGGGATCGGCGGTGCGATGCTGCTGGCGAACTCGACCGCGATCCTCACCGACGCGTTCCCCGCCGACCAGCGCGGGATGGCCATGGGCATCAACCAGGTGGCGGCGCTCGCCGGGTCGTTCATCGGGCTGGTCGCGGGCGGTCTGCTCTCCGAGTGGAACTGGCGGGCGGTGTTCTGGGTCAGCGTCCCGATCAGCGTGGTCGGCACGATCTGGTCGTACCGCAGCCTGCGTGACACCGGACGCCGCGTCGCCGCCCGCATCGACTGGTGGGGCAACATCACGTTCGCGGTCGGGCTGACCGCGCTGCTGGCCGGGGTCACCTACGGCATCCAGCCCTACGGTGGGCACGACATGGGCTGGACGAGTCCGAAGGTGCTCGGGGCGCTCATCGGCGGGGCGGCGCTGCTGGTGCTGTTCGTCGCGGTCGAGCGGCGGGTGGCACAGCCGATGTTCAACCTGACGCTGTTTCGCAACCGGGCCTTCGCCGCCGGCAACGCGACGATCCTGCTGTTCGCGGTCTCCCGCGGCGGCATGCAGTTCATGCTGATCATCTGGCTGCAGGGCATCTGGCTGCCGCTGCACGGCTACGACTTCATCGACACCCCGCTGTGGGCGGGCATCTACATGCTGCCGCTGACCGTCGGCTTCCTGATCGCGGGGCCGGCCTCGGGCTTTTTGTCGGACCGCTTCGGCGCCCGCGCGTTCGCCACCGGCGGGATGCTGATCGTCGCCGGCACCTTCGTGGGTCTGCTGCTGCCCACCGACTTCAGCTATCCGGTGTTCGCCCTGCTGCTGCTCAACGGCGTCGGCTCGGGCCTGTTCTCCGCGCCGAACACGACGGCGGTGATGAACGTCGTGCCACCGGCGGCGCGCGGCGGGGCGTCCGGCATGCGCGGAACGTTCATGAACTCCGGCCAGGTGCTGTCGATCGGCCTGTTCTTCTCCCTGATGATCGCGGGGCTCGCCGCCTCGCTGCCCGCCTCGTTGCGCGACGGACTGTCCGCCCGCGGTGTGCCCGCCGACGTCGTGAACCGGGTCGCCGAACTGCCACCGGTCGGCAGCCTGTTCGCCGCGTTCCTCGGCTACAACCCGATGCAGAACCTGCTCGGTGACGACACCCTGAGCCGGCTTCCCGCGGCGGACGCCCGGGAGATCACCGGACGGGAGTTCTTCCCCCATCTGATCGCCGGACCGTTCCACCACGGTCTGGTCATCGCGTTCACCATGGCGACCGTCATGGCGGTCATCGGCGCGTTCGCCTCCCTGCTGCGCGGCACCCGCGTCATCGACCCGGATTCCGACGCGGCCCAGACCGCCGAGACACTGGCCACCCAGACGTTGGCCACCCAGACGTTGGCCACCGCGCCGAACACACCCGTGAACGACGTCGACCCGGCCAGCTCACCGCCACCCCGGGAATCCGCGGACAGCACCAGCGATGCCGCGGTCAGCACATAACCAGGCGGGCGTTTTCAGCCCACGGGCGGCCAGAGCATCAACGAGTGGCCAACCACGTGTGGCGTCCGGTGCCGCGAGCGTCCGCCGGCACTGGACGCCGGACGCCTCAGATGCGACACTGCGCCGCCGTCACCGAGCCACCCCTCAGGACGGCAACAATCCGTCCGCAATAGCCGAGGGTCGCGACCGGTCCGGACGGCGAATGGCACGCAACGAATGGCACGCAACGA
>NZ_CADCWS010000304.1 GCF_902806475.1 Candidatus Frankia nodulisporulans
ACCCCGCAAGATTCGGGACAGGCACTAAGATCCTTTTATCTGGTCATCCCATACAGTCAGATTGCGACAGAAGCGGGCGATCCCGGCGCGGTCTCACGTTTTTCGGCAGTCTCCCAGGGCACGCTTCGACCATCACGGACAGGGCCCAGCCTGGCCTGTCGGGTATGGAGTGGAGGTGCGAATTGGCTGGGATCCGAGCATGGTGGGGTGGTGAGGATGGCGATGGTCGGTCCATCGGTTCCGGGAACGCGCGTGGATGTTCGGGATCCGGACACGGCCGTGGTGGACCTGCTCGGTGTTCTGCGCCGGCAGTTGGGGATGGATTTTGCCTGGATGTCTCGGCTGGAGGGTGACCGGAGCGTTCTGCAGGCCTGCCACGGTGACGGAGCCGGCTTTGGCCTCGGCCCAGGGTCGGTCACCGTGTGGCCCGAGGGCGAACCAACGCCCACCCGGCCGTCCTGCGTGCCGGACACGCGAATGGATCCTCTTGCCTCCAGGCTGGCAGTCGTGGCTGCACTCGGGATCGGCGCGTACGCGGTCGCGCCGATCCACACCGACAGCGGCGAGATCTATGGAACCGTCGGCTGTCTCGCGCACGATCCCCGCCCTGATCTGGACGCCCGACACGCCCAGATACTGACCATGGTCGCCGATCTGCTCGGTGTTTCGGTCCGCGATCTGCACCAGATGTGGGAGCGCTCCAGCCACAGGTGGCAGGCAGTCCGTCGTGTTCTTGACAACGGCGGCCCCAGCCTCGTGTATCAGCCCATCTTTGATCTGCGCACCGGTGCCACCGCCGGAGTCGAGGCACTGTCCCGGTTTCCCACCTCCGCTACCGATCCCGAACAGTGGTTCGCCCATGCAGCCAGCGTCGGACTCGGGATCGAGCTGGAACTGGCCGCCGTTCGCAAGGCCCTCCCCGTGCTGCGCCGGGGTCCCCCATCAGCCCGGCTGGCGGTCAACGTGTCCCCGAGCACTCTTGTCGGCGGCCTGATCGACCTGTTGATCACCAGCGCAGCCCATGCCGATCTCAGCCGTCTCGTCGTAGAAATCACCGAACACGAAAGCAATTTCGAGGACCCGGCAGTACTGCAGGCAGCACGAGAACTGCGCAACCTCGGAGCGAGGATCGCCGTCGATGACATCGGCACCGGCTACTCCGGGCTGCAACGCCTCGTCAATCTTCGCCCCGAAGTGATCAAGGTGGATCGGTGCCTGATCCATGGCATCAACACCGATCCCGTCCGCCGGGCCACCGCGATCGCGCTGGTGTACATCGGTCAGGAGATCGACAGCTCGATCATCGCCGAGGGCATCGAGACCTCCGCCGAACTCGCCGCCGTCCAGAACGCCGGAATCTGCTACGGCCAGGGGCACCTTCTCGCTCGACCGAATATCCAACCAATCTTCCGCTGAACCAACCGCCACCACAACGCCCGACCCCGCGAAATACGCGCCCAGTCTGCCCCCGGGCTGGCCGGCGCCAGAATCACGCCGTCGACGGCCGCGGTCGGCTGGTTGACCATCCGGGTACGGGGTGTGCGCGGACCGCCACCCCGCCGCGATCATTATTGGTGCGGGTCATCCGATGGGTCTACGGCGCACGCTGATGCCGAACGCGGGCCCTCCACGGACCGATGGTCACGGAGCATCTCCGAATGCGCGTCAGGATTCTACGGCTTCCCCGTGTGTGCTCGCTGACGGCGGTAACGCTCGACAAGGTGCGATACCAGAAACAGCCCCGCGCCGAAGGCCGCCCAGATGAATCCCCAGAACACTGCCGCCCACACGGTGAACACGCCGGCAACCGCTGTGCCGGTGCGACGCTGGAAGGTGTCCGCCGCCGTGTCACCGCACCGCCGGCGGACGACCGCGGACCCTACGGTGCCCACCACAAGATTGACCATCGAGAACCCGATGATCCACTTGTAGTCCCCCGGGGGCACTGTTGTGTTCACACCTCAATATAGAGCGACGTATCCGCGTACAAGGAGCATCCGTCGCGTCATCCACGAAGTGGTCAGCGTGGTGCGGCATGTGCCACGCGTCCGGGATCCGGGCCGGCACCGCCGCACCCGAGCCATCCGAACTACGCCAGCGCGGCGCACACATGGAAGTCCAGCCGCCTGGCAGGGCTCAGCGCGGGGTGCGCAGGATGACGGTTCCCAGGCCGGGGGTGCGTAGCGCGAGCAGCGTACCGTTGGCGGTGCGGTCGGCCAGTACTGCCAGACGGCGCCGCGCGCAGCGGGCGCGCAGCAGCTCGACCCGGGCGTCCTCGGACAGCTCATCGCGGTACGCGTCCCCGAACCCCAAGCCATCGGCGTGGGCGCCGGCGGGAGGCCGGCCAGCAGCCCAGGACAGGAATCGGGCGTTGAACTCCGGCTCGGCCGCCAGCGTCGGCCAGCGATGTGCCACCCGGGCCCTGCGTTTGTCGAGCAGCGCGTGCCGGGTCGCTGCCAACGCCTCCTGGTCGAAACCTTCCGGATCGCCACCACCGGCGACCAACGCCGCGAGCAACGCGGACTGCCCGGCTGCCAGCCGCGCCCTCACCGCCGCCAGATCCACCGGCACAGCCAGGCCGACCCGGCGGCCGGCCGGGTCAGGACCCTCCGCCGCATCCCCCACCTCCGCCGCATCCCCCGCCGCATCCGCCGCATCCGCCGCATCCGCCACCATGGCCTCCTCCCCCGCATCCGCCGCCGTGACCACCGCTGTCGGACCCACCGCCGTACCCGCCGATTTCGCCGCCGCCGCACCCGTCGGAACGGGAGCCACCAAGACGGCCCCCGTTACGCCACCGGCCGACGAAGAGGTGGCCGGAGAGCCTTCTCGCCAGGAGGAACACCGCTGCGAGCAGCAGGCAGCCGACCAGCAGCACGATCTTCACCGATGTTGGCATGGCAGCTGCCTTTCTGCGCTGGCCGCGGCGGCCTGGACACGGTCACACTCAGCGTGGAACACGGCGGCCGGGGGATAGCAGCCATCGCGTTCGAGAAGATAGGCGGCCCGGCCCGGCGGAAACCGCCCTACAGCATCAGCCAACAGCTCCAGCTGCCGCGGCCAGACCGGATGTAGATGGGTGTCGTGATACCGGCCCTCGCGCATCACCCCACCAGCGACATGCAGGTAGGCGACCCTTTCCCACGGCAGCCGGTCGAACGCCGCAGCCGGATCAAGGCCGTGGTTGACCGTGTCGCCGTAGAAGTTCGAGACATCGACAAGCAGCAGCGCCTCGGTCCGCTCCGTCAACTCGGCAAGAAAATCGGCGGGGGCCAGGTCGTCGTCCGGCCAGCGCAGCAAAGCGGCCGGGTTCTCCAACGCCAGCGGAACCGGCAGCTCGGCACAGGCAATCCTGACGTTGGCCACCAGCACATCCAGCGCGTCACGGGTATAGGGAACCGGCAGTAGATGGCCCGCCTCATACCCATCCGCGCGTACGAACGCGACATGCTCGCTGACCAGCGGCGCACCCACAACCCCGGCAACATCCGCCAGTCGACGCAGCCTGGCCGGGTCGGGACTCTCAGCCCCGCCGAGCGACAGTCCGATCCAGTGCACCACCACCGGCACGCCCACCTCGACCGGCGCCGGCCCCGGCCACGGCGCCGAAAGGGCGCGCCCGTCGAGCCCGACGTTCTCCGCGATCACCTCGACGAACCCGAGCCCGATACGCCTGGCGAGCAGTGCGGCGAGTTCCGGTCGCCACCCCACCCCGAACCCGCTCACCCCCGTCACACCACGATCGTCACAGGGCACTCGCCGCTTTGTCTTCCCACTGTCGTGTTCTGGTCGCCCACCACCCGACAAACCGGCCGCCATCCACGAGTCGACGGAAACCTCGGTCGCGGGGCCGCCGATACCGTCCATTGCATCGTGGTCCCGTCCCGCTCGGCGCCGACCGGGACAGGGCCGGGGCGGCACATCCGCCGAAACGCCGGGCGGAGACCGCACGGGTCCGGCCGCTTTGACACCCGGAAGACCCATAACAAAGCCACAGCGGACCCACAGCTGGATCGGACACTGTTCCGGACATACCGGCAGCCTGCCCGGTGAATGTCGGACTTCCTCACCACGGAACGGACAGATCCTTGACCAAGCTTCGCCGCACCATCGTCGCACCGATCGCAGCGGCAGCACTGTTTTCCACGGTCACGGCCTGTAGCAGCGACTCCGATGCCGACACCGGCTCGGCCACGGCCTCGGCCTCGTCCGCTGCCCCTCGAGCTCGTCGAGCGGGTTTCCCGGCGGCGGCCCGGGCGGCGGTGGGGCAGGCGGTGCTCTGCAGACCTTCACCGCCGTCGACCTCGACACCGACGGCGCGAACGCCTCGGGCGCGAACACCACCGCCGTGGTGACCGCGGCCACCGCGTTTCTCGCCACCCTGGACACGAGCACCGCAGGAAAGGTCAACTACGCC
>NZ_CADCWS010000305.1 GCF_902806475.1 Candidatus Frankia nodulisporulans
CTCGACCTACCCCACAGCATTCTCCGCGATCCGGGCACTCTATTTCTATTCCATGAGTTCTGCATAAGCCTCCTTGTGCCATTCCGCCCCCGGGCCGCCCCACTGGATCTCCGTGTGATAAAGAGACATGTGTCTTCCCCTTCTGTCGGCGTGGCCCGCCGGGCCACGCTTTAACTGGAACAGCGGATACCGTGAATTCTGTTCACCCGAGGCCAACCGACCCGGACCGGCCGGTCCACGCACGTCAGGGCATGGATCCCCCGGACGGGAAGTCGGCTGCCAACAAGTCGAGCGAACCTCCGCGGAGCCCATCGTAACGACCCCGATAGTCGGCGACAACGGCTTTGCAGAACAAAAGCAGCTTCACATGTTTATCGAAACTATGTTTTAATATGTGGCTTTAGTTCCTTTTAGCATGTGGTGTGATTGTCGGGCATCAATGAATGCGACCCGCCGGGTCGGGAACGGGGGCGGATCACCCTCGGACCGAGAACGCACGCCGAGCCTGTTCGCCAGGCTCGGCGAGGTACGCGCCACCCTCAGCCGTGATTCTTGAGCGTCCTCGACCGTGGTCAGACCACGGCGGTGGCTTCCGCCGTCGGCCAGGTGGGCCGGTCGCGACACGGCGGTCAGCGCAGGCAACGCAGGTAGAGCCCCAGGGCGGCAGCCGCCCAGGACACGTCCACGATCACGATGACCAGCATGCTGTACTTCCTGGCCCGCCACCCCCAGTGGCATCGGGGCGCCCGCGAGCAGTCACGGGCGTTGGGCACCGCGGCGCCCGACTAGGCGGGCCTGGCGAGTCTGACCACACTGGACGCGGTGATGCGTGAGTCGCTGCGACTGATCACCCCGGTGCCGCTGCTGCTACGTCACCGCTGGAGCCTGCCCGCCGGCTACCAGCCGCGCCTGGACCGTTTCCCGCTACCCGTCCCCCGCGACGGCCTGCCCGTCCACCTCGAGTAACTGCCCAGGACCGGACGTGGAGACGACCGGACGCCGGATTCAGGTGGCCGGGGCTCCTAGGATGATTCCCATGGGATCGACGCGGGGGCTGCGTTACGGCGACGGAGTGCTCGGTGGCCCGCAGGACGCCGAACAGACCCGGTTGGCCGCGATGGCGGACGTCTGCGATCCCACGACCATCAGGGTCCTGGACGATCTCGGGGTCGGTCCCGGCTGGCACGCCCTGGAGGTGGGAGCCGGTGGTGGGTCGATCGCCCTCTGGCTGGCCGGGCGGGTCGGTGCCACCGGCCACGTCGTGGCCACCGACCTCGACATCGACCCCCTACAACGCCGCCTGCACGCCCAGGGTGACCGCCAGCGGCACACACCTGACCGCGGGCCGCTGACCGTCCTACGCCATGACGTCACCAGCGATCCGCCGCCGGAGCAGGGGCCGTTCGACCTCGTCCACGCCCGGTTCGTCCTGGAACATCTGCCGGAACGGGAACGCGTCCTGGACCGTCTGGTGAGCTGGTTGCGCCCGGGCGGGACCCTGGTCGTCGAGTCGATCGCGCGGTTTCCGCTCGACTCCTGCGCGCAGCCAGCGTTCCGGCGGGCGATGGACGCTCTCGACACGGTGCTCGCGGCGACCATCGGCACCGACTCCACCTGGGCGCGCACTTTTCCCGCGCCGCTGCGTGCCCGTGGCCTGTCCGAGGTGGGG
This sequence comes from Candidatus Frankia nodulisporulans, assembly GCF_902806475.1. Taxonomy (GTDB): domain Bacteria; phylum Actinomycetota; class Actinomycetes; order Frankiales; family Frankiaceae; genus Frankia; species Frankia umida. Next base: position 1,670 of record NZ_CADCWS010000305.1, read on the forward strand.
ATGACCGTGCATCTGCCCGTCACCGGCGGCGCGAACGCGTCCGCGCTGTGCTGGGCGCTGACCCTGACCCGGCTGCGTACGCGCATCGTCGAGCGGCGACTGGCCGGCGACGACGTGCTGGACGCCGCCCTCGCCCAGCTCGCCGACCCCGACTTCGCGGATCTTGCGTTCGCGACCGTCCTGGCCTGGGGCCGGGCGCCGGCGCACACCACGGACGCACCCGGCAGCCGCGGGTAGCAGCGACGCACCCGCGCCGACTCACCCGGGCCGGCCCTGCGGTGTCGGTGTCGCGGTGTCGGGTCAGCTGGTTTCGCAGGCGACGCCGTCGTGGTCGCGGTCGAGCAGGGCCCGGTAGCCGGGTTGTCCCTGGTACAGCGGGGCGGCCCCGGCGGCCCGGACGGCGTCGCAGTTGGCGTAGTACACCGAGGTCGGGTTCTCCTGCGCCGGCGGCGCCGCCTGGGCGGCGGGCTGCTGGGCCGCGGGCGCCTGCTGGACGGGCGGTGCCTGCTGCTGGGCCGGGGGCGCCGCGGCGGCCTGGGCGGGTGGTGCGGAGGTCACGGCCGGCCGCACCGCAGCGGCCGCCGCCCGGGTGGTGGCCGGGGCGACCGGTGCGGCGGCGGTGGTCACCGGCGCGACCGGCGGGGCCGAGGTGGGGGATGTCGCCGTCGGCTGCGGTGACGGGGAGCCCGCGGACGCCGTGGGTGACGGCGATGACACCACGGGTGCGTCGGCCGAGGCCGCGACGGTGGACGGGTCCTTCTTCGGCGCGGTCAACACGATCAGGATGATCAGCAGCCAGAAGCCGCCGACGATCCCGGAAATGATCGGGTGGCGGCGTATCCACCCCCACAGTCGATACCCGACCGATGCCCCCTGCTGACCGCGTGCCACTGTGCGCCCCCCGGCTGATGGTGCGTCCCCGTCCCGGGAGTCGCGTCCCGAGCCTGGTGTGATCGGGTCGGACGATATCCCGCATTCCGGTGCCCTGTGCGACCAGAGCGCGACCGGGAGACAGAGTGCGGTGGCGATGTGCGTCCAGTGGGTCGCGCGTGGGCCAGGATGGGCGGTATGAGCGTGAGCGTGATCGGGCCGGTGTTCGTCCAGACAGCCCAGGCCGCGGCGGGACTGCTGCGCGAACCGGTGCTGGCGCGGCGGTGGGAGACACCCAGCGCGTTGGCGCAGTTCCAGGTCAGCGGGCTGGCGGGGCATCTGGCCTGGCAGGTCCTCGCCGTACCGGGGCGTCTGGACGCCGCCGAACCGGACGGGCCGGCACTCTCGCTGGTGGAGTACTACACGGCGGCGGCGTGGGTCGGCGCGCCCCTGGACGGTGACCTCAACACCGGTCTGCGCACTATCGGCGAGCAGACCGCCGCGGACGGCCCGGCCGCCCTCGCCGCCCAGGTCGACGCCACCCTCACCCAGCTCCGGACGAGGATGGCGACCCTCGACGGCACCCGGCTGGTGGCGATGCGCACGTCCGCGCCACCGCTGACCGTCGACGACCTGCTGACCACCCGCATCCTCGAACTGGCCGTCCACGCCGACGACCTCGCCGTCAGTCTCGACCTGCCCACCCCGCCGCTGCCCGAGGCCGCGACCGACCTGGTCATCGCCCTGCTGGCCCGGGTCGCCACCCGCCGCCACGGGCCGGTCGCGCTGCTGCGCGCACTCAGTCGCGCCGAACGCGCTCCCACCACCATCACCGCCCTGTGACCCTTTCCTTCCTCCTTCACCCGCGAATCACCGCAAACATCACCATCGGGGTCGGGGGTGGGTCGCGGTCTGGCCGCGATGTCGGATGCCGGACCATGCATTCGCCTCTGCGTACGCGACGATTCACCTAGGGTGATAGTCGTGACGGTGCGAGATCGGTTGATGACAGCGGTGCTGGCGGTCGTGGCGACGGCGACCGTGCTGGTGGTGGGGCCGAGCGCGACCGCCGCCACCAGACCGACGTCGCCCACGACCACCACGACCACCACGGGGGTCCCGGCGACCTCAGGGGCTCCGGCCACCTCGACCACCTCGGGGGTTCCGGCGGCCAGGTCGGCCTCGTCGACGGCCGCGGCCCGGCTGGCACTGCCGCCTCCGACGGGGACGTTCGCGGTCGGACGGGACACGCTGCACCTGGTGGACACCGCCCGCCACGACCCGTGGGTGCCGACACGCCCCCGGGAACTGATGGTCGACGTCTACTACCCGGCGGCCGCCCCGGCCAGCCCCGGGGCGGGGCGCGGCGGCCCGGCCCGGTACGCCGACCCGGCCGAGATCCGGTTGTACCTGGCCTCGCTCGGGCTGGACGGCGTCCTGTCGGCCACCGACATCGCCGCGACGACGATCGCGAGCCGCACCGGCGTGCGTCCCCTCGGCGGACGCCACCCGCTGGTACTGCTCTCCCCGGGGCTGGGGGTGGGCCGCCGGTCGCTGACCGGCCTGGCCGAGCAGTTCGCCAGCCGCGGCTATGTCGCGGCCACCGTCGACCACGCCTACGAGTCGGTCGGCACCCTGTTCACCGGCGACCGGATGCTGACCTGCGTGGCCTGCGACCGCCTGCGGGACGTGTCCGACTTCGACGCCGCGGTGCGCACACGCACCGTCGATCTCTCGTTCGTCCTGGATCGTCTGATCGGCCCGCGTCCGGCGTGGCGCGCCTCGACGACCATCGACGCGACCCGGATCGCCGCCGTCGGCCACAGCCTCGGCGGTGCGGCGGCGGTGGCGCTGCTCGCCCACGAC
>NZ_CADCWS010000306.1 GCF_902806475.1 Candidatus Frankia nodulisporulans
CCCGAGTGGGCACCAGGCCGAACGTGGCGGCGAGCATCCCACCGGTTCCGGCACCGGCGAGACGTAGTGCGGCCCGACGACTCAACCCAGACCGGTTCGAACCGATGGACAGATCAGCCACGATGCATCCTCCGAGCCACAGGATGGAAAGTGGGCACGCTACGTCACCGAGTCGCTCGCTTTCGGCGACGGCACTCGGTAGCCAGGCCTTCGCACGTCACACCTTCGCGCGGCGCCGCCCGTCGACCATGGTCACTTTCCGTGACACCTCTGTCCGGGCATCCTCTTGCCGGGCCATGTCCGGGCCCGCGGCGGATGTCCTCTCCACACGCGGCCTGAGCGACAGTCGTGTGCTCACGGCCGCCGCACCGCGGCCGGAAACCTTCGTGGACGGCGGGCTAGCTGTACGAGTCCGCCTCGATGATCAGGCGGGGGTCGGTGCCGGGCAACGCGGGGGCACCAGGGTGGCCGGGGGCGCCGGACTGCTCGAAGATGAAGCCTCGGGCACCGGTGATCGCCGGAGGTGGCGCGGCTTCGCCGTCGCCGTCTGGACACGGGTGAAAATGCCAGGTCGGGGAGCCGTCCCGGGTGGACGGACCGCCCATCGGTGGCTGCCGGCGACGCCGCCGGTAGTTGATCTCCATCGTCGGTCGGGTACCGCCGCGCTCCCGGCGACCACCCGCTCTGGGATCGCCCACCGCCACATAGCGGCCAACGGCGGAATCGCCGCGCGGCCACCGTCCGGCGTCGGTCGTCCCGACCTCGTTCTGGCCACGGACCCCGCCGGGAGCCCGACCGATTCCGGTGGCTGACCCGACACCGGGCGCACCAACCTGAGACCCGTCACCGACAGTGATACCCGCCCCGGTCGTGGGACCGGCCGAGATCGCAGGACCAGCGGACGCCACGGGAAGGGCGGACGTCACTCGACCAGCGGACAGCGCGGGAAGAGCGACCGGCCCGCCCGAGGATGCCGCCGCGGCCGGGTGGGTGGGCCCGTCCTCGGTGTGGTTGCGGCTGCGGACGGTGTCCGCGGGCAGGCCGTAGGGGGCCCGGCGGCGCGCCTCGCCGCGGACGCGGCCGCCAACGGGACGCGGGGCGGCGAGGCCGGGCGGGCCGGCGGGTACGGAGGCGCCGGGCATCCCGAAGGCGAGGGAGGCTCCGTGGGGGCCGGACGTCGGCGCGGGGGTGTCGTAGGGGCGTCCGCGGGGCTCGTCGGCGTTCTCACGCAGGCCGAAGCGGTCGTGCAGGCGGCGCAGGGGGGCGGGGCCCACCAGTTGTACTTGCCGGCCAGGGCCATGAACGCCGGGACCAGGATCGCGCGCACGACGGTCACGTCCAGGGTGATGGCGATGGTGAGGCCCACCCCGACCAGTTTGATCATGCTGATGTGCGAGGTGGACAGGGCCACCATCACCACGACCAGGGCCAGGGCGACGCTGGTGATCAGTGGGCCGGTGGCACCGAGGCCGACGGCGACGGCCTCGGTGTTGTCGTCGGTGCGCTGGTACTCCTCCCGGATGCGGGCGAGCAGGAAGATCTCGTAATCCATACTCAGCCCGAACGCGATGAAGAACATGAGTACCGGACTGGTCATCTCCAACGACCCGGACACCTGGAAGTCACCGACCAGCCAGCGCAGATGGCCGTCCTGGAAGATGAACGTCAGCAGTCCGATGGTGGCCGCCAGGTTCAGCGTGTTGAGCAGCATCGCCTTGATCGGGAGCAGCAGGCTGCCGGTGAACAGGAACAACAGGACGAACGTCGCGACCATCACGATGGCGAACGCGGCGGGCAGGCTGCGCAGGATCGTGCGCGAGGTGTCGAGGAAGTGCGGCGCGAGGCCACCCCTCAGGGTCGCGAAGGGGGCGGGTGTCGCCTGGATCGCGCGCACGAGCGTCCGGGCCCCGTCGGAGACCGGGGACGTGTCGGTCTGCCACACCGACAGCCACGCGCCACCGTGGATGCCGACATAGCCCACCTGGGCGGTGGGCGCCGCGGCCGTGACCATCTTGCCCTGCATGAACGCGCCGGTGACGGTGTCGATCCGGGCGACACCGGGCAGGGCGGACAGCCGCCGGGCGTAGTCGGAGAGCTTCGCCGCGTTGGCCGGGTCGCGGGCGTCCAGCCCGGGCACGACGACCGGGATCTGACAGGGCAGGCAGGCCACGAACTCGGTGCGCATCGCGTCGTTGACGACATGGGATTCGGAGGCCGCGGGCAACACCGTGTCGTCGGCGAGGGACAGGTTCAGACCGCGCAACGGCAGCGCGCACAGCAACAGGATCAGCACCGCCGCCCCACCGAAGACCACCGGTCGGGCCAGCACCCGCCGGGCCAGCGCCGTCCAGCCACGGCCGGCCCCGGACAGCTCCGCCGGCCCGCTGGCGTGCCGGCCCTGGCCCTGGCCCTGCGCTCGGGCCAGGCGGCGGGCCCGGCGCCGCCGGGCGAAGCCGGAGCGGGCGATCATCGCGCGGATGTCGCCGCGGTCGAGTCGGTCGCCGAGCACCATCAACGCGGCCGGCAGCACCAGCAGTGCCGCGACCTCGGAGGTGATGACGACGATGCCACCGGCGAAGGCGAACGAACGCAGGTAGTCCAGCGGGAAGGCGAGCGCGGCGGTCAGCGACAGCGCCACCGTCATCCCGGAGAAGAACACCGTGCGTCCGGCGGTCTCCAGGGTGCGCCGCAGCGCCGCGCCGGGGAACAGACCTCTGGCCTGTTCCTCTCGAAACCGTCTCAGGATGAACAGGCTGTAGTCGACGGCGAGCCCGAAGCCCAGCGCCGTCGTCAGGTTCACCGAGAACACCGAGATGTCGGTGACCGTCCCCGCCAGCCGCAGCAGGGCAAGACTGGACACCACCGCGACCACGCCGACGAGCACCGGCAGCAGCGCCGCCGCGACCGTCCCGAACGCGTAGAGCAGCACCAGGAACACCAGCGGCGCCGCCGACAGTTCGCCGCGCTCAAGGTCGGCCCGGCTGTGCTCGGTGACATCACGCATGACGGCGGGGGCACCCCCGAACCGCACCTGGACACCGGGGCCGGTGTGCGCGTACCGCTTGTGCAGCGCATCGAGGCGATCCTGGATATGGTCCTCGGCGCCGGTGAGGCGGAACACGATCAACGCCGACCGGCCGGCCCTGGAGCGCAGCAGTGGATTACCGGAGATCCCGTTGCCCGACCAGTAGGAGGCGACCGAGGTGACGTCCTGCTCGGCGGCGATCTGCCCGGTGAGCTCCCGGCCGAGATGGTCCGGGGTCGGCCCGTCGATACCCTCCTCGGCGGTGACCAGGACGCCGATGTTCGGCGGCGCGTCCGGGAACTCCTCGTCCAGCAGCTGCTCGGCGCGGGTGGACGGGTCGGACTTCGCGTAGAAACCGCCGGTGGCCAACTGGTGGTAGACGCCGGCGTTCCACGGCAGCAGCACCACGACCAGCAGGCAGGCGGCGGCCAGCAGCCGACCACGGTGCAGGACCGCGATATCCGCCGCCATCGTGAACATGGAACGCCGCCGGACCGGCACACCCGCCATCGTGGCCATGGTCGCCATGACCCGTTCCGGGGAGGTGTGGCCGCCTCGGGCCGCCCGTCCCATCCGCCCGCCGCGGCCGGTCTGGCCCAGTCGCCTGACCGGCACGGTCCGTCCCGTCACCCCGGACGCCTCGATCCGCCCCGGCTGCTGTGCCCGTCCGGACGGCTGTGCCTGCCCGGACGGTTCGGGGATGACGAGGGGCTCGGTGTGGATGGACGCGTGGTCCGGCGCCATGCCGTCCGCGACAGGCGAACGCGTCACCGGCGCGGACGCCTCCCGATCGGTGGTCTCCCGATCGGCTCGGGGTTCGCGTTGCGACGCGGAATCGGCGAACAACGGCATGACGCTCCCTTCGAGCGGCCCCGCCTCCGTGGATGTCCTCGTGGGCGGTGCGGTTCAGACACCGTCGCCGATCGCTGCGCCGACGAGCAGCGCGGCGCGACATGAAACATCCCGGGTCGCATTTCGACGCTAGACCCGCACGACCAGCCCGAACCTGAAATACCCCCGTTTGAGGGAGGTAACAAGTGGGGTCCGCCGACCCGGGGCAATCAGTGTCCGGAAATCCCCCGGCAACAGGGAGGACGGCCGAGGGAGCTCAGGCCGACCGGCGTATCACTGGCGGGAGGTAATACCGGCGGGGCAATCTCGAAGGTGGTACGGCAATGCTCGGTGGCCGTGCACCGCGCGGTCCGGTCGCACATGATCGGCGACACTGACCCGCGTTATGCCCGGGGTGTGGCCGGCGTTACGGTAGCACCGACCTTCGAACGGTGGTTCACCTGACAGGTTGACCACCAGGCGAAAAGCACGGTCCTGGCCGGGCCGGTTCCTACCCCTGGCCCAATGGCCGTAGGTTAA
>NZ_CADCWS010000307.1 GCF_902806475.1 Candidatus Frankia nodulisporulans
ACCGGGCGACGTTTCGGGTTCCGGAGCTGCTGCGGGGCATCATCGACGCGACCTACGCCGCCGTTCTGCCCGCCCATGTCGACGTCGCGGTGGCACGTGACCTGATGCTGTCGGCCCGCCGGTTCGACGCCACCGAGGCGCAGCGCCTCGGCGTGATCAGCCGGGTCGTGCCGCACGAGCAGCTGCGGGACGCGGCGGTCTAGGCCGTCCGGGAGATCGTGCAGACCGCTCCGGACACCCGGATGCACGTCAAGCGCATGCTCGGCGAGCACTACTGGCCGATCGACTACCCGACGATGTTCTGGGGCCTGCAGCACTCCCCCGAACCTCGGGAGGGCATGCGCGCCTTCATGGACAAGCGTGCGCCGGCCTGGATTCCCGACGAGTTCGCCTCCCGCGACGACCGGCGCTGACATGTCATACGGGCAGGCGGCGAGCCGACCCGTTCGGCCCGCCGCCACATCGTTACCAGCGCATGAGCCGACGTTCTCGAAAGCCGCGTGACCTGGCCGCTGACCGGGCAGCCGTTCTGAATCTGCGGGTCAACGCCAGAACAACCCCGCTCGGATTCGACGAGCAGGTGCCCGAGTTCAGCTGATCCACAGAGGCCGCAGGTTTCGCCGCCGCTGTCGGCCGGGCTGGAGCCCGCCGTCGACACCGCGTTCTGGCCCCTCAACGCGATCGCGCTCGGCGGGGCAGGCCTGCTCATCCGGTTACGGCTGCCACGGCATCGGATCGGGTTGCTGCTGGCCGGCCTCGGTCTGGAGGCCGGCCTGGTCGAGCTGCTGGAGGGGCGTCGATGGCCGACGGGCCGGCCATCGCGCTGCCGCTCGTCGACGCGCTGGCTGATGACCCGGCGCTGCGCGGCTACCACCTGCTGCCGACCGTGCGGGCCGACCTGCTGGCCCACGCCGCCGCCCTCGACTGAGCGGGGGACCAACCGGGGCTTGACCCTGACCCTGCGTCAGGCCTCCAGCATCGCGGCATGACCGCTACCAGACCTGCTATCGAGGTCTTCGGACTCACCAAGTCCTACGGTGACCACACCGTGCTGGACGGCCTCGACCTGACCGTCGCTCCGGGCACCGTCTACGCGCTCCTGGGGCCCAACGGCGCCGGCAAGACGACCGTCGTCAACATCCTCTCCACGCTGCTGGCCCCGGATGACGGCGAGATCCGCGTCGCCGGCTTCGACGTACGACGCGAGCCTGCCGGGGCGCGCGCCGCGATCGGTGTCACCGGGCAGTTCTCGGCGATCGACGAGCTGCTCACCGGCCGCGAGAACCTGCGGCTGATGGCCGACCTGGCACACCTGGACCGGGCGACCGCGACAACCGCCGTCACCGTGATGCTGGCACGCTTCGACCTGGTCGACGCGGCCGACCGGCGGGCGCAGACCTACTCGGGCGGCATGAAACGGCGCCTCGACCTGGCGATGACGCTCATCGCCCGGCCCCGGCTGATCTTCCTGGACGAGCCGACGGCCGGTCTTGACCCGCGCAGCCGTCGCGACCTGTGGGCGATCGTGCGCGAACAGGTCGCCGACGGCGTGACGGTACTGCTGACGACGCAGTACCTCGAGGAGGCCGATCAGCTGGCCGACCGGATCGGGGTCCTCGACCGGGGCCGCCTGGTCGCCGAGGGCACGGCCGCCGAACTGAAGCGTCGGGTGCCCGGCGGGCACGTGTCGGTGCAGTTCACCGATGCGGCGGGGCTGTCCGTCGCATCGGCGGCGCATCCGCAGGCATCCACCGATGCCGAGACGCTCACCCTGCAGATACCCGGCGACGGCAGCATCGCCGGGCTGCGCCGTGTGCTCCACGGCCTCGACGACGCCGCCGTGGCCGGCCTGACGGTCGGGGCCGCCGACCTCGACGACGTGTTCCTCGCGCTCACCGGCCGCGCGGCCGAGGCGCCCGCAGCCGAGGAGGTCCCCGCATGAGCACCGCCCACACCGTCCGTGACTCGGCGACGATGCTGAAGCGCAACCTGCTGCACGTCCGCCGCTATCCATCGCTTTCGATCATGCTGATCGCGCAGCCGATCCTGTTCCTGCTGCTGTTCGTGTACGTGTTCGGCGGGACTCTCGGCGCCGGCCTGCCGGGCCAGGACGGTGGCGGAGACCGCGGGGACTACCTGGTGTTCATCACGCCGGGCATTCTGTTCCTGACTGTCACCAGTGTCGCGCTCGGCACCGCGATCTCGACCGCGACCGACATGACCACCGGGATCATCGCCCGGTTCCGCACGATGAACATCGCCCGGCTGTCGGTGCTCACCGGCCACGTGCTGGGCGCCGTCATCAGGACCGGATGCGCCGTGGTGATCGTGGCGGCGTTCGCGTTCGGACTCGGGTTCCGCGGCGACGCGGGTCCGCTCGGCTGGCTCGGCGCGGTCGGGCTGCTGATGCTCATCGCGTTCTCGCTCACCTGGCTGACCGTCGGCATGGGTCTGGCAGCGGACAGCGTCGAGACGGCCAGCAACACCCCGCTGTTCCTGATGATCCTGCCGTTCGTCAGCAGCAGCTTCGTGCCGACCGACGCGATGCCGGCCGGGCTGCGCCAGTTCGCGGAGCATCAGCCGTTCACCCCGATGATCAACACTCTCCGGGCGCTCGTGACGGGGGCGCACACGGACTCCGACCTGTGGTTCGCGCTCGGCTGGTCCGCCCTGATCGCGCTGGCCGGCTACCTCTGGTCGCGCCGGCTGTTCCTGCGCGTGCCCGCGACATAGGAGACTGGGACGGTGCTCACGATCAGCCAGCTGGCGTCGTACGCCGGCGTCACCGTGCGCGCGGTGCGGCACTACCATGCCAAGGGCCTGCTGCCGGAACCGGAGCGCGACCATTCCGGTTACCGGCGCTACGATTCCCACGCCGTCGTCGAGCTCGTCCGCATCCGCACCCTCGCCGAAGCCGGTGTGCCACTCGCGCGCGTGCGCGCACTGTTGGCCGCGGGCGAGCAGGAGTTCGGCGCGGCCGTCACCGACATCGACCGGCGCCTGCGCGCGGAGATCAGACAGCTCCAACGACACCGCGCGCGGATCGCGCGGCTGGCGGCCGGGGACAGCCTGGCATTACCACCGGAGGCGGTGGCCTACCTGGACCGGATGCGCGCGCTCGGACTGCCGGACCGGATGGTCGAAGGCGAGCGGGACGCCTGGATCCTGATCGCCGCCCAGCTCCCGGAGCACATGCCCTTCTACATGAAGGCCAAGCAGCAGCAACTCGACGATCCGGCGACCCTCCAGTTCTACCGCGATCTGGTCCACGCCGCGGACTGGGAGCCGGACGACCCACGCGTCGCGACCATGAGTGACCAGCTCGTCGCCCTCATCGAGGCTGACGGAGAGGGAGAGGGACCGGAGGGCTACCAGGAGGCCATGCCCGACGAGCTCGCGCAGCTCCTCGATGCCGTTTTCCTGGCCTCGGTGCGGATCGCCCCTCGACTCCTCGAGCTACTGGAGGAACGCGGCTGGCGCGGATGGACCAAACTCGAGCGCATCCCCACGCCCCAGCGGGCAGCTGCCTTCGACTGAGGCCGAGGCTGACAAGGTCGCCCCGCCGGGACGACTGGGCTCATCGACGGATCGCTACGGCGCATCTCGTGGATCTTCGATCATCCTCGCCATCCACGCCTTGCGACGCCGCTGGCTTGTGCAGGCGACCCAGCACCACCCCTGGGCGGCGGGGGTGGCGGCGCTGGTGCTGCCGGGCTCGGAGTCACCCGCTCCGGGCGGGGCAACTGAACCCGCTGACCGTCGACGGCACCAACACCATCATCGATGACTGGATCACCCTGGCCGGAGGCCGCAACGCCGCCCAGATCAGCGGCAACGGCAAGCAGGTGACCAAGGAGCAGATCGCCAGCTGGAGCCCCGACGTGATCGTTTTCGCCAGCAGCACGATCGCCGGCAACGACACCGGGCAGCAGACACTGGACAAGCTGGCCACCGATCCGTTCTGGGCCAACGAGCCGGCACTGCGCAACCACCGGGCCTACATCAACCCATCCGGCGTCTTCCTCTGGGACCGGTACGGCGTCGAGGGCGCACTGCAGATCCAGTGGGCAGCCAGGACCCTGAACCCCGACCTGTTCACCGATCTGAACATCGTCCAGAAAACGAAGACGTTCTATCACGACTTCCTGCACTACGACCTGACCGATGCCGAGGCGACACGAATCATCAACGCCCAGGATCCCGCATAGCGCAGGTTGCCGAAGAGCAGCCACATCCGAACGGTGTCGGTGGCCGGCTCCGCAAGAAGCGGGGAGCCGGCCACCCGCCGTTCCAGAACGGATCTCACCCGGGTGCCCGCGCACGTTCCGCGCGGTCGAAGCGGAACCTCGACGTCGGGTAACTGGTCAGGT
>NZ_CADCWS010000308.1 GCF_902806475.1 Candidatus Frankia nodulisporulans
GCCGAGCAGCCCTTCGGGCCAGCGCACCGTGGCGGCGGGCAGCCCCGCGGCGGTGCGGGCCACCGTCACCAGCCACCAGCAGGGCAGATCGGCGGCGTGGGCGAGCAGGCGGGCCGGGGCCGGTGCCACCGCGGCGACCAGCAGGGTCAGCACCCCCAGCACCGTCGCCGCCGGGACGGCCGGGGCGGCCACCAGGTTCGCCGGGATGGCGATCAGGCTGACGCCACCACCGATCCAGGCGATCACCGGGGTGCAGGCGATCTGCGCGGCGGCCGCGACCGCGATCGGCTCCGCGAGCCGCGGGTGCAGACGGCGGGCGAGACCGGCATGCCACCCGGGCGCCAGAATGATCATTCCAGCGGTGGCCTGGACGGACAGCGCGAACCCGACGGAGACGGCGAGCGTCGGCCAGACGAGCACGAGCACCGTCACGCTCGCCGCGAGGGCGGCCAGCGCCGCCCTGGGCCGTCCGCCGGCGAACGCGGCCAGGCCGATCAGGCCCATCACCCCGGCGCGCAGGACACTGGGCGACGGTCGCGCCAGCACCACGAAGGCGAGCAGGGTGCCGGCGGCGAGCACCGCCCGGCCCCGCGCCCCGCGCCCGGCCCACCCGGCGACCAGCAGCGCCGTGGCGGTCACGACGGCCACATTGCCGCCGCTGACGGCCGTCAGATGGGTCAGGCCGGCGGCCCGGAAGTCGTCGCGCAGGCCTTCGTCGAGGGCGCTGACATCACCGTCGACGAGGGCCGGCAGCAGGCCGCGGCGTGGCTGTGGCAGGCCCGAGGCCGCCGCGCGCAGGCCCGAGCGCAGCCGACCGGCCGTCCGTTGCGGCCAGCTCGGCTCGCCCCGCGGTCGGGGAGAGGCATCGCGGACCAGCATCGCCGCGGCGACGGTGGGATCGCGCCTCGGTGGGGAGAGCCGGCCCCGCACCTCGAGGTGCTGGCTGGGCAGCAGGTCGCCCCAGTGCGCGCCACGCACCAGCAGCACCACCCGGGCCTGCCCACGCAGGTGGACGAGGCCGGCGTCCACCCGTTCCAGCCGGGCCGGCACGGTGAAGGCCGGCCCGCCTCGGTCACCCGGGCCGCCCGTCGCGGCGGCGAGCCGCCGTGGATCGTCGGTGACGACGACCCGTGCGGTGACCGTCGCCTGCCGGTCCACCAGATCGGCCAGGGGCCCTCGGTCACCCGGCCGGGTCGCAAGACCGCCGGCGAGCAGGCCCGCGGCCAGGAACGACACCGCCACCGCGGCGAGCGCCGGACCCGCGGCCAGCCGCACCGGGCTTCGACGACGCCGGCGGTGCCGGCGCCAGGCGGCCAGCGCGAGCGGCACGGTGAGCACGACCGCGGCGGCGGCCAGCAGGACCGCGTCCGGCAGGGTCGTTCCCACCGCCAGGGCGGCACCGCCCCAGGCGGCCACAGCCGGCGTGATCAGGCACGCGTCAAGGACCGGTGGCGTCGAGGACGGCCGCTGTGCCAGCGCGAGTCCCGTCTCCAGGCCGACGGAGACCACGCGCTCAGACCCTGATCAGGGGAAGCAGATCCGCGAGACGCTTGTCGCCGACCCCGGTGACCTCCCCCAGTTGCTGGGGCGAGCCGAAGTGGCCGTGTTCGGCCCGCCACTGCACGATCCGCTGCGCGAGCACCGGACCGACCCCGGGCAGCGCGTCCAGCTGCTCGGCGGAGGCGCTGTTGAGATCCAGCGGGCTGCCGCCGCCCCCGCCGCCGGCCCCCGCCGCGGCGCCGGTACCGGCGGGCGGCGCCTGCGATGGCGGCCCGGGCTGGCCGTCCACCAGCACCTGCTCGCCGTCGACGAGCAGCCGGGCGAGCGCGACGCCGGTGGTGTCGACGCCGGGCAGCGCCCCGCCGGCCCGCTCGAGCGCGTCGACGACACGTGAGCCCGCCGGCAGCCGGACGACTCCTGGATTGCGCACCCGGCCCGCGACATCGACCACCACCTCACCAGGCGGCGCGCCGGTGCCGCCAGCCGGGCGGGCCGCGGCGGACCCGGCGACGCCGGTGGTGGCGCCGCCCGAGTCCGTCACGCTCTCGGGGGCGGTGGCTCCGGGCGAGACGGCCGCGATCACCGCCGAGGAGCTCGCCGGGGGTGCGCTCACCGGCACCGGGCGATGCTGCCAGGCGAGCCAGGTCGCCACGGCCGCCGCCCCGAGCGCGACCAGCGCCAGCACGAGCGCGGCACTCGCCGCCGGTGCCACCACCGCCGAGCGCAGCGCCAGCGGGAGCCGGTCTGCGACCCGAGCCCGTATCAGCCGCGCACGACCCGCCGGGGGCGCACCGGACGCCGCACCAGGCCGATCCTCGGGGTCAGCCGGACCGCCGAAACCAGCCGGATCGCCGACATCATCGGGATCGAAATCCTCCTCGAGGTCAGCGCGGCCGGCGGCCAGGTCGCCCTGGCCCCGTGGACGCTCTCCCCCGAACGCGGGGGGCCGCCGTCCGGCGCCGGACGGGCCCTCGGCGGCGTCCCAGTCGGTGGACCAGTCGAGAAGCAGATCATCGCCCGCCCAGGCGTCCCGCTCCGGCTCGCCGGCGTCACCCGGATCGAATGATCGCTGTCGGCCTCGCTGCTCCCGACCATCGGCACGAAGCGGCTCGGTGGCGAACCTGCCCGCCCGCACCCGGCACGTGGGCACGAACGCCCCGGGCTCAGGCGGCGGTGGGACCGGCGTGGGAGGCAGCGTCGCGGCGGCGGACGGCACGGATACGGCGGGCGGAGACGGATCAGGCGGAGACGGATCAGGCGGAGACGGATCAGGCGGAGGCGGACCAGGCGGAGGCGGACCGAGCGGACGCGGATCAGGCGGGAGCGGAGCGGCCGGGGGCACCGGCGCGGTGGGCGCAGCCCGCGCGGCTACGGACCGGGGCCGGGGCCCGGACCGGGCCGGGGGGCGAGCAGCGGCTGGGCACCCGGGGCCAGGGGTGGTGGTGACCATGGGCGAAACCGTAGATCGCACGGCGCCCGGCCGGCAGTCCCCGACCTCGATCTGTGGACGGTCCAACGTTGTCCACAGGCCGTACCGCTTGTCTTGCGGTGTTCATCCGCCCGACGGAATATGCGCCGGGAACACGCGTTGACCCAGGCTGTAAGTTGCATACGCAATCAAATTTGGCCGACAGCGACCGCCAGATCACGGTGACCGACCCACCTGTGGAAGGTCAGTCCGCTGGCGGCACACCCAGGAGGACGCGATGACCGCCCCAGCTCCCACCGTGATCGACCTGACCGGCGCCTGGACGCTCGACCCGGCCCACACCCGCATCGGGTTCTCCGCCCGCCACGCGATGGTCACCACCGTGCGCGGGCAGTTCAAGGAGGTCGAGGGCACCCTGCAGCTCGACGCGGTCGACCCGACCGCCTCCAGCGCGTCCGTGACGATCCAGACCGCCTCGTTCGACACCGGTGTGCCGGACCGGGACGGTCACGTGAAGTCGGCGGACCTGCTCGACGTGGCCACCTACCCGACGATCACCTTCGTCAGCACCGGCGCGACCGCCGGCAAGGGCGAGGACGAGTACGTCCTGACCGGCCAGCTCACGATCCACGGCGTCACCAGCTCGGTCGACCTCGCCGTGACGTTCGAGGGCAGCTCCAAGGACCCGTTCGGCAACACCCGCGCGGGCTTCACCGCGACCACGTCGATCAGTCGCAAGGAGTTCGGTATCTCCTTCAACGCGGCCCTGGAGACCGGCGGCGTCCTGCTCAGCGACAAGATCAAGATCGAGCTGGACATCTCGGCGATCAAGAGCTCCTGACCTGCGCGGCGAAGCCGCCGTCCGGCTGCCGAGTCCAGAGCAGGCACGTCACTGTTGCGTGGCGCACCTCAGCGGTATGGTCCACACGACCACGACATTCTGGAAGCAGTACGGGAGGTTCGCCGATGCGCGTGAACGTCGATTTCGACCGCTGTGCAAGCAGCGGCACGTGTGTCCGGCTCGTGCCGGACATCTTCGAGATCCGCGATGATGGCTACCTTTACCTGCTGAACGAGGAGCCGGACGACTCGCGGGCGGACGACCTTCAGGAAGCGGTCGAGTGCTGCCCGACCGAGGCCATCAGCATCTCCGGAAGCTGACCGCCCCACAATCGTGACGCCTGCGGCGTGACGAAGGGCGGTACTCGCCCGAACCGCTTCGGGCGAGTACCGCCCTTCGCGTCCACCCGCTTCGCCACCGGAGCAGGCGAAGCGAGAAGACAGCGGGCAAACCAGGCCGGAGCGGGCCGGTCCGCCGACGGAACAGCGATCAGCCTCCGATCACGACCCCGGCCGACAGCGCTGTGGCGCGGGGGCCGCCGGACTCCTCGATCGCCTCGGCGACGGCCTCGTCGAGTTCCACCTGGTCGGTCAGTTC
>NZ_CADCWS010000309.1 GCF_902806475.1 Candidatus Frankia nodulisporulans
TGCTTCCCGGTCCATCGGAATGTCACCGCTGACGCCGCGCGGGGCGCCGATGTGACCCGTGGTACAGCGGCCGATGGCGCGCGAGAACCGTCCGGTGGGGGCGGTTCGAGCCCGCCGTGGGCACCCCCGTGGGAACACCCCGGTGCACCCGGGGGGAACCGGCCCCTGGCGCGCATCACACTGAATTCGCTGGCCAGCGGGGTATGCCCGGATGGGCACGCCCACCGGTCGCCGCCGGCTCCTAGGTGCACCCGTCGGCCGGCCCGAACGGGCGGCGCGCGGTGCCACGAACATCCGACGGGCCACTCGCCGATGGGGTGGGGGGCGGCGAGCGGCCCGTCGGGCTGAGGCGTCCCCGTCGCAGGGGCGCCTGGTCTGAAACCAGCCGGTGGCTGGTGGTCGGTGGCTGGTGACCGGTGGTCAAGGGGCGGGGATCGGGTGCGGGGACCCGACGCGGTCAGCCCTCCGCGGACCGCGCCGGGCCGTGTGTCGAACCGGCTAGTCGCCTGGCTGCCGGTCCTGGCCGTCGGTGCGTGGTCGGGTCGTCGGGCGCAGGGCGCTGCCGTGCAGGAGCAGGAAGCCGGACGGCCGATGATCACCTGGTCGGACGGGTGTCGGCGCGTCGAGGTTGTCGATGGCGTGCGCCCGCACCGCGACGAGGATCAACTCCCAGATCGTCGTGGGCAGCCGACGCTCCCGCTGCTCGTCCTGCCGTGCGCCGACCCGGATGATCACTTCGTCGGGCAGGCCGCGGGCGACCTGACCGTGGCCCAGACTCCACGACGTCCAGCCGTTCTCCCCGTCGGCGACGGCGAGCAGATCGAACCGTCCCCGCCGGACGTCGTCGACGAACTGCGACCAGAGCCCGTGGGGCATCCGCAGTTCGCATGTCCGACCGGCGTACCGGTAGCGGATGATCACAGTGTTGTCGCGGCAGGTGAACCGCAGCCCGGGAGCGCAGGCCGGCCGTCGCCAGTACAGCAACGCCCCGGCGGCGGCCCGCACCGCCGTGTGCTGGCCGGTCGTGTGCTGGCCGGTCGTCCGCGGGTCGGTCGTCCGCGGGTCGGTCGTCCGCGGGTCGGATGGTGCGGGGTTGGTCGTGGGAACAGGGTCCGGGAGAGGACCTGGGATTGCGATGCGTGCGGTCCTCTCCCGGTGTGCCTCACCGCCCATACACGCCCGCGTGGCGATCCGCCCACCGCGATGGGGGATCGAATGCGAGCGGGGCAGCAACCCTCGGCGGAATCCGCAGTCCCAGGAGGAGAATCCCGTTGTACTCACCAGGAGCCCTCCTCGCCTCGGTAGCTGGGACGCGGTCTGTGCGTCCGCCGGTGAACACATCACACCGTGCTGGGCCGATCCCGCAAAGAGCGCAACCATCAGGTGCGGCCCTGCACGTCCCCCTTGCACCGTGGCAGGCCACCGCTGGTGCGGCCACCAGCCGCGGTCGTCAGGCCAGGTGTGGCCGTCGGTCGTCAGGCCAGGGGTGGCGGGGGGACGGCGCCGTGCATCGCCGTCAGGCCGCCGTCCGCGGGCAGGACGGCGCCGGTGATGTAGGCGGCGTCGGCCGACGCGAGGAACCAGATGGCCGCGGCCTGCTCCCGGGCAAGCCCCCAGCGTTGCAGCGGGACGCGCCGGCTGGACGCCTCGACCAGCCCCGGGATGTCGCGGTGGCGGGCCATCAGCGGTGTCTCGGTCAGGCCGGGGGCGATCGCGTTGACCCGGATGTGCGCGGCGGCGAGATCAAGTGCCGCCGCCCGGACCAGATTGATCACCGCGCCCTTGGACGCGTTGTAGGCCCAGTTGCCCGGGTCGGCCGCGAGCCCCGCGCTGGACGCCGTCACGACGATCGCTCCACCACCGGCGGCCCGCAGCGCCGGCACACTCGACCGGATGCCGATCGCGACGCCGCGCACGTTGACCGCCAGGATCTCGTCGAGCCGGGCGATCGCGCCCTCGTCCTCCCAGGGCAGGGTGCCGCCGATCCCGGCGTTGAGCACCGCGATGTCGAGGCGGCCGAAGTGCTCCAGCGCCGCGCGCACCATGGCCGTGCCCGTCTCCTGCCTGGACACGTCCCCGACCAGCGTGACGAGCTCGCCCGGTCCGGCCAACCCGTCAGCCCGGGCGGCTCGGGCCAGATCCTCGAGGCGGGACCTGTCGTTGTCGACAGCCACCACGTCGCAGCCGCGCTCGGTGAACAGGTGCACGCACGCGCGTCCGATCCCCGACGCCGCGCCGGTGACGATGACCGACGACCGTGCCACGCTGCCTCCGAAGGTCCGTGGTCCCTCGGTGACAAGCGTCCCCGGTCGAGGTGAACGCAGGGCCGCCGGACAGTGGCCCCTGCACGTCGGCTCAGATGCGCAATGGTGGGCCGGATACGGACAACATCGAGGCCAATCCGGGCTTGGACACCTGCCGGAACGGCGAAACCGCCATCACCTGTGAGTTCGTCTTCAACGGAACATCTCGGCTCGGCGTTGATAAAACCGCAATAATGTGACGCGCGTAATGACGCCGCCGGGGGCGCCCGTCAGGGGAAACCCGGCCGTGGTCGGCCGAGTCCGTCGAATGTGCTTCGACCAGGACGGTGCTGTGCTCGGCGGGTCGTTCGGGGTCGAGGCGAGCCGGAGCTTCGTTGGCCGGCTCGTCGCCTCGGGCATCGCGGTTCGGTATCGGGCGGCCGGGATCGAGCGGCCGGGATCGTCGTCCCGGTTCGGCTCAGGCGCCCCGGGTTCGGCTCAGTCGTCGATGACGGCGGTCCACCTGCGGTCCCGTGAGGTGGCGGCGCCGAGTTCCTGTAGCCGCCGTAGGGCGGCGGTGACCTCGGACGACGGAAGGTCGAGCGTGTGCGCGAGGACGCGGGCGCGCAGCGGCCCGTTCGCGCAGCGCAGAGCGGCTCGTACGCGAGCGCCCGTCCGGTCGGTGCGGCCCGCGAGCTCGGCGCGGTGCCGTAGGTCCTGACGAGGCAGCTCTATGCCTAAGCCGCCGTCCGACGGGCCGACGATGGTGACGTGGTCCACAGAATGCATTAGGTCACTCCCGCAATTAGTGCTGACATCTATAACGATGCAACAAGAAAGCGGCTTGTTTCCTGCGACCTGCATCGCTTTACTGCGGGTAGTTCCAAAAATACTGTATGTATGCAGATTTTGTGGCGGTGCTGAATTGATAGCGTCGGCTCAGAGTACCGGTCGAGGGCGCACGGTCGAGCCGTCTCGGTGGCACTGGGCGTGCCTCGGCGGGCCTGGTGCAAAACGATGCCGCCCCGGTCCGTTCAGCCGGCACCCAGCGGGACGATGACATCCGCCGCGAAGCGCCGCATTTCGTCGATCGCCTCCCGGGAGCGAGCCCACGGCTGGACGATGATCCGGGTCACTCCGGCCTTGACGTAGGGCTCGATGTCCTCGGGTCGGCGCACCTGGCCGCTGATGGTGACCTCCAGCGGGTCGGTGCGTCCCGCGCGCTCGGCGAGGGCGGCCAGGCGCTCCAGGGACGCCGGTAGCTGCTCGGCGGTGTGGTTCATCGGCATCCAGCCGGTGCCGTACGTGGCGGCTCGGCGCAGTGCCGCGGCTCCGTCCCCGCCGATGTGCAGCGTCGGTCCGCTCGGGCGCACCGGCCGCGGTTCGAACGTGACCGGACCGAAGTCGAAGAACCGGCCGTGATGCTCGACGACCTCCTCGGTCCACAGTCGGCGCAGGACGTCGAGGGTCTCGTCGATCCGTGCGCCGCGGGTGTCGAAGTCGAGGCCGAGTGCGTCCCACTCCGCCCGCAGCCAGCTCGCGCCGACCCCGAGGGCCAGCCGGCCACCGGAGAGGATGTCCACCGTCGTCGCCGCCCGTGCGGTGAGAAAAGGATGGCGAAGTCCAATATTAAACACATTTGTACCGATTTTTATCCTGGTGGTCTTCGCCGCGATGAAGCTCAGCATCGCCAGGGCGTCGTGCACCGGGACGTTCGGCGGGATCGGCGGATGGTCCGACCCGGCGAACGGGCTCCCGCTCGTCTCGATCGGCACGACCACGTGCTCGGGCACCCACACCGACTCGAACCCGAGCCGGTCGGCCTCGACCGCGACGTCCACCCATGCCTTGGGGTTGACCGATCCCAGATGCACCCCGAACCCGGGTGTGCGCGGTCCGGACGCGATCCCGCTGGCCGTTGCGGGGGAAGAAGGCGAGGTCACGGGCACGATCCTCTCGACAGGTTCGGTCCTCCCGGGCAGGGGGCCCATTCCGGTTGTACCGCAGGGCGATGCCGACAGGCGCGTGGATCGTGGGCGGGGTCGCGGGTGCGTATCCGCCCCCGACCAGCGGCGGCTGAGAGTCCGGACGTCGCAAGATAGCAGATG
>NZ_CADCWS010000310.1 GCF_902806475.1 Candidatus Frankia nodulisporulans
CAGGGCGCCCGCCGGTCCGGACGAGGCGCGGTCGCGATGCCGAGGGCTGCCAGGCTCGGCGCCGAGGGTTGTGCGGCCACATGCCGAGGGCTGTTGGGAAAACGGGGCCATCAGTCACCGAACAAGCCTCGGCATCAGGGGATTTCTGGCGGGCGTCGGCAAGTGGCCGGAAATCGACCGGGACATCCGTCCAATGTTCACTTTCCTGTCACCAGGGAGGCCACAGGAAACCGTTGGACGTTCATCCACCGGTAACTCCCAGGGGTACGTGCGGTGAACGCGACCGAGGTGAGACGGCACGGACCCGCGCGGGAGCGGAAGACCCGTACAGGGTCGTACGGAAAAGGACGTCCCGTACACATATTCTCGAGAGGCGGGGCAGGGGTCCGACAGCAGGCACCGAGCCGAACAGCCGACACCCAGGCACCACGCGCGATGGATCATCTGTGCACAGCGATTCTTGGAGATGTGGAGTGGCGCGAATCTTCGTCAGCCACGCTGGCTCCGACGGGGAGCTGGCCGACGAGGTCCACCAGAGGTTGTCCGAACGTCAGCATCAGGTTTTTCTCGCCCGCAACATCCGGGAGGGCATCCCGCCGGGTGATCTCTGGAAGGAACGGCTGCATCAGGAGCTACGGGCGGCCGACGCGGTTGTCTGTGTGCTCACCGATGCCTATAACGCGTCGCCCTGGTGCGCGTACGAAATCGGAATAGCACACGAGGTGGGCAGCCTGCTGGTGCCGCTGCGGGCACAGCCGGAGGCCTCCTCGCCGTTGTTGGACGACCGGCAGTACGCGGTGGCCGTCGACAATCCGCAGTGGGCCGCCGATCTGGATGTGGCGCTGCGGCGGATTGACGCGGCGGGCGGGCGGGGGGTGTGGGAGCGATCGCCGTTTCCGGGGCTGCGACCGTTCACCCGGGACATGGCGCGGGTCTTCTACGGCCGCGACGACGAGCTGCGCCGGCTCGCGCACCGGTTGCGGGCGCTCAGTGACCGTCGGCTGCTGCTGGTCGTCGGCGGGTCGGGGTGCGGGAAGTCGTCCCTGGTCAGCGCGGGGCTGACGGCACGGTTCAGCGAGGAGCCGGGGTGGATGGTGGCCGAGCCGTTCGTGCCGGGGCGTGATCCGACCCGCAAGCTGGCGTTGGCGCTGGCGAACGCCGCCGGTTCGGTGGGAGTGCCGTGGACGGCCACCGAGGTCGACCAGCGGCTGCGGGAGGAGCCGGGAGCGCTCGCGTCGATCACCGAGGAGCTGTTGGCGGCGGGCTCGGGTCCGTCCCGCGACCGGTTGCTGATCGTGGTGGATCAGGGCGAGGAGCTGTTCACCCGGACGCCGGCGCAGGCCCGCTCGCGGTTCGCGACGTTGCTCTCGGAGGGGCTCGGGGGGGCCGTTCGGGTGGTGGTCGCGGTGCGGTCGGAGTTTCAGGACCAGTGGTTCGCCGTGCCGGAACTACGAGGGGCGAACCTGCACGCGTTCCCGCTGCGTCCGTTGTCGCGCGAGATGTTCAGCGTGGTGATCACGGAGCCCGCGCGGGTGGCGGGGCTGCGGGTGGCTCCGGAGCTGGTCAGCCGGATGGTGGAGGACACCGAGGCCGGCGAGGCGCTGCCGCTGCTCGCGTTCACCCTGGAGGAGCTGGCCCGCGGGCTGTCCCGGGGAGATCTGCTCTCGGCTGCGCGGTATGACCAGCTGGGCGGGGTACGCGGAGCGCTGACCATCCGGGCCGACGCGGTGCTGGAGGAGGCGGTGACGGCGGCCCACCTGCCGCGGGAGGTGATTCTGGCCAGCATGGCCGAACTCGCCACGATCGACGAGGCCGGACGGCGCACCCGGCGCCGCGTCGACTTCGGGGAACTGTCCTCGGACGCGCTGCGGACGGCGTTCGGGGTGTTCGTCGACCAGCGGTTGCTGTCGACCCCGGCGGAAAGCCTCGGCACCACCGCGGTGGGGGTGGTCCATGAGGCGCTGCTGACGGCCTGGCAGCCGTTGGACTCGGCGATTCGGGAACGGGAGGCGGCACTGTTCACCGAGGGCCAGGTGGAACGGGCCGCCGCCGCCTGGGCTCGCGGCGGACCGTTGTGGGGGGCTGACCGGCTCACCGCGGCCACCACGGTGCTGTGGGGCGCGCACGGCCAGTTCGGCAAGGGCGCCGAACCCGTCGTCAACCTGAACCGGGCCGGCCGCCAGTTCCTCGCCGCCTGTAACCAGCGGGCCGAGAGCGAGGCCCGCCGTGTCCGGTTGCGGCGGCGGCGGGTGGTCAGCCTGCTGTCGATCGCGTTGGTGGTGGCGTTGACGGCCGCCGCGCTCGCCGCCGTGCAGACCGCCTACGCCCGTAACGCCCAGCGTGGCGCCGACCGGGCCCGCATCGCGACCCTGGCGCGGTCGCTGCTCACCGCCGCGGACGACATCCGCGGCACCGACCGGGTCAAGGCGCTGCGCCTGGCCCTGGCCGCCGCGGCTGTCCATCCCGACCTGGCCAGCCAGGAGAACCTGCTGCAGAGCCTCGCCGCCGACCCGACCGGCGTCATCACCGTCGGTGCCCCGGTGACGGCGCTGGCGTTCGTCCGCACCGATCGGGGCGAGATCCTGCTCGCCGCCGGTGCCGCGGACGCCTCGGTGCGCCTGTGGCTGCTGCGGGCCGACGAACCCGCCGCGGTGGGCAGCCCCCTGATCGGACTACACGGCCCCGTCACCGCCCTGCGGTTCACCGCCGACGGACGAAGCCTGACCGCGGACGACTCCCTGGGCACCACCCTCGCCTGGGATCTGACCGACCTCGCCGCACCCCGGCTGACCACCGATGAGCACCCCGGCCCCACCAGCCCCACCAGCCCTGCTTCCTCGGGCGCCACCATCTCGGGCGCCACCGCGGATGGGCTCCCATCGAGAGCGGCCGCCGCGCGGGATGAGGCGTTCGGTCCGCTGCTCGTGCCGTCCCGCGATCTGAGCATCCAGGTGGACGCCCGGCCCGAACGTGTCGCGGTGCCCCTGCGCCAGGTGACGTCGGCCGACCCTGCCCCGGCGGGCGACCAGCAGAGTGCCGAGGGCGACGCGGGGCCCGGTCCGGTGACGGGTGCGCTCACCGTGCGGCTGTGCTACGGCGGCGCAAAACCGGCGTTGGCCAAAGCCGACACCGATACCGGTGCGGTGCGGGCGGTGGCGTTCTCACCCGATCGCCGGATTCTGGCCAGTGCCGATGCGGGCCGCGGAGTACGGCTGTGGGCGACCGACCCGGATTCACTCGGCCGGCCGCGGGACGACACCGGTGATCCGAGCAGCTGGCCGAGACTGAAACCCATCGGGCAGCCACTGGCCGGGCACACCCTTTCCCCGCTGTCGCTCGCCTTCTCACCGGACGGAACGGTGCTGGCCTCCGGTGCCAATGACGGGACGATTCGGCTCTGGGATCTCACCGCGGTCCACGAATTCGTCGCGAAGAAGATCGTGGCCTACGCCTGCCAGCGCGCGGGCAGGGGGCTGGACGCGTCGTCGTGGCAGTACTACCTGCCGGGTGTGCGCTTTCGCGACCTCTGCTCGCCGTGACCGCAGTCAACCGACGGATACCCACCCGAGGAAGGCCCGCTCTGGCGAATACGCAGTAATGCCGCGGCCGGCGTCGTCGCGGCGGCCATGCTGGTCGCGGTGGTGACCGTGGCCATGCTGGTCGTGGTGGCCACGGTGGTCGTGGTGGCGGGTGGTCGGGAGCGCCATTCGGCGCGGGTAATGGCGTACACGTTGCTGGCCCGCCACGGGCCGACGTCGGCGACGCCGCGGAAAGTCATGCCGAGACGGTGGGCGATGCTGTTCATGCCGGTGTTGTCGCGATGGGTCGACGTGATCAGCTCGTCGACGGGGAGCCGTTCGAAGCCGAACTCCAGGGACGCGCGAATCGCCTCGGTTCCGAGGCCACGGCCCCAGTGGTCGCGGCGAATCGACACGGCGACCTCGATGCCGGGCCAGCCCTGCGCGATATAGGAGCCGGCGCGACCGAGGAACTCGCCGCTGCCCCGATCCTCGACCGCCCACATGCCGTGGCCGCGCAACGACCACATGCCGATCAGATGCGTGACGAGCCGCTCGGTGGCGTCCACCCCGAAGGGACCGTCAAGATAACGCATAGTTTCCGGGTCGGCGTTCATCGCCGCGTACGGAGCGAGATCCTCGGGCCGCCATCCCCGCAGGATCAGCCGCGAGGTGACGACGGTGGGTATGTCGCAGCGGCTCGGCACCCCGTAGGTCAGCGTCATGAAACGATGGTCCGCCTACCGGAGCCGGCAGGGAAGCACCCCGACGCAGATATACCCGGGAGTGCCGCCGGTTTCTGTCCGAATATTCCAGATC
>NZ_CADCWS010000311.1 GCF_902806475.1 Candidatus Frankia nodulisporulans
TCTCGAACAGCCGGCCCGGGCCCGGCTCGCCGGCCGGGTCGGACTCCGGATCGAGCCCCCTGCCGCCGGTCGGGTCGTGATCCGTGGTGGGGTAGGTGTGCAGGAGTCGGCGCAGCTCACCGTCGCGCGTCCTGGTCGGGACACGTCCACCCAGCGCGTCCGCGGACAGCACATAGGACTGCACGACCAGCAGCACCATCACGGCCAGCGCCTCGGGATCGCCGGCGCGCACCGTGCCGGCGCGGGCCGCGGCGCCGAGCTGCCCGGCGAGCAGGTCGACGATCATCTGCTGGGTGGCGCCACGGCGTTCGGTCAGGTAGGGCAGCAGCATCTCCGCGTCCGTCTCCAGGATGCGGCGGTAGACCGGGTTCACCCGGAACGCCTCGACGGTCGCGACGATCTCGTCGACGATGCCGTCCAGCTCGCCGCCGCGCGGATCGCGTTCGGCGAGACGGGCCGCGGCGGTGACGATCGAGCCCCACTCCCGGGTCATCACCTCCCCGACGAGGGCGCGCAGGTCGGGCCAGCGCCGGTAGAGCGTCATCCGGCTCGTTCCGGCCCGCCGGGCGACCTCGGTCAGCGTGGTCCGCCGCACGCCCACGGCCAGCAGTGACGCCTTCGCCGCGTCGAGCACCGCGGCATCGCGCACCGTGCCTTCGGGTCCGACCGTGCCTTCCGGCTCGACCGTGCCTTCCGGTCCGACAGTGCCCGGCGACTTCACGTGTGGTGCGTCTGTGCCGATGCTCATCGCTGTGCTCCCGGTGGCCGTGCTGCGGCCGGTCGGATGTGTCATGGTGAGATCGAGCGCTGTGACACTGTGACACCTTTTGTCACACTGTCACGGTCGCAGTCTACCGAGTCGGACGACCCCGAACCGAGGTGAAGATGACCAGCGCCGAGATCCGCCCGGACGCGGCTCGCGAGGCCGCGGGTCCCCACGGTCACGACGGGGCCGCCGGTGCCACGTCCGCGGAGCCGGTCTGGTGGGGCTGGGGGCCGGCCTTCGCGCACCAGCCGCTGCCGGCGGGTGTCGCCGACGTGCTGACCCAGCTGGGCATCCCGGTGCGCCCGTCCCGGCCGGTGGCGCTGGCGGATGTGCGGCTGCCCCCGGTCCGGCTGTCGGCGACGGCCCGCCACGCGCTCGTGGCGATCGTCGGCGAGGGCCACGTCCGCCTCGAGGCCGAGGTGCGCGTGCGGCACTGTCGGGGGCGTTCCACCACCGACCTGTTGCTGCTGCGCTCCGGGGACGCCAGCGCCGCACCCGACGCGGTGGTGCTGCCCGCCGACCACGACGAGGTGCTGGAGTTGCTACGGGTCGCCACCCGTGAGCGGATCGTCGTCGTGCCCTACGGCGGGGGGACGTCCGTGGTCGGCGGGCTCGCCCCACCGGCGGCACAGGGGCGTCCGGTCATCGCGCTGGACCTGCGTCGACTCGACCGGCTCGGCCGCATCGACCGGGAGTCCGGCACCGTCGAACTCGACGCCGGTCTGCGCGGCCCGCGCGTCGAGGAGCTGCTCGCACCGCACGGTCTCACCCTCGGTCACGTGCCGCAGTCCTGGGAGTACGCCACGATCGGCGGTTTCGCCGCGACCCGGTCCAGCGGTCAGGCCTCCGGCGGCTACGGCCGGTTCGACGAGCTGGTCGTCGGCCTGCGGGTGGCCACTCCCGCCGGTGGCTGGGAGCTCGGCCGGGCGCCCGCCTCGGCCGCCGGCCCCGACCTGCGGGCACTGGTCCTGGGCTCCGAGGGGGCCTTCGGTGTGATCACCCGGGTGACCGTGCGGGTACACCCCCTGCCCGCCCACCGCGTCCACGAGGGCTGGCGGGTACCCGACTTCGCCACCGGGACGCGCCTGCTGCGCGATCTGGCCGCCCGCGACCTGCGTCCCACCGTCTGCCGCCTGGCCGACGAGACCGAGACCCTCGCCAACCTCGCCGGCCCGACCGCCACGGATGACAACGACACCTCGGAGGCCGGTGCCGGTGCCGGCGGATGTCGGCTGATCACGGGGTTCGAGGGTTCCGGGGCGGCGGTGGCCGAGCGGGCGGCGCGGGTCGCGGAGATCCTGCGGGCCGGCGGTGCGACCGCCCTCGGCCCGGACGCCGGACTCGACTGGGAGCGCGGCCGCTTCCGCGCCCCCTACCTGCGCGACGCCCTGCTCGACCTCGGTGTGTTCGCCGAGACCCTGGAGACCGCCGGCTTCTGGTCGTCCCTGCCGGCGCTCTACACGGGCGTGCGACAGGCCCTGACCGACACCCTTGGCCGTGCGGGCCTGGCCCCGGTGGTCATGTGCCATGTGTCCCACCTGTACGCCACGGGTGCGTCCCTGTACTTCACCGTCGTGAGCGCCCAGGGCGACGATCCGGTCGCCACCTGGCGGACCGCCAAGGCCGCGGCCGGGGAGGCGATCGTGGCCGCCGGCGGCACGATCACCCACCATCACGCCGTCGGTACCGAACACCAGCCCTGGCTCGGCGCCGAGATCGGCGGTCTGGGCCTCGACGTCCTGCGCTCGGTGAAACGCACCCTCGACCCCGCCGGCATCCTCAACCCCGGCGTCCTCGTCCCCTGACCAGTGCCCAGACCGGACGCCTCTCGACCGGACGCCCCGCGGCCATCGAGGCCGAGCGGCTCAGGTCGGTCACGTCCGGTGGTGGGGTCGGGTGTGAGCCGGGGTACATCCATCAGATGCAGACCCTCGGTGCCGTGATCGTCGCGATGCTGCTCATGACCATTCCGGCGTTCATCGTCCTGCCCCCGTTGGCCTGGGCGTTCGTCCGTTGTACGCCGCTGCGGGTCGCCGCCGAGGCCGAACGTGAACGTGAACGTCGGCGCCCCCTCGGCTGACCGGCGGGGTCCTCGGCGAGCTGGGAAGCGCGATCCCGCCGGGTGGCCCACCGTGGGCGGCGACGACGCGCCGATCCGGCCATCCCCGACATGTCCGGCCGTGGACTCGGCGAGGATAAGGGGTATGAGCAGCACCCGGGCGCGCGCCACGACACAGGTCGAAGCGGGCGCCACGACCGACGCCAACGCCGGGGCCAACGCGGGGGCGGCCAACGACGCGACGGCCAAGGCTGCCGTCCCGGCCGTGGCGGCCGTGGCGGCGCCGGACGGGGGCGAGGCGACCAGCCGTGGGCTCGTCGTGGTCGGGCCGGGGGCCAGTTTCGGGGTCGAGCTGCTGCGCCGGTTCGGCGAGGAGGGCTTCGCGCTCGGGGTCGTGACCCGGTCCGCGGAGACGCTGGGGCGGATCCGCGGCGAACTGGCCGCGCAGGAACTCACCGTCTCGGGTCTGGTGGCGGACGTGACCGACGCGGCGGGGCTGACCAGAGCGATCGAACGGGTCGCCACCGAGATCGGCGGGCTGACAGCCCTGGTGTACAACGCCAAGATCAGTATCAGGGGGGCCGCGCTCACCGTGGCTCCGGCGACGCTCACGGAGACCTTCGCGGTCAACGTGACCGGGGCGCTCGCCGCGATCCAGGCCGGTGTCGGTCCGCTCACGCAGCGTCCGGGCGCCACCATCGTGCTGACCTCCACCAGCCCGCGGACAGCGCCGGTGGCCGGGCGGTTCACCCTCGCCGTCGGGAAGTCCGGGCTCACGGCGCTGGCCGAGGCGCTGCGCCCGGTGCTCGCGGCGCGGGGTGTGCGGCTGCGCACCGTCCTGCTCGACGGTCGGATCGCCCCCGACGGTCCGTTGCGGCCGCGTGACGTCGCCGAGCACTTCTGGCAGGCGTACGCGGCACCGCGCGGCGACATCTTCCGGCTCGCACCGGCCAGAAGGGACACCCCGGTGGCACAGCTCCCTCTGGAGGTGTGAGCTGGTGTGAGCCGAGGTCAGGGCGAATCGACCGGCGGACGCCCGGACGCGGCGTCGCCGATCCGACATGTCCGCCCCGGCGGCGATCGCACCCGAACCGCCGCACGGCGTGCGAAACATGCGACTATCCGGCGACGGGACGATACGGCGCGAGTGCGGTCCGGTGGCAGGCGGCGTCCGACGGGTACGGCGGGAGATGGTGCGGTGAACGACGGACGCGGTGGCGACGGGCGCGACGGCGATGGTGGCTGGCCTGAGTCGGAGGTCACCCATGTGGCGCCGGCGGACGAGGACGCCACCCAGCTCGGCGACCCGCGTGACCCGCGCGGTCCGGGCGCCGGCGCCGCGGGTGCTGGCGGTCCGCGTGCCGACGGTGCTGGTGCGGGACGGCCGCGCCGGGGTGCGCCGGTCGGGCCACCGCCGCCCGCGGAGGCGTTTCGCCCGGCCGGTCCGCCGCCGCCCGCGGCATCCTTCCAACCGGGGCGCCCGATCGGGGGAGCGGATCCTCGGGTACCAC
>NZ_CADCWS010000312.1 GCF_902806475.1 Candidatus Frankia nodulisporulans
TGTACCTGAATCACGGATGGTGCGACTCCCGTCGATGACGGGGAGAAGGCGCTACCGGGGCCGGGGTGAGCTGATGTCCATTCTGCGGATCTCGGTGGCGTGGACGGCGTAGATGAAAGGGCCTGCTTCGGTGCAGGCGGTCGTGATCGCGGGCAGGTTCGAGAGCAGCCACTGTGCCATCACGGCACCCGGTAGGTCCTGCCGGGTTATGTAGAAGCATCGCGCGTGATGTGTCAGGACGGCTTCCTGCTCGGCGGGGCGGTAGCGGATACGCGCGTCCTTCATGAGCACGACCCAGCCGAGGCGGGCCGTGTCCTCGATCCAGGTGACGTCCGCGATGTCCTCGTCCTGTGGGATGCCGTAGTGCTCGGCGAGCGTGGTCAGCCGTAGCCCGGCGTCTCGGAGCAGCCGGGGGACGGCGATGCGGCCGAGGCTGCGGTCAATGAAGACGTGCGGAAGCCCGGCAGGGTGGCAGCCTGTCGAGTCATCAGGCGGCGATTGTGCTTGCGACACGGACGGCGCCTTCAAGGTCAGGGAGAGGCACGCCGAATTCCTCCGCCACCTCGGCGAGTGCTTCGCCGGCGTGGAAGCGGCCCAGGGCGTCTTCGATGCGGGCGCCACCGTGAGTGAAGATCGGCTGGCCGAAGCCACGGTGGGGATCGACGATGACGGAGCCGGGCTCGTACCGTGGTAGCCGGATGAGCCGGGGGTAGCCGTCCGCGGCGAACTCCACCAGCCGGAGGTAGGACTCGACGATCTCCCCGAACACCCGCTGCCCGTTGCGGACCACGACCAGTTCCCGGGCTCCACGTGCTTCGGGCGTGTCACCGTGGCTCTCGGCGAAGTCGTAGAGAACCTCGGCACCGTCGGTGTACAGGGCGCGGGAGGCGAGGACGTGCTCGATCCCCCACTGCTCGGACAGGCGGGCCAACGCGGGGCGGATCCGCTGGAGCGGCACCCCGGCGGCTCGGATGGCCGCCAGGATCATCCCCTCGGCGAGCCCGATGAACGGCACGACCGCCGTGCCAGGGCGCTGCCGGGGCAGCACGGTGACGATCGGCTCACCCTGGACCGGGGCGCGGCCCGGTGCGTGCCGGGTGTAGCCGTAGGCCCAGTTCGCGAAGGTCGACGTCGGCACGCCCAAGTGCCGGCCCGCCTCGGCGACGCTGTACAGGGGCAGGTCGAAACGGCCGCGATCCTGCATCATCGCGCCTCCTCTCAAGCCTGCTGGATCCGAAGGTCCCTGCCGCGCAACACCATGATCATAGCTTCTTGCTGGCTCGACGACGCCGGGGAGTACGACGCCGGGAGGATGCCACGGCGAGCCGTGCTGCCGCAGTTTCTCTGGGGCTGGATCGGGCCGGGCAGGTAGCGCGCCTCGTAACGGTCGCGCATGGCGGTGGGCGAGCCGAACCGGGCGGTGTCGCGTACCAGCGCGCGCCGCAGCGACTCGGCCGGGCTGATCTGGAGGTACACCGCAAGATCCCACTGGTCGCGTCACTCCTCGTGCAGCGGGAGGACACCGTCGACGAGCAGGACCGCGTCGGGCGCGACGGTGTGCGCGGGGCCCTCGAGCGGAGTGTCGTGGCGAAGATAGAACGCGGCGGTGTGCTGTCAGCGGTCGCCGTCCGGACCGAGCGGATCGAGTAACAGGTGGCGCACCGCGCGGTAGTCGAACGCGTCGAAGAACTCACCTTCCGGGGACAGCGGTCCGTGCGGGTAGCGCACCGTCCGGCGATGGTGGAAGCCGTCGACGCTGGCGCGCAGGACACGACCGCGAGACGGTGGCACCGCGGGATCGTCGGCCCCGCCCGGTGACGGTTGCAAGGCCGGCACCGGGCGGGGCCGACGGCGGGCAGGCGACGCGGTCGGTTCCATGTCGATCCGGGCGGGTAGCGCGCGGCGACGGGCGCGACCCCACCTGGACCTACGTGCCGGTAGTGTGCTCAGCGGCGCCGAACGCCGGGCCGGTAGACCCGCGGCGGAACGTAGACCCGCGGCGGAACGTAGACCACGGTCGGCCCCGAGGTCGGTGGGGCGACGTAGCCGGGGGTGGTCCCGTAGACCACAGCTGGCCGGTACACCCGGGGGGGTGCCACGACGACGGCACCGGGCCGGTAGACCCTGGCACCGCCGAGCGGTCGCGCCTGCGCCGCGACCGCTGGCAGAATCGTGAAAGCCGCGGCGGCGGCAAGAAACAGGGCGAGCGTCGACAACATCCGTTTGAGGATCATGTTGTGCTTCCCGTCGTTGGGTCGCGGCTCGTACGGACGCCGCTGGACACGGACGGTGGCCACTTCGTCACGACGATGTCACCTATAGTGGGGATTCAATCGCCGCTGGTTACAGCATGGGGGACGCGTGGCGGGCACGCCACCCGGGCCCGCGCTGGCAGGCTCTGGTCATCGCCGGACCCGAACCGCGGCATCCGCTGCCGCCAACGGTCCCTACTTGTGCCAGGTCGTGTCCGGCTGCTCGGGCACCGCGCAGGTAGGGAGACAGATATGGACGGCGCGTTCCCGCCGGAGGCCGAGCGACCCACCGATCCGGATGTGGATCTGCGTGTTCCGGCGCAGCGTCGGGAGCTGGGCCGTGGGCCTGTGCTGCTGCTGGCGGTGATCGCGGTCGGTGGGGCGGTCGGGGCGTGTGCCCGCTACGGCGCGTCGCTGCTCTGGCCGGATCCGGCCAGCGTGTTCCCGTGGACGACCCTGCTGGTGAACACGGTGGGCTGCGCGCTGATCGGGCTGCTCATGGTCGTGATCACCGAGGTGCCGGCGGTGCACCCGCTGACCCGGCCGTTGCTGGGCACGGGGGTGCTGGGCGGATTCACCACCTTCTCCACCTACGCGGTCGACGCGCGACGGCTGATCGACGGTGAGCACACCGGCCTCGCCCTGGCGTATCTGGCGCTGACCATGGCGCTGGCGCTCGGTGCGGTCTGGGCGTCGGTGGTCGCGACCCGCCGGCTGGTCGGGCGACGGCCGCGGTGAACTGGCTACTGGTGATTCTGGGGGCGATGGTGGGAGCGCCGGCGCGCTACCTCGTCGTCCGCGCGGTGCAGGCCCGCCACGACAGCGCGTTCCCCTGGGGCACGTTCACGGTCAACATCGCTGCCAGCCTGATTCTCGGGCTGGTGACCGGTGCGGTTCTGGCGGGGGCCGCGTCGTCCCGGGTGGGGCTGCTGGTCGGCACCGGGCTGTGCGGGGCGTTGAGCACCTACTCGACGTTCTCCTACGAGACGCTGCGCCTGGCCGAGAACGGCAGCGGCCTGCTCGCCGCCGCGAACGTCGCCGCCAGCATGTTCGGCGCCCTCGGCGCCGCCGTCCTCGGGATGGAGGTGGCCCGGGCGGTGTGGGGATGACCGGACGCGGGCGGGGCTTCGCCCACGAACACCCTGACTGCCGCCTGGGGCGGGGTCGGTCTGCCGGCGGTCAGGCGGAGTCGGAGGTGGAACCCGAGTGGGAATCGGGCGCTGACGGGTCGTCCGGGCCGGGGGTGGTGGGGGAGGGGGAGGCATCGTCCGGGGGTGTCGTGCGGCGGTGCCGGCGGGTCCGCAGGACGGCGAATCCGCCGGCTGCCAGCGCCGCGGCGCCGGCCACCGCGCCGGCCACGTAACCCCACGGGCCGGGCAGGCCGAGTGGGCCCTCGGAGTCCGTGTCCGCGGCGGCGCCCCGGGCACCGCTGGCCGTGGCCGGGGCGCCGCGGGCGGTCGTGGCCTCGTCCCGGTAGGTCCTCTCCTCGGCGGTGGGGGTGTCCTGGCCGAGGGTCGGGTCGCCGGTGCGCAGGGCGGCGCGGTCGGCGGTGTCGAAGCGGCCCACGACGTCGGCGTAGAAGCCGACCTGCGCGGCGGCCAGGTCGGCGTCGAACTTCTCGAGTTCGCCGTCCGGGGAGACCACGACGAGATAGCTGGGCCCGGCGATGCCCGAGACGTGGGGAACACCGGCGAGCTTGTGGAACGGCGCGCCGGGGGTGATCTGCAGTGGCGGTTTGAGCAGTGCGTGCCGTTGCAGCCCGGAGGCGACCAGCGCGGGCTTGGCGATGGTGTCGAGGGTCGGGCCCTGGGTGGTCCAGATGGCGTAGAGCTCGTTCTCGCCGCTGGCGTGGTAGCCGCGTACGGGATCGTCGATCCATTCGGTCGCGCCGAGATGTTCGATGCTGACCGCGCCCACCGCGCGCCGGACCAGATCCGGGTGCCGCAGAATCCAGGCCCGGGAGTTCTCGATGCCGACCCGTCCGGACATGTGGCCGGGGTACAGCGCGAACACCAGTGTCCGGCGTAACCGCTGCCCGGGCGGCAGCGCGGCGAAGTGCC
>NZ_CADCWS010000313.1 GCF_902806475.1 Candidatus Frankia nodulisporulans
GTGCGGAAGACAGGACTAGGGCTCCACGGCCACCAGATCCGCGTACGAGGGGTGACGGTCGATGTACCGGCGGATGTAGGGGCACTGCGGCACCACGCTCAGCCCCTGGGCGCGCACATCATCGAGGGAACCGGCGGCCAGGGCGGAGCCCACTCCCCTGCCCTCGAACTCCGCCGCGACCTCGGTGTGCACGAGGGTGATCCGGTCCCCGCGGCGCTGGTACTGCACGAATCCGGCGACCTGGCCGTCGGACGTCCGCGCCTCGTACCGGTGCCGTTCGGGATTGTCGATGACGGACAGCTCCATGCCACCATCTTCACCCCAGCCACCCTCGGCTGGTGCCGCGAGGGTCGGTCAGGCCTTGGTGGCGTCGGCCGGCTTGCGCTCGGGGCGCCAGGCGGTCGCCAGCAGCAGGGCGGCACCGCCGACGCCGAGGATGAGGGTGATCGCAGCGCCGACCCAGCCGTCGAGCTCGATGTCAATGGCGTGGTCGAGCGAGGCCTTGCCTGGGCCGAGGATGCCGATCGCGGCGCAGACGACCGCGATGAACAGGACGTACTCGTAGCCCTGACCGGGACGGAAGATGAAGAAGCCGTTGGTGCGGTGCGCGGTGATCCCGGCGACGACCATGGTGCCGATGATGGCGCCCGCGGCGAACGGGGTGAGGAAGCCGACGATCAGTCCGGCGCCGGCGGCGAGCTCGACCAGCCCGGACATCCACGCGTGCACGATCCCGGGGCGAAGGCCCATGCTCTGGAACCAGCCCGCGGTGCCCTTGATCCCACCGCCGCCGAAGATGTGGTTGTAGCCGTGCGCGATCAGGGTGAGGCCCACGATGATCCGGAGTACCAGGGCCGCGGTGTCAGGCGATGTCACGTGTCCTCCTCGAACCGGGCCCCAGCGGATCGTGGCGGCGGCCGGCGTGCCGATGTCGCAGCGCCGACAGTAGCGGGTTCGCAGAGAAGACACGCTAATTGCAATGATTGTGATCTATGGTCGTCCGTTCGCTGACGGTGAAATCAGCGTCGATCTCGTTCGTCTGACGGGGACGCCGCCGCGCCGCGCTGACTCGGCCGTGCCATCGTCGCGGTGTGGGCCGGACCGTCCTGGTGTCCGGGCCGCACCAGACATCGCTGATGGGTGGTACCGGTGCCAGCGCGGGCGTGCGTCAGCGCGGGCCGTCCTGATCGACGATTCGCGTCAGCATGGACAACAGGGCACCCTGCTCCTCCTCGGACAGGGGCGCGAGAAGCTTGTCGTTCATCTGGTCGATGCGATCGGCCACCTGCCCGTGGGTCGACTCCCCACGCTTGGTCAGCCGAAGGACGTTGCGCCGACCGTCTCGTGGGTCGCGAACCCGGCGGATGAGACCTCGCTGGACAAGCCGTGCCACCACATCGGCGACCGTGGAGCGGTCGAGCGACGCCCGTTCCCCGAGCGTGCGCTGATCGATGTCGGGATCGGCGAGCAGGCTGTTGAGCACCACGAACTGCGGCGGCGTCGTCTCGGTGGAGACGGTCGTCGTCCACAGCTGGTAGGTCACCTGCTGCAGCCGCCGGGCCAACTGGCCCGGATGGCAGGACATGTCCACCACGCCGCTGGTGCTGGGTGGCTCGGCCGGCTGCGAGGGCACGGTGGCCGGCTCGGTGGCGCGTTGCCCGGGTAGGCGCTCGCCGGAATGTTCCAGCGCGCTGGTGTCATCGGCGACACCCCTGGGCAACTGGTCGGATCGTGTGCGCGCGTTCAGGGTTCGCTTCCAATCCGGTGTCGAAGTGGGCGGCCGACGAGTTCGCCGCAAAGGTCATCATCGCTCATGTCGACGCTCGTTGTCGCCATGCTGTCAGAATCAGTGGCGCATCGGCGCCGACGTCGTATGCGTCGTGGCGGGTGGTGAAATTATAACTACGGATAACCGGACATCCGCGTGTCTGCGTAGTACGCTCGTCACCGCTTCGGGGTAGCCATTCGGGGATGTCGCGCGGGCGACCGTGCGCCCCCGCCGCCACTGGCCCACGTGGGCCCACACCGGTCCGAGTGATCGAGAGGTGCATCGTCACGCGGATGCGGGTAGTGGCTGCCGTATGGAGGATGCGCCCAGAGGTCTGCGGGAGAGTCTGAAACGGGTTGCTGTGACCCTCAAGGAGGCGAACATCCCGTTCGCTCTTGGTGGGAGCTACGCATGTTGGGCGCGCGGCGGGCCCGAACCGGTTCACGATGTCGATTTCATGCTGCGGGAAGAAGATGTCCCGCGAGCGGTCGAGGTACTGGCCGCTTCGGGACTTCGTTCGGTGGATCCGCCGGAGGACTGGCTGACCAAGGTGTTCGACGGAGAGGTGCTCGTCGATCTGATCCATCATCCGGTCGGTCGCGCGGTCACCACCGCGATGCTGGAACGCTCCCGGGAGATGTCGGTCGACTCGGTGCGCATGCCCGTCCTGGATGCCACGGACTGGTTCGAGATGACCCTGCTCGCGCTCGAGGAGCGCTACTGCGACCTTGCCCGGGTACTTCCAATGATCCGGGCGATGCGTGAACAGGTCGACTGGGACCAGGTACGCCGATCCACCGCGGCCTCCCCGTTCGCGGAGGCTGCCCTCCTTGTGGCCACTCGCCTCAACCTCATTCCCGCGGACACCACCGGCAATACCGCGGTGCCCCCCGGGAGATCGCCGTTGTGGTCGGCGCGGACGGAGCACCCCACCCGGCCGGACCAGTCGGCCACCTCGAGCTGGCCAGCCACCTCGGGTCAGCGGGACGGCCTGGGACAGCGGGACGGCCAGGGTCAGCGGGACGGCCAGGGTCAGCGGGACGGCCAGGGGTCGCCGACATCCGTTGTCGCCGCGGCACACGTGGACGACGCCGACGAGTACCTGGCCGGCGAGCTCCACGAACTGCTCGCCGAGGATCCCCGGGTCGCGGAACTCGGGCTTGAGGTGTCCGTCTGGGAAGGGGCGATTCTGGTGACCGGCGAGGTCGCCACCGAAGCTCGTCGGCGCGCGGTCACCGAGGTGCTGCGCGAGGCGGCCGCGGGCCGCCCGGTGCGCAACGAGGTCGCCGTGACCGACAGCCGAACCCAGGCCGTCCCCTCGGGTGCGGGCACGGGGCAGGACGCGACCAGCGCCGAGACCGCGGAGATCATCTCATGATTCGGATCGCCGCCGTCGGCGACATTCATCTTGGTACGGACAGCGGCGGGACCTTCGCGCCGGTGGTGCGTGAGCTGGCGGGACAGGCCGATGTGCTGCTGCTGGCCGGCGACCTGACCCAGCACGGCCGGGTCGCCGAGGCCCGGGTGGTGGCCGCGGAGGTCGCGGCGGCGGAGCTCCCCGTGGTCGCCGTACTGGGCAATCACGACTACCACGACGACGCCGAGGAGGAGATCACCCGCATTCTCGTCGATGCCGGCGTGATCGTGCTTGAAGGCGCCGGTACCGTTCTCGATATCGCCGGCACCCGCCTCGGGGTCGCCGGGGTCAAGGGATTCGGTGGCGGGTTTGCCGGCGCCAGCTGCTCGGAGTTCGGCGAGCCGTTGATGAAGGCCTTTGTGCGCCACAGCAGAGAGGTGGCCGCCGGCCTGGGGACGGCCTTCGGAGACCTGACCTGCGATATCCGGGTGGCATTGACCCATTACGCCCCGATCCCGGACACGTTGATCGGGGAGCGAGCGGAGATCTATCCCTTTCTGGGAAGCTACCATCTCGCCGAGGTCATCGATGCCGCTGGCGCGGACCTCGCCCTGCACGGTCACGCACATGCCGGATCCGAACGTGGTTCGACGGCGGGCGGAGTACCCGTCCGTAATGTGGCGAGACCGGTGATCGGCAAATCTGTTGCCCGATACGAGATCGCCCATGGTGGGCGCGCCGACCAGGATCCACAGACGCCCCCGCCGTCCCGTGTTCCGGCCGTCGAGGCGGACTCCCGCGCACTGTCGTGACGTTCGCCGAAACCATCAATGGCCGAGCGGACGTATGCGGAAGGTGGCGACAACTCCGGACGAATGATGTCCCGATACCCCGATCGAGGGGGTCTGACAGAGGGGGCATCGTGTGACCCGTCCGGGGGGTACGGCATGGCTGTGACGGCCCAGGTCATGATCGATGGCGGCTCGAACGGGCCGCCCGGATGGGCCGCCGTCGACGCTACGGGGCCACCCGATTGGAGGTGACCCGGCCGCGCTCGACGATCGCCGTCCGCATGGCCCGTTCGGGTCCCACAGCCACACCAAATGATCATTTCGGTGGTGGTGGTGCGCGGTGGTGGTG
>NZ_CADCWS010000314.1 GCF_902806475.1 Candidatus Frankia nodulisporulans
GTGATCCCCGGAATCATCGGGACGAGCGCCGTGGCCGGGCGAATATCGCCCTGGCGGTCCAGCGGTGTCCGGGGGTCTGCGTGGCAGGCGCGTCCGACCGATTCGTGGCAAAGAAATCCGGTTGGGCTCCTGTCGTTCTGGAGTGGTCATGTTGGCCTTAATTGGCATCCTGATCTGGGAGGGGTTTCATGGCGGAAACACGCGCCATTCGCCGACTGGGTCGAAGCCCGGTACGGCACGTCGTCATCCATTCGGGCGCGTCCTGCGTCACCGTCGAGGGGCAGGTCACAAGGACGGTGCTGAGTGCGCCTGCCAGGGCAGTCGCACCGGCGGCGGCAGTGTCCGCGGCAGTGTCCGCGGGAGCTGCCGCGGCCCGGGAAAACGCCCGGGCGGCAGCGGTTCTGGTGCCGCGGGCGGCCGCGGCGGATGATGCCGGGGGCGAACTCGTGGAGCGGTTCATTCTGGTTCGTAGCCGACGGAACCCGCATCTGAACTGAGCGCACAGGGCACTTCAGCGGCGGCGTCCGACGGGCGCCGCCGCTGCTATTTCCGCCACCTCTTCGATGCGTTTGTGCAGAACGGCCCCCAGATCATGTCGAGCGCTGGCCGGTTGGGGTAACCGATAGGTGTGTCTGTCGGGAGCCGAATGGCCGGGTAGCTGCGGTTCCATCGGTACAGTCCCATTTGTGACACCGCAGCGAACCGATCCGTCCGATGGGGCCGCCCGCGGCCCTTCGCGGTACGTGCGCCGGTACCGAAAGTCCCGAGGGTGGCCCGCGAGACCATCCGTGTGGGGCTGCCCGGTGTGACGGGTCGCCCCTCCCGGACCGGGTAGCCCGTTCGGGCTCGCCCGATCCGGCCGCAGGCTCCGGGCCGATGGCCCGCGCAGGGCCCAGCGGACGCCCGGGATTCACGGGCTGCGCAGGTCAGGTTCACAACCGGACCACAGGTTGCGGCGGCACGGTGAGTGCGGAGTCCGGCGAGGTGGATCGACCCGGGGGCCGATTGGCCCGCCGCAGGTTGCCTTGCCGGTAATAGCGGGCACATCGTGCATATCGGGCATGGCTGGAGTTGCAGAAGGTTGGAGCCACCGCCGGACAGGCCGTGGACACCGACGACATGAGGAGGTCGACGTGCCGCCGAGGCCACTGCGCGCGGGAGACCCCCAGCAGATCGCCCGGTTCGCGCTGAAGGCGCGGCTGGGGTCCGGCGGCATGGGCGTGGTGTACCTCGGGTCCGATGACAGCACCGGGCAGGCGGTGGCGATCAAGGTCATCCGATCGGACTTCGCCGCCGACCCGGAGTTCCGCGCCCGGTTCCGCCGCGAGATCGAGGCCGCCCGCGCGGTCGGCGGCGCCTGTACCGCCCGGCTCGTCGACGCCGACCCCGACGCCGACGACCCCTGGATGGCCACCGAACTCATCGGCGGTCAGAGTCTCGCCGAGGCGATCGCGACCAAGGGTGCGATGACGACTCCCGTCGTCGTCGCGCTCGCCGCGGGCCTGGCCGAGGCGCTCACCGCCATCCACGGCGCCGGCATCGTCCACCGTGACCTCAAGCCCGGCAACGTCATTCTCAGCGGTGACGGACCCAAGGTGATCGACTTCGGGATCGCCGCCGCCGTCGACGCCACCGCCGCCACCCGCACGGGCGTCCTGCTCGGCAGTCCGGGCTACATGGCCCCCGAACAGGTCACCGGGCACGGTGAGGTCGGCCCGGCCGCGGACGTGTTCGCCTGGGGACTCACCGTGCTGTACGCGGCGACCGGTCGGCCGCCCTTTGGCACCGGACGGGCCGACGCCCTGCTCTACCGGGTGGTGCACAGCGAGGCCGACACCGGCAACGTCCCTGGGCGGCTGCGCCGCGTCGTACGTTCGGCGCTGGCCAAGGACCCGTCGGCCCGTCCGACCGCCGCCGCGCTGCTGCGTGACCTGATCGGCCGCTCCGATGATCCCGCCGCCGCCACCCGACGCCTGCTCGACGACGCCTGGGACATCCCCTCGGTCGACCCGGCCGAGCTGCTCGCCGCCGCGGCCCGCACCCCGTCCGGTTCATCCGGTTATGTGGGGTTCTCGGGTTCGTCGCAGGGCGACAGTCTGCGTGACATCGACTTCCACGACAGTCAGACGCTGGCCGGCCTGCCCCTGCCACGATCAGCGGTCAGCATGGATTCGTCCCATGAGCGTCGCGAGGGGGGACGTCCCCCCGGACGGGCCGCCCGTCGGCTGCGGGCCTGGGGTCCCGGCGGATTCACCGCGCCGGAAGGCGATGCCCACCATTCCGGTATCGCTCGTGGACGGGTCCAGCCGGGCCAGGTGCCGGGGTCGACAGGTGTGGGGATGCCTCCCACCCCGCCGGCGCCGGTCGCCCCCGGCGTCACCGGTTCGCCGGCCGGCTGGCGCACCGGCACGGCCCGTCGCGGACGATCCGCCCGCCGCACCCCCTCCGCCCGGGACGCGGCCCGTCGCGGCAGGTCCGGTGGCGACACCGGCCCCGACGACGCACCAGCCGGACCACCAGCGGTCGCCGAGGTCACCGGCCTGCTCGACCCGCAGGCGCTGACCCCCTGGCACACCCTTGGCGGCCAACTGCCGTCCCGTAACGATCCGTCCTGCCGTGATCGGCCCGCCCGATTCGCCAACCCCGGACGAGATGAGCGTGCCGGTCGGGATGGGGACGCCGGTCGGGATGAGCGTGCCGGTTGGGGTGAGAGCGCTGGCCTGGACGAGGACGATGCCCGCGAGCCAGGCGTTCCCGGTCAGCGGTGTGCCCCGGAGGTGTCCGGGGAGCAGCCGGTCGGCTCCGGCCGGGCCGCGGCGATGGCGATGGCGGTGGCCAGCGCGTCCGTCCAGGCGGCGTGGGATGGCGCTGATCATCCGGACGCGGTGGACCGGGTTGATCAGCGCGACGATGGCCCGGCACAGGACCGAGTGCGGCGAACCGTGGGACGTCTCCCCGGCCTCGGCCCGGCCGATCCGGACGGCTCACCCGAGTCGCCCAAGGCGGCGACCAGACAGCCGCGGGAGGCCTCCGACGGCTCCGGCGGGGCGCTCGAGCGGTCGCCGGTGGCATCCGGCGGCTTTGGCCCGGCGTCCGAAGCCGCCGAGGATGCCGCTGGTCAGGCCTGGTCGATGGCAGCCGCAGAGCAGCGCGAGCGTGGCGAGGACGTGGTCGGCGACAGTCACAGCGACGTCGCGGACATCGGCGAAAGCACCGAACGCGACGGTGCCGGTGACGTCGACGGGAGCCTGCCGGCGCTCGAGTCGGGGTCGGGGCCGGAGTCCGGGTCGGCGCTCGAGTCGGGGTTGGCGCTCGAGTCGGGGTCGGGGCTGGAGTCGGGGCCGGCGACCCCGGCCTGGGCTCGGGAACGACTGGTCGTGGCCCAGATCGGCGTCAGCACCGGTGCCGACGCCAGAGCTGCTTCCGGTTCGCGCGAGATCGTGCGGATTGGTGGCGGGCCACTGGGCGGCTCGCCGGCGGGGGTGTCCGCGGGGGCATCGGCGGGGCGGAATCCTCGTCGTAACGCCATGCTCGCGGCGCTGGCCGCGGCGGTCGCCACGTTGACGGCCCTCGGGGCG
The DNA here is from genome assembly GCF_902806475.1 of Candidatus Frankia nodulisporulans. Taxonomy (GTDB): domain Bacteria; phylum Actinomycetota; class Actinomycetes; order Frankiales; family Frankiaceae; genus Frankia; species Frankia umida. Next base: position 3,579 of record NZ_CADCWS010000314.1, read on the forward strand.
GCCCATGCCGCTGGTGGGTCCGGCGGCAACGGTGCCGGCGGGGCGGGTCGTCCGACGCCGACGCCGGTGGTTCGCATGGTTTCCCCGCACATGGCCGGCTCCGTGCCGTATCCCAGGGTCGGGACCCGGCTGACCGGTCCGGCGGCCAACAGTGCCGCGCTGGCCAGCGGCTCGACGTCGGCCAGCGGTTCGTCGTCACCCACCGACGCGCCGTTGCCCGCCCTCGACGACGTGCCGGCCTTCCGGGGTGCCGTCAGCCAGCTCGCCGCCGGGCAGTCGTTCGTCGACTTCATCGCCGATCATGAGGCCGAGGTCGTCCTGCTGGATCTGCTCGCACCGACCGACGGCAACGGCCAGTCATTCTTCCCCGGTCCTGATCTCGGCGGGGAGTCCGTCCCCAACTTCACCCTCTACGACTCCTGCAACACGCTGTCCCTCGGCCAGGCTCCCGGCTCGGACACCGCCCTGGGTTGCACCGGAACCACCTACCGCCTGAGTGACATGGCCGGTCGCGGCGCGACCTTCGACTCGTCCCGCGGCTTCTACCGCCTGCACGGCTACTTCCGCGTCCACATCATCGGCACCACGCGGACGGGCATCACCGCCGTCAACCTGCTCGCGATCGACCCCAACACGCTCCCCGGCAGCGGCTGACCTGCGCCACCGATCCACCGCCGGCCCCT
>NZ_CADCWS010000315.1 GCF_902806475.1 Candidatus Frankia nodulisporulans
TTCGCTGGCCGCCGGCGCCGACCAGTTGTTCGCGCGCCTCGTTCTCACCGCCGGCGGTGGGCTCCGGGTGATCGTCCCCTGCCGCGACTACGCGCGGACCTTCACCACCCCGGGTGATCTCGCCGGCTATCACGAACTGCTCGGCCTCGCCGAGCACACGCGTGAGCTCGACTTCCCCGCACCCACCGAGGAGGCTTTCTTCGCCGCCGGTCGCGCTGTCGCCGACGACGCCGACCGACTGCTCGCCGTCTGGGACGGCCTGCCCGCCCGCGGCCTGGGTGGCACCGCCGACGTCGTCGCCTACGCGGGAAGGCTCGGCACACCCGTGACCGTCATCTGGCCCACCGGCCTGACCCGCTGACCGGCCTGACCCGCTGACCGGGCGCCACGCCACCATGACCCCTCGACGAGGGGGCCCTTCGACCAGGGCGGACACCACGATGACGACGTACGGCCCCAACCGGGGAGACGGCCCGGACGAGCTGGCCCGGGCGGAGGCCGCGTGGGTGCTGCGCGACACGGTCCACCGCCGGATGCCCGCCGATGCCTGGCAGTCGGCGACGACCGAGGCCAGCACCGTCACAACGCTGTTGGAACGCCTCGCCGTGGCGCTGGACAGCCGGAGCACCCTCGCCTTCGGCGCCGCCCTGCGCGTGCCCGGCGGCGCCGCATCACTGTCCGACGACGTCCCCCCCGGGCGCCCCGCCCGCCTGGCCCGGAGCCCGGTGACGGCCGGGACCGGGCCGGGTCGACGTCGACGCCGCGGCCGGGGTGGGGCTGGTGGTGCGACGTGATCCCCGGCACGGATCTTGGCGCGACCGCGGCACGATCTCGGCGGGGTGGCTTATAAGTGCATGTAGACGGTCGGATCGCTGCCTGCGGGGGTGCCGTCGGCGAAGCCGGGCGGGCCTGCCGTCCGGTGAGCCCAGAGCCCGGCCCGATTCCGGTCCCGGTCGACGCATGCGGCGAGAGGACAGCCATGACGCAGCACCCAGCCGCCCAGGAGCGGGCGGGTCGTGAACGGACGGCCCGTGCGGGGACGACCGACGGCGGTGTCGAGACCGGTCTGTCACCCCGGCGGGAACGGCTGCTCCTACCCGTTCTGACCCTGGTCGGCCTGTTGATCTCGCTGATCGGCAGTGTCGGGGCGCCGCTGGTCCCGACACTGGCGCGGTCGTACCACATCTCCGAGAGCACGGCGCAGTGGTCGTTGACCATCACGTTGATGAGCGGCGCGGTCAGCACACCGCTGCTGACCCGGCTCGGTGACGGCCCCCATCGGCGCGCGGTGCTGTTCGCCGGCCTGATGGCCGCGGTGCTCGGCGGGGCGCTGGCGGCGATCCCGGGCAGCTTCGCGCTGCTCGTCGTCGGCCGGGCGCTGCAGGGTGCGGCGAACGGCCTGCTGCCCATCGCCATGTCCATCGTGCGCGACCATCTGCCCGCCGAACGGGCCCGGCGCGCGGTCGCGGTCCTGTCGGTGACGGCGGCGGCCGGCGTGGGCCTTGGCTACCCGGCCACCGGACTGATCGCCAAGTACCTCAGCTTCCACATCGGCTACATCGTGGTGGCCGGGTTCGCCGCCCTCGCGGCCGCCCTGGCCGCCGCTGTCGTCCCGTCCGACTCCGATCGCCCCCGGCGACGCATCGACCCACGCGGCGCGGTGCTGCTCGTCGTCGGATTCGGCGCGTTCATGCTGGCGCTGAGCGAGGGCGTCGCGTGGGGATGGGCTTCGGTTCGGGTCCTGGGCCTGTTCGCGGCCGCGCTGGTACTCCTGACCGGCTGGGTGTGGCAGGAACGCCGGACGGCCCATCCGGTCGTCGATCTGCGGATCATGGGTGACCGGGCGGTGCTCGCCGGCAACCTCACCGCGGTGCTGGCCGGCATCGGGATGTACCTGCTGCTGTCGCTGGTCGTCCGGTTCGTGTAGACCCCGCGTTCCAGCGGCTACGGGCTGGGGGAGACGGTCCTGGTCGCCGGGTTCGTGCTGATCCCGTTCTCGGTGCTCAGTGTCGTGTCGAGCCGGGTCGCGGCCCGCCTCGAGGACTGGCTGGGTTTCCGTCCGGTGATCCCGATCGGCTGCACCGTCTTCGTCACCGCGATGCTCGCGTTCCGGTTCGACCGTGGCTCGCTGTGGGAGGTCTGCCTGGTCATGGGCATCGCGGGCCTGGGCTCGGGATGTGTGTTCGCCGCGATGCCGCGGCTGATCCTGCGCTCCGTCCCGGCGGCGCAGAGCAGCAGCGCGCTCGGTGTCAACCAGGTGATGCGGTTCATCGGCTTCTCCATCGGCAGCGCCCTGAGCGCCACCATCCTGTCCGCCTTCACCCACGGCGGTCTCGGACTGCCCCGCGTGGGCGGCTACGACGCCGCGGCCCTCACCGGTGCCGGTGTGTGGCTCACCGCGGGCATCGTCGCCTACGTCGTCCCCGGCGGCGCACGTCCCGACACCGCATCCTCCCTCGCCACCGCTGGTTCCGCTGTCGGCCCGGGTCCGGTCGCCGCCGTCGTCCCGGATCCCGCCGCCGCGGTGGTCCCCGCGCCTGTGGGCGGGTCATCCGATCGCCACGACGCCGAGCAGGACGGCGCGGACGTGTGACGCCGGGCCCACCCCTTTCGAGGCCGTCAGGGCTGAGGATGAGACCATGACGGAATCGTCGTTTGATCCACATGTGCTGCTCGCCGCGAGCCGACTCGGTGTCCTTGCCACGATCAGGGCGGACGGTCGGCCGCAGCTGTCGCCGGTGCTGCCCTTCTACGACCGGGCGGCCGGGGTGATTCTCGTGTCCTCACGTCAGGGGCTGGCCAAGACCGCGAACCTGCGGCGCGAACCGTGGGCCGCGGTGGAGGTCACCAGCTCCGACGGCCGGTCGTGGGCGACGGCCGAAGGGGCGGTGACGCTCTCGGGGCCGGGCGACGATCCGCTCGGCCCCGAGGTCGAGATGCTCGTGGACTACTACCGCAGGGCCGCCGGTGCACATCCCGACTGGGACGAGTACCGGGCGGCGATGGTCGCCGACCAGCGTGTTCTGATCACCGTGGCCGTCGAACGGGTCTACGGGCAGTCCCTCGCCGGAACCTGACCGGGGCTGTGGTCAGCCGGCGATGCGCTCACCACAGAAGTTGGGATCGATGATGGTCTCACCGGTCCCGGTCGCGTTCACCGCGCTGAACGGGTAGCAGAGGGAGACCTTGCCGAAGTCGCGTTCGAAGTCGACGCCGGGGACGAGGCCGTTGGCGGTGTAGTTCTTCACCGCGCGCAGGCCCGAGATGAAGCGGGCCCGGGTGGGGCAGGGGCCGGCGGCCTTCAGCCCTTCGATGATCATGTCGCCGAGGATGTATCCGACCACGGCCACCGACTGGCCCGTGTCCTGAAGCTCGGGCGCGAAGCGGATCATCGCGGCACGGTAGGCGGCGGCACCCGGTGTGCTCGAATCCGGCGGCTGGACGGCATAGGTGGTCAGACCGGCCAGCAGTGGGCCGTAGGCGGCCAGCAGGTCGGCACCCGGCGGCTGGCCGCCGCTGAGAATGACCTTGGGCTGTACGCCGGCCTGCCGGACGGCGGCGACGATGCGGGAGAAGGTCTCGATCGTCAGAGGACTGGCGAGGATATCCACGTTGTTGGTGGATATCAGTCGGATGATCTCATGGATCTGGGCGTCGCTGGGAGATTCGTCCGCGCTCGTGGAAAGAGTCGGAATGCCGACCGACTGGAGGCTGGATCGCATCTGTTGCGCGATGCCGTCGCTGACGCTGAGGCCGGCGGGGTCGCCGACCACGAGGGCGCGGGTGCCACCCTTTTCCTGGGCGTACTTGCCGAAGGTGGTGACTGCCTCCGAGGAGGTGCTGGCGTTGCGGGAAAGTGAGTAGGTGAACATGTTGCGGTACTTCGACCAGACGGGTTCCACCGCGACACCAACCACCGGGATTTTGTTGGTGGCGAGGTAGTCGGCGCCGCCGCTGGATACCGGAGTCGCCTCGATGACGGCGAAGTCCTTCTTGTTCTCCACCCGGTCGCGGCTGACGACGGCATTGGTGTCGACTCGCCCTCGGTCATCCGACCAGGAGTAGTGAATCTGTCGACCGTTCACTCCGCCGGATTCGTTGATGGCGCCTAACCGGGCGTTCAGACCCGCGCGTACCGGCAGGAACGTGGTGGCGAGTGCTCCGGTGTCCGGGTAGATGAGACCTACCCGTACCTCGTT
>NZ_CADCWS010000316.1 GCF_902806475.1 Candidatus Frankia nodulisporulans
GGGTCTCGTATGACAGCGGAGCTCGGCCAGTACTGTCGCGCCGGTGCGGTCAGCGGGTGCGGGGGGTGACGCGGCGGGTCGGTGGGGCTGTGGTCGGGTCGTCCGGCCAGGGGTGGCGGGGGTAGCGGCCGCGCAGTTCGGCGCGGACCTGTGGGTAGCCGGTGCGCCAGAACGAGGGCAGGTCGCTCGTCACCGCCACCGGGCGTCCTGCTGGCGACAGCAGGTGGAGCACGAGTTGCGCGCGGCCGTCGGCGACGGCGGGTAGCCGCTCCCAGCCGAACACCTCGGCGATCCTCACGGCGAGCACGGGGCCGGCCGCGCCGCTGGTGCCGCTGTAGTCGAGGCGCACCTGGGAGCCGCTGGGCACCGCGACCCGCTCGGGTGCCAGCTCGTCCAGCCGGGCGGCCTGTGGCCAGGGCAGGAGCCGGCGCAGCGCGCGGCCGGCATCGATGCGTCCGAGGTCGGCGCGGCGTCGCACGCCATCGAGGTCCGGCCCGAGCCAGTCCGGGGCGGTGTCCAGCAGGGCGGTGTCGGTGACGTCGGGCCAGGGGGCACCGAGCAGCCGGTGGCAGAACGCGAGCCGGTCGCGCAGGGCGAGCGCGTCGGCGTTCCAGCGCAACACGGCAAGCCCCGCGTCCCGCAGTCCGTCGAGCACCGCGGCCCGCAGCAGGGACGGGTCGGGCCTGGCCACCGGGCGTTCGGCGAGAATGATCGTGCCAAGCCGCTCGAGCCGGCGGGCGACGATGTCGCCACCGGACCAGGCGACCTCGTCCTCGGTGCGCAGCAGCGCCGCGCCCGCCTCCCGTGCGGTGGCCGCGTCGAGGGTGACGGCCAGGCGCACCCGGGCGGACGTCCGGTCGGGCTCGCGGTCGGCGACCGCGACGGCGAGCCACTGTGCCCCGGTCAACGCCGAGCCTGGGGCGAGCTCGGCACCGGTCCCCCCGGCCATCAGGTAGTTCGAGCTGCCGGGGGCGCGGACCCGCGCGAGCCGCTCGGGGAAGGCGAGGCCGACCACCAGCCCCGCCGCGAGATCGTCAGTCAGCCCATCCGTTCCCCGCGCCGCAGGCCCGGCAGGCCCGGCAGGCGCGGCCGAGCGCAGCCGGCGGGTCTCCTCCCGCCAGCGGGCGGTCGCGGTCCGGTCGGTGTTGTCGCGCAGGCGGCGCCACGCGGCGACGAGGTCGTCGGAGGGGCCGCCCGCCGGGCCGTCCGCGGAGAGGATCGCCACGACCTCCGCCGCGCGGCGGGCGCCGACGGCCCGGGCGCCGTCGAGTAGCGCCCGGGCGAGCCGCGGATGGGCCCCGACCTGGGCGATCGAACGTCCTCGCGGGGTGACCCGGCCGGTCTCGTCGACCGCGCCGAGGGCCCGCAGCGAGACCCCGGCGGCCTCCATCGCGCCGGCGGGAGGGTCGCTGGGCAGGGGCAGTCCCACGCCGCCGGGATGGCCCCAGACCGCGAGTTCCAGGGCGAAGGCGGTGAGGTCGGCGACGGCGATCTCCGGTTCCGGCTGGGCGGGCAGGCGGTCGTGCTCGGCGGCGGACCAGCAGCGGTACACCCGGCCCGGCGCCTCCCGACCGGCCCGGCCCGCGCGCTGCCCGGCGGACGACCGCGACACCCGCACGGTGACCAGCGAGCCCAGCCCGCGGGCGTGGTCCATCCGCGGGGAGCGGGCCAGGCCGGCGTCGACGACGACCCGCACGCCGGGCACTGTGAGGCTGCTCTCCGCGACCGCGGTGGCCAGCACGACCCGGCGACGCGGGCCGGCGCGCAGCACCGCGTCCTGTGCGGCGCCGGTCTGGCGGCCGTGCAGGGTGAGCACGTCGACCGTGCCACGGTGCCCGGCGAGCCGGCCGGCGACGGCGGTGATCTCACCAGCCCCGGGCAGGAAGACGAGCACATCCCCGGACGTCTCCCGTAGCGCGCGCCCGACGGTCGCCCCGACGTGGTCGAGCAGCCTCGGGTCGACCCGCAGGCCGTGCGCCGGGGTGATCATCCCAGCTGGGGGCGCCCAGACCACCTCGACGTCGTACATCGAGGCGTCCGTCCCGATGACCGGCGCGGGTGGGCCGGGCGCGCCGAGCATCGCGGCCAGCCGTGGGGTGTCGGCCGTCGCGGAGGCGGCGAGCAGGAGCAGGTCGGGGCGCAGCGCGGCGCGGACGTCGAGCAGGAACGCGAGCGCCAGGTCGGTGTCGAGGCTGCGTTCGTGGCACTCGTCGAGGATGACCGCGTCGGTACCGGGCAGCTCGGGGTCGCGTTGCAGCCGCCGGACGAGCACCCCCGTCGTGATCACCTCGACCCTGGTGGACGGCCCGACCCTGCGCTCACCGCGGATCGTGTAGCCGACCGCGCCCCCCACCTCGCCGGCATCGACACCGACTCCGGCACCGCCGCGACCCGCGGCATCCGCGCGAGCTCCGGCACCACCGGCCACGCCACCCCCGGCGAGGCTGGCCATCCGCCGTGCCGCGGCACGGACGGCGATCCGCCGCGGCTCGACGACCAGTATCCGGCCCGGGACGTGGTCGGCGAGCGCGAGCGGGACGAGTGTCGTCTTACCGGTGCCTGGCGGGGCCACCAGCACCGCGGCCCCGCTGGCACCGCCCGATCCGGGCTGGTCGTGGGGGCTCAGCGCGGCCATGAGCGCGGGCAGGGCGGCTCGGACGGGCAGGTCCGCTCCGGCGACCGTGAGGTCGGGCAACATGCGCTCAGTGTCCTCGGATCACGCGGCGTGGGGCGGGGCGGGGCGACCCCTGGCTCCTCATGCAGCCGTAGCTCGACGAGCTGATCCAGCGTCCGGTCCGGTTCGGCGCGAACACAGTCCTTGATCTCGTTGTACTGGACTTCTCGACCGCGATCACTTGAGCACGTAAGTCATCCACCGGTGTGGTTTCTTGACCTGTCAAGTAAAATCGGCCTGGCTGCGAGCTTTCGGCCGCGTAGCGTGGCCCCATGGCGACCTCGGATGCTCCAGGGCCGGGTGGGCTCGATTCCGAGGACCAACAACCTGGGCGGCTGTCGCCAGCCTGCTGACGTGGCTACCGATCGCGCTCGACGACCAGCTTCGGCGTGAGTCCGAACTAAGCCACTTCGAGTACACCATTCTCGCCGCCCTCTCCACCATCGACGACCTGACGCTTCGGATGAGCCAGCTGGCGGTCCTCGCGAACGGATCGCTGTCGCGGCTGTCCCGCGCGGTCGCGCGGTTGGAGGTCCACGGCTGGGTGACCCGGAAGCCGGATCCGGTGGACGGCCGTTACACCCTGGCCACTCTCACCGACAACGGCGCGACGGTGCTTGCCGCCGCGTCACCCGGCTACATCGGGGCCGTCAACCGGCTGGTGTTCGACGCGATTTCGCCCGCCCAGGCGCGGCAGCTGAGAACCATCGCCGGGCGCGTTCTCACCGCGATCGAGGGTGAGCTCGGAGTGAAGCGCGGGCTGCACCGGTAGCCGGCGGCGGTGCGGCCACACCGGGCGGGCCAGGTATTCCTCGAGCCGGTCCAGTGGGCGGGCCGGTTCGGCGCGAATGTAGTCCTTGATCTCGTTGTACTGGGTGCGGCCCTCGGCGATCGCGTGGAGCACGGCCGCCGGGTATTCGCCGTGCTCCACTTCGGTGGCGAGTACGAGTTGGCCTTCGGTGAGCAGCGGTGCCCCGGGCCGGCAGGCCAGCCGGAGCAGGTTGTCGGCGAGGTCGGCATCCTGATCCCACCACGACAGGTACAGCGGAACTCCGCCGACCAGGCCGTAGACGAGCGCCCGGTCGGACGGTGGCGGCCTGCCACGGAGGTGTCCACGACCACCCTCGAGAAAAAACGTGAACCTGGCCACGACAGAAAACCCCGACACCGATCGTCCAGCGCTTTACCTGCCCTGGGGAGCGGCAGTCAAGAAAAAGTGCCAGGCGGCACATCCGGTAGGCGCGGAGAATGCGGAGTAAAATCTCTCGACGGAAATTCTCCCACCCAGGACGGAGAACAGGCAGGACCAATTCCCTTTTGTGCCAGACATGCCGTTCAGTTACCGTTCGATCCATGGGAATACGGAGATGGACACAGCGGGTCGCACTGTCCTCGGCGTTTGTGGCGAGCAGTCTGGTCGGTCTGGGTATCGCGGGTTCCCCGTCTCAGGCAGCGGCATGCACACCACTCGGGCCCACGAGCGATGATGGATCGTCGGTCACCTGCGTCACGTACCCGGTGTC
>NZ_CADCWS010000317.1 GCF_902806475.1 Candidatus Frankia nodulisporulans
CCCGATCAGCAGCAGAACGGCGGAGATCGCGCCGGCGATGGCCAGGTGTTCCAGATAGAACCCGTACCCGGCATGGGCGAGGATGGCCGATTTCCCGGTGGAGTTGTTCGCCGGCGCATCGTAGATCGCCCGCTGGAACGAGATGACCACCACCGCCATCGGGTTCAGCAGATAGACCCAGGTCCATTCGCCCAGCTGGTTCTGGATGAGACCAAAGGCATAGACCATCGGGTTGAGCCAGAACCAGGCGAGCAGGGCGACGTCGAGCAGGTGCGAGGTGTCGCGGTAGCGCACGTTGAGCGCGCTGACCAGCAGGGACATCGCGATGGTGAAGACCAGCGCCACCGCGCCCGCCGGCAGGAGCAGCAGCAGGTTCGGCCCGAGCAGGTGATAGCCGAGCCCAAGGATCACCACGAACAGCACCAGCAGCTGCAACAGGAAGTGCACGGCGGCGAAACCGACCGCGGACAGTGGCAGCACCGCCAGCGGGAAGCGCACCTTCTTGACCAGGTTCGCGTTCGCCACCACGCTTCCACAGGCCGAGGAGACGCTGCCGGAGAACGCGTTCCAGATCAGCATGCCGGACATCAGGTAGATGCCGAATCGTGGAATGCCGGACTTCAGCACGACCTGGAAGACGAAGGTGTACACGACCAGCAGCAGCATGGGGTTCGCCAGCGACCAGGCGAACCCCAGCGACGAGCCCTTGTACTTGACCTTCAGGTCCTTGCGGACCAGGTTGCGCAGCAGCTCCCAGCGGACCTTCGTCTGCGCCCGGCTGCGCCGGGCCAGACGACTCGGATCCGCGGCGTGGTTCGGCTCACCGTGCGGGGCGGGTGGCGGTGACGTCGTCACCGGACCCACAGCCGGCGCCGGAGCGTCAGCGAGATGTGACACAGCCTGTCCGCTCCTCACTGGACCCGACCAGCACGGCCCGACCCCTTCCTCCTGACCTGGCCCGGCACGTGGGCGACATGGTGGTAGGAGCACAACCATTGGTGAACGATGATGAAGCGTCCCGCATCCGGCCGGAAAACTGACGCTACCGTGCCACTGTCAGGAGCACGACGCCGCCTGTCCGGGGTGTCACCATCCGGTCCGGTGGTGGGCGGTCGAAGCGTGCTCCATAGTATCGATGGCGTCCATCTGGCTTCGGCCGGCTGATGCCGCTCGGGAATACTCGACGTGCGGTGTGCCGTCGAGGGCCACCCGGCAAAAGGCGGCCGCCCCCAGGGCCGCATGGAGGGGACGGCCGTGTTCACCGACGTCCGACTACGCGAAGTGTGGTCGCATCTGGAGTCGGGCGGGGCACAGGCCCTGACCCTGGACGTGTTCGACACTCTGCTCTGGCGCATGGTTCCCGAACCCACGCACGCGTTCCTGCTGCTGGGCCACCGGCTCGCCGACGCCGGGCACCTCCCGGCGAGTGTGTCCCCCGGCGAGTTCGCCCGGCTGCGGGTGCACGCCGAGCACCTCGCCCGGGTGCACGCGCACGAGACCCGCGGCACCCACGAGGTCCGCCTCGACGAGATCTGGCAGCTGCTGCTGCCGGCGCTGCCGGGTACCGCCGGCGTGCAGGACCTGATCGACGCGGAGGTCGCCGTCGAGCGCGAGCTGTGCCGGGCCGACCTCGCCGTCGTGGAACTCGCCGAACTCGCGATGACCAAACTCGGACTGCCGGTGTACCTGCTGTCCGACACGTACTTCTCCGCCGGCCAGCTCGAGCGGCTGCTGAACCGCCCGGAGATCGCCGGCGTGCAGTTCACCCGGATCTTCACCTCGTCGGACGCCGGGACGTCCAAGAGCGACGGGCTGTTCCAGCACATGCTGGCCGCCTCGAAGCTGCAGCCGTCCCGCGTCGTCCACCTCGGTGACCATCCCGTGGCCGACGTCGAGGGCGCCCGCGAGCACGGGCTCGTCGCCATCCACTACCCCAAGTACTCCGGTTCGCTGCGCCAGACCCTCGAACTCGAAGGGCTGCGCGGGCAGCCCGGGGACGACACCGCGATCGACCCCGTGGACGGCGACTACGGCATGACCGCCCTGCGCGCCCGGACGCTGCACCGCTCCGACGCGCTGGCCGTCCCCGCCGGGCTGCGGCGCTACTGGGAGACCGGCGCGACCGTGTTCGGCCCGGTCTTCGCCGGTTTCGCCGAATGGGCGGTGGAACGGGCCCGGGACTTCGGCGCCGACCACATCCACTGCCTGATGCGTGAGGGCGACTTCCTGTCCCGGCTGCTCGTCGACCCCGGTGAGGACATCGGGATCACCACGTCCACGGTGTGGGCGTCCCGGCAGGTGTGCGCGCTGTCGAACGTGTTCGAGGGCAGCCCGGAGGAGCTGAAGAGCTTCCTGGTCCGCCGGCACGCCCCCAGCGTCGGGCAGTTGCTGCGCCAGCTCGGCGTCCGGCTGGACAACGTCGCCGGCATCTCGGCGCTGGCCGAGCGCCGCCTGGACGTGCCCGGTCTGCTCGACGACACGCTCGAGGCCCTGTGCTCGGACGAGCGGATTCGCAGCGAGATCGTGCTCACCGCCACCCGCCTGCGCGAACGCTACGTCAACTACCTGGACAGCCAGCTGCCCGAGTCGGGGCGGATGGTCGTGCTCGACCTGGGCTGGGGCGGCACCATCCAGGCCCTGCTCGCCCGGCTGCTCGCCTCCACCGGGCGCCGGCTGGACATCCTCGGCCTGTACCTGGCGACGAACCAGGCGGCGCTGGTCCACCGGCTCGGCGGCCTCGAGCTCGAGGGCTACCTGGCCTCCGGCGGCCAGCCGGAGATGCTGGCCAACCAGCTCATGCGCAGCCCCGAGGTGCTCGAGCAGCTGTGCATGCCCGATGTGGGCTCGCTCGTCTCCTTCGACGAGATGAGCAACCCGGTGCTCAGCATCGACCGCACCTCACGCACCCAGGTCGCCCAGCGGGCCGCCGTCCAGGACGGCATCCTCGCCTTTCAGCGGGAATGGCTGCGTTACCGCCGCTCCGAGACGCCGATGCCGCCGCTGTCAGCCCCCGGGGCACGGCACGCCGGTCTGCGCACGCTGACCCGGTTCATCGCCCGACCGACCGCCGCGGAGGCTGCCGCGTTCGGGTCCTGGGCCCATGACGACAACTTCGGCTCGGATTCCAGCGAGGGTCTGCTGCCCCCGGAACTGGTACGGCGGATGCCCTACCTCACCCCGGCGGACGTCGACAAGATCTCCATGCGCGAGCTGTACTGGCCGGCCGGGGTCGCCGGGGTGGCGAACCGCCCGCTGGCGATCGTCGCCGGGCTCGCCGCCGCCGCGGGTGTTCCGTCCGAGGAGGTCTCACCCGAGGCCGCGGCCGGCCCGGTGGAGGTCTACGTCGACACCGGCGCGGACTTCGTCAACGGGACGAAGGACACCGCGATCACCCGTTCGGCCCGCGACGGCCTGTCGCTGGTACGGCTGCACGTGGACGCCGTGGGCGCCCGGCGGATTCGGATCGACCCGGCCGGCCGGCGCGGCCTGCTGCGCCTGGACTGGCTGACGCTGTCCTTCCACATCAACAACATCAGCGAGCCCTACAAGGTGACGATCACCTCGCTGGACGACCCGGCCCAGCAGCTCGCGCTGGTCGGTCTGCGACTGCTGCAACCCAACCTGGTCGAGATCGTCGGTGACGACCCGCAGTTCGTCTACACCATCGATCTGACGTCGCAGCCACAGCTCGCCGGGGTCTACGCTCTGGAGGTCGAGATGGCCTTCGGCTGGATGGGCATCCGCGGCGATCCGCTGGCACTGCCCGCGGCCGGTCCGGCCCGCGACGGGCTGCCGGTGCGGGCCGCCCGCAAGATCCGGCGCGAGCTGGGAGGACTGCGGTGACCGAACAGGCGGATCCCGCTCCCGACCCCGCCGGGGCCGGGCCGACCGCCGAAGGCGGCGAGCTGGCCCCGTCCCGGACCACCCGACCGCACGCCCACCAGGCTCCCGAACCATCGGTCTTTCAGGCCGCGGAGCCGGCGTCGGCCGAGGCCGACGAGCAGCCCGTACGCGGGCCGTTCGAGGTACGCGGCGGACCCGGGACGCCGCCACCAACCACGTCCACCGGCCCGTCCGCGTCCACCGGCCCGTCCGCGTCCACCGGCCCGTCCGCGTCCACCGG
>NZ_CADCWS010000318.1 GCF_902806475.1 Candidatus Frankia nodulisporulans
CGACGACCGACCGGCCGACGACCGACCGATCGAGGAGCAGGTAGCAATCATCGGGGTCGGCTGCCGGTTCGCCGGTGGCATCGACGGTCCCCGGTCGTTCTGGGAGTTCCTGCTGGCCGGGCGGGGTGCGGCCGGTCCGGTCCCCGCGGGACGCTGGGCCGCCTACCAGCATCGGTCCCGGGAGGAGACCGCGGTGTTGACCCGGGTCATCTCCCAGGGCGCGTTCCTGGCGGACATCGCCGGGTTCGACGCCGCGTTCTTCGGTATCTCGCCGGCCGAGGCCCGTCAGCTCGACCCCCAGCAGCGGCTCGCACTGGAGATCGCCTGGGAGGCGTTGGAGGACGCCGGCATCCCGGCGACCGACCTCGCCGGCACCGATACCGGGGTGTTCCTCGGCGTCGGCACCGATGACTACGGCCGCCGCCTGCTCGAGGACACCCCGGCCGTGCAGGCCTGGACCGGGATCGGGGCGTCCCTGTGCGGCGTCCCGAACCGGATCTCCTACACCCTGGACCTGCGCGGGCCGAGCATCGCCGTCGACACCGCCTGCTCGTCCTCGCTGGTCGCGCTGCACCAGGCGCGTCTCGCCCTGCTGCGCGGCGAGGTTCCGGTGGCGCTCGCCGGTGGGATCATGCTGATGTCCGGGCCCGGGCTGACCACGGTGCTCGACCGAGCCGGCGCGATCAGCCCGGACGGCCGCACCAAGGCCTTCGACGCCACCGCCGACGGCTACGGACGCGGCGAGGGCTGCGGCATCGTCGTGCTGCGCCGACTGTCGGACGCGCTGGCCGCCGGCGACCGTGTCCTCGCGGTGCTGCGCGGCAGCGCCGTCCACCAGGACGGTCGCACCGATGGGATCATGGCGCCCAGCAGCGACGCCCAGGCCCATCTGATGCGCCGTGCCTACGTGGACGCGGGCATCTCCCCCGCCGACGTCGGCTACGTCGAGGCGCACGGCACCGGCACCCGCCTCGGTGACCCGATCGAGGCGGCCGCGCTGGCCGCCGTCGTCGGACGTCCAGCCGCGCGGCCCTGCCTGATCGGCTCGGTGAAGACCAACATCGGCCACACCGAGGCCGCCGCCGGCATCGCCGGTGTGATCAAGACGGCGCTGGCGCTGCACCACGGCGTCATCCCGCCCACCCGGACCAGCACCGGCCCCCGCCCCGACATCGACTGGGCGGGCCAGGGCCTGCGCGTGGTCACCGAACCCACCCCCTGGCCGACCCCGGACGGCGACAGTCCGCACGGCGACCGCCCGCGCCGCGCCGGTGTGGCCAGCTACGGCTACGGCGGCACGATCGCCCACGTCGTCCTCGAACAGGCACCGGTGCGCCCCGACCCGGCCGCCGCCGCCCGCGCCACCGCGGTGGGGCCGCTGTTGTTCCCGCTGTCCTCGGCGAACCAGGCGGGTCTGGGTGCCCAGGCGGCGACCCTCGCGACCGCGCTGGCCCGGGAGAACTGGGATCTCACCGCGCTCGCGCGAACCCTGGCGACCCGTCGCGCGCAGCTCGGCGTGCGGGCGGTGGTCGTCGCCGAGGACACCGGCGAACTCGCCACCGGACTCGCCGCCCTCGCCGAACGGCGTGCGCATCCCGGTGTCGTCACCGGCACCACCGCCGACGCGACCCTGGCCACCGGCGCGCGCGGCCAGCGCCCGCGGCCCGCCCCGGTGTGGGTGTTCTCCGGGCACGGCTCCCAGTGGTCGGGCATGGGTCGTGACCTGCTCGCAGACGAACCCGCGTTCGCCGCCACGATCGATCGGATCAGCCCCGTCTTCGTCGCCGAACTCGGGGTGGAGCCGCGGGCGGTACTCGAATCCGGCGACCTCGGCCAGGTGGATGTCATCCAGGCGATGCTGTTCGCGATGCACGTCGGGCTGTCCGCGGTGTGGCGGGCGCGCGGGGTGAAGCCGGCCGCGGTGATCGGCCACTCGGTCGGTGAGATCGCCGCCGCGGTCGCCGCGGGCGTGCTCACCGAGGCCGAGGGCGCCCGGCTGGTGTGCCGGCGCTCCACCCTGCTGCGCCGGGTCGCCGGCCGCGGCGCGATGGTGATGGTGGACCGCCCCTTCGACGAGGTCGCCGCCTGGCTGGACGGCCTCGGTTCGCTAGCCACGGGCGCCGTCGCCGCGATCGCCGCGGCGCCCGCGTCCACCGTCGTCTCCGGGGACATCCCCGCCGTCGGGTACGCCGCCGACCAGGCCACCCAGGCCGGCTGGACGGTGCGCCGGGTCGACTCCGACGTCGCCTTCCACAGCCCGCAGATGGACCCGCTGTGCGCCGACCTCGCCGCCGCCGCGGCCGACCTGGACCCGCGGGCCCCCCGCGTCCCGCTGTACCTGACCGCGCTGGACGACCCACGCTCGACCGTCCGCCAGGACAGCGCCTACTGGGCCGCGAACCTGCGCAACCCCGTCCGGTTCCGGGACGCCGTCGCGGACGCCGCCGCGGACGGCCATCGGATCTTCCTCGAGGTGTCCGCGCATCCCGTGGTCAGCCACTCGATCACCGAAACGCTGATCGAGGCCGGTGGGCTTGTCGTCGCGAGCCAACGCCGCGACCGCCCGGGCCGGCGCACCCTGCTGACCGCCCTGGCCACCCTGCACTGTCACGGCGCTGCGGCCCCCCTGCCCACCTGGCCGACCCCGGCGCCAGCGATCGAGCTGCCGACCAACGCCTGGCAGCACGTCCGGCACTGGGTGGACGGGCCGCGCGACCACGAGTTCCCCGCCGACACCCTGCTCGGCCCGTGCGTCGCCGTCCCCGGCACACGCACCCGACTCTGGCGGACCACGTTGGACTTCCGCACCCGCCCCTACCCGCGCACCCATCCGGTGCTCGGCACGGAGATCGTGCCGGCGGCGGTCCTGCTGGGCACGTTCCTGGCCGCCGCGGGCACCGAGGCGCTGCACCGGGTCGCCCTGCGCGAACCCGTCGTCGTCCCGCCGGAGGGCTCACCGGTGGACCTCCAGGTCATCCAGGACGAGACCGGTCTGCGTCTGCTGACCCGCACCCGCACCGACAGCGCCGCCGCCTGGCTCACGAACACCACCGCCCAGCCGTCCACCGACAGGGCCACCACCCGCGCCCCCATCCCGAACGGCCCCGCCATCCCGGACGGCCCCGCCATCCCGGACGGCCTGGCTTCCCTGGACGGACCGGCTTCCCTGGACGCGCAGGCGCCCGCGGGGGACCCGCTGCCCGCGGACCATGTGATCACCCGGCTGGCCGAGCTCGGCGTGGCGGACATGGGTTATGCCTGGGAGATCACCGAGATCCGGCAGGGGGGCGGCGTGCTGCGGGCCACCGTCACCACGGCCGCGACCGACAGCTGGGCGGCCGTGCTCGACGCCGCGCTGTCCACCGCCTCGGTCATCTTCGACGGCCCACCGGTGCTGCGGATGCCGGCGGCTATCGACCACGTCCGGGTGGTCGGCCAGCCGCCGACCACCGCCCACATCACCGTCCACCTGGATCGCGCCGCTCCCGGCGACAGCACCACCAGCGGCCGCGACAACGCCGGGGGCTCCGATGCCCGCAACACCGTGCACGTCACGGTGCACGGCCAGCCGACCACCACCAACCACGACGGCACCACCAACCACGACGGTGACCACGACGGTGACGGCGAGGGCTGCGGCGAGGGATCGTTCGCCGAGCTTCGCGGGCTGCGGTACGGCGAACTCGACGGCGACGGGGAGGACCGTGCCGCCTCCGACCGGTTCGAGACGACCTGGCGGACGATCACCGTCGCACCGTCCGGCGGCGTCGTGGTCCGACCCGGTGAGCCGTGCGGCCCGGCGTCCCCCCTGGCCGCACGGACGATCCTGGTCCTCGGCGACCCGCGGGTGGCACGCGAACTGGCCCCGGTGTGCGCGGCCCACGCCGCCGTCGTCGACGACGATCCGCGGGCCCTGGCCACCGCGACCCACGTCCTGTTCGCCCCACCCACCACCATCACCACGGCCACCACGGCCACCGGCGACGTCATCACGACCGCGGCGTCGCCGATCGGCACCGGACCGAACGGCACCGGGCAGGAGGCGGCGGCGGTGCCGGACGCGGCGGCGGTGCCGGACGCGGCGGCGGTGCCGGA
>NZ_CADCWS010000319.1 GCF_902806475.1 Candidatus Frankia nodulisporulans
GATGGCCAGGCGCGGGCCCCGGACGCAGACCGAGTCCACCCAGGTGATCTGGGCACGGCTCGGCGCACCGAGTCGGTGGGCCTACACCGGCGCGGTCGCTTTTGTGCCGGCGTTCGTCGCCTACCTGCTCGTCGCAGGCCTGCAGCGGCACCGTCACGATCTGAGCCTGTCGCTGACCGGGCCCACCGTGGTGATCGTGGGGCTGGCCGGTTGGATCACCCTGCGTGCGGTCGTCTCCTTCGCGGACCGTCCGGCCCGGCACGGCCAGCCTTCGGTTCGTCCAGGGCTACGCCGACCGGCCGCAGGCCGCTTCGCACCGCCGGACCGAGCCGAGTTCGGGGATCTCGCCCGACTGGCGGTGCCGCTGGTCGGCGGCGTCTACCTGCTGGTGGCTCTCGGTGTCCTGGTACGGCTGCGACTGGCCGGGCTGGCAGGCGGCCCGCGCTATCCGCTCGCGGGTCTTACCGTGTCGCTCGCGATCGGCAGTGCCGGTCTGATCGCCCTGACCATGCTGGTGCGCTCGCAACCAGCCAGATGCGTCGTGCGGTTCACCGGGGACGGCCGGGGCATGCCCGGCCCGGTCGGTGTGGCAATCGTCGTGGTCACGCTGGCGGTCGTGGCGCTCGCCGCCCTCAACCGCCACAGCGACGCCGGGGTCACCCTGAGCACGGAACAGATCCGGCCCTCGTCCCTCATACCGCTGCTGACCCTGGCCACCTTCGTCATCGTCGTGGCGATCTGGACCCAAGCACCCATCGACGAAGATCAGAACTCGGCCTCGGCGTATCTGGTGCTGATCCTCGTCGCCGTCGGCGCGGGGCTGGTCCTGGCCATCGGCCCCGACCGTCCCAGCCCGTCGATCGCCGCCACCGTCGGACTGATCTGGCTCGTCGCCGCACGCACCAAGGACCGCTGGGCACCAGCCCTCGGGCTCGCCGCCACCCTCGCCACCTACGTCCTGGTGGCCGCGCTCAGCCACACCTGGCACCGCAACCCCTACACCCCCACCCACGCACATGTCACCGCCCACGCACCTGACGACGCCTACGCCGCTCTCGCGCTCGCCCGCGCCAGCACCTTCGGCCGCGGCCCAGGGCAGGGCCTCGTCGAGTCCTACGCCCCGAACGGCACCGTCCCGGACCGCTACGCCCTCAACGTCATCGCCGAAGAACTCGGCCTCCTCGGCCTGCTCCTGGTCCTGGCCATCACCATCCTCGTCGGCGCCCTCCTCGTCCGACTCGCCGCCCGCTGCGGCCACGGACTGCTCGGCGCCTGGGCCCGCGGAGTCACCGCCGCCACCCTGATCACCCTCGCCCTCCCCGTTCTCGCCCTGCTCTGGACCATCGGCGCCCTGCTCGGCGCCGCCAGCCGCACCACCCACACCGCCACACCCGCACAGCAACACCCCGCCCCACCGCCACCGCCACGCTGGACCGCCTGCGCGAACGCACCACCGGCAGGACCTGGGAACCCGCGGTCGCGGGCCTGTGTGTGATCGCCACACTCGTCGCGGTACCCTTGGCCGCCACCACCGCCGACCACCAGCGATCCACCACCGACCCGGGAAACATCTCCGCCGCCGCTGCCGCCAACACGATCCGCACCGCCAAAATCTCGGTGCTCTGGCCGCAGAGCCCAGGCCTCCTCGACAGCACGACCAGGCAGGCGGTCGACAACGTCGTCACACCAACACGCCAGTGCCCGGCGCAGACCGCCGACCGGCCCACCGGCGGCACCTTCACCTTCAGAACCACCTGCTCGCCAGCACGCCTGGTCCCCACACTCGACGTCGCCCTGCAGACCGCCGCGAACAAAGCCATCCAGACACTCCCCACCGGCGTACGCGGCGCCACCATCGCGATCGACACCAGCGACGGACGCCTCCTCGTCCTCACCGACGACACCGGAACCGCACCCCTCCCCACCGTCCCCGAACCACCACCCGGCACCCACGACAAACCCACTTCCGAGGTGCGGACGAATCCCAAAGGGCCCGCCGACCCTCTTATCAGCGCCGCATCCGTGGGTGCGGACGACGCGGGGGGCGAGGCCGCGGGTACGGATGGCGGCGCCGAGGCGGTCCGGTGGTCCACCCCGGTACCCACCGGCGACAGACTGATCGGCGACCTGCTGAACGCGAGCCCCGCCCTGACGCAGGCGCTCCTCGCCGACCTGCGCGTCGACGCACTGACCAAGAACCCAGACGGCATCATGCACCTTCTCAACATTCAGAAGGGCCTGTTCGACCGGGCCGTAGCCCAACCACTCAGCAATGCAAAAGACGTCGCGCTCACACTCAATGCGGCCGATACCGCGATCCGGGACGCGTTCAAGGGCTGCATCACTTTCGACAACCTTGAAAAAATCGACAACCCGAAAGAACACACCCTCCATGTCGCCCAGGGAGCTGGCTGCGCGGTACGCCTGGCCAACGTCATCCTGGCCCGCGGCGCGGCGAACAGCCCCCAGCCCGGAGCCGTCCGCACCATGATTGACCGATGGCTACTGACCGGACCGGCCGGCAGCGCACTCAGCGGCGAGGGCCTGACCGCACCCGTCATCCAAGCCTCCGGCCTCCAGACCCTCAACAACCCCGCCTGCGGAAAAGACCCCGGCTGCCTACGGATAAGCCCCCTGCAGTTCGCCACCGTCCTCGCTGGCCTCGTCACCCACACCAGGTCCGTCGACCTGGCCAAACTCGACGACTCGCCAGCACCTTTCCTCCTCTCCGCCCAGCACGGATCCGCGACCCGGGCAGCACACGACGCGAAACCGTGGCAGCAACCACGGCCAACCCCATCGGCAACGGACACTCCCCGCCCCGCAGCCGCATCGAGCGCCGCCGGGCCCTCGAGGATCCCCGCGCTGTGGAACGACGACACCGACTCCCTCAACGGCGCGGTCACCGGCGGCGCCAGCTGGTCGGTACGCGTCATGCCGAAGGGCAACAGGCACGGAAAAATCGTGATCGTCGGCTACCGCACCTCCAACGGAACCCCCCAACCAGACGAGAAACCAGCGTCCACCCTGACCGATCCGGTCGCCGTCGCCGTGACCAAGGGTGAACCCGGGTGAGCGAACCGACGGTGCCACTGCGCGCGACCCGGCGGCGGGGGCGGCGCGACGACGATCGCACGTTGAGCCGGATCGGGTTGTGGGGGGCGACCAGCAGCGGCAAGACGACGATGCTCGCCAGCCTGCACACCGCGCTGTCCGAGTCGGACGGGGACGGGCGGGACTGGGTTCTGTTCAGTGGTAACCCGACGACCACGACGTTCCTGGCCCGCGCCCGCGCCCGCGCCCAGCTCACCCGCGGTGAGTTTCCCGCGCCCACCGCCTACGAGGCCAAGGAGTTGTCGCTGCGGCTGCTGCGCGCCCGGCCCGCCGGGGTGCTGCGCCGGCTGGCCCGTCGGCCCGCGCGCCGCATCGAGTTCGAACTCACGCTGATGGACGTCAGCGGCCGGATGTACGACCCCTCGGTGTTCGGCGTGGATCCCGACCGCCCCCGTCCGAGGATCTGTTCGCGGGCGAGGCGGAGGCCGGGGACGCCGTCGAGAAACTCATCGACCACCTGGCCCGCGCCGACGGCATGGTCTACCTGTTCGACCCCATCCGGGAACTCGGCGACCGCGACTCGTACCACTATCTGGAGACGATGCTCGAACGGGTGCTGCAACGGGCCGACGATCTCGGTCGGATGCCCGACGGGAAACTGCCGCACTATCTCGCGGTGTGCATCACCAAGCTCGATGACCGCCGCGTCTTCCACCGCGCCTACGACGGCGGCTTCGTCTCCGCCAGCGACGACGAGGCGATGCTTCCCCTCATCACCTGCGAGGATGCCGCCGACTTCTTCCAGTATCTGTGTTCCCGGGAGACCATGGGACGCCACGCCGGCAGCGGGCCGAAGGTGCGCGGCAGCATCGAACGGCATTTCCATCCCGGCCGGGTCCGCTATTTCGCCAGTTCGTCGATCGGTTTCTATGTCGGTCGCAGCGGGATGTTCCGCATCCAGGATTTCGACAATGTCGAACAGGTCGGTGATCAGCCGCGGATACGTGGCGACCT
>NZ_CADCWS010000320.1 GCF_902806475.1 Candidatus Frankia nodulisporulans
GACCAGTTACGGTCCGCATACATCCACTGTGGACAGAACGGCCGATACGTGGCCTGGACCGGGGGTCGTTCGTCGTACGGGAGCGGAACGCGGCGCTTCGCCAGCGACTGAAGCGTCACCGTCCACTTGATCAATGATTCGTCGTTGGTCGCATGGCCGTCGAGAACTCCGGCATATGTTTCCGTGGCACGCCGCATCACGCGGCGAAGCCCCGCCGCCGACGAGCCGTAGACCCACACGTCACGGCCGGTCTCATAACCACGCCCGTGACGTTCGAAGATGCCGCCGTCGCCGAGCGCCAGGTATGCGAGGAAGGTGTCGCTGCGCTGGTTCAGCCAGTCTCCCTGGCTGTTCGGCACGATGGCCGTCGAGGCGACCGTGAGGATGTCCTCGGCCGCCGCGACCCGGGCGAGTTTCGCCTCGCGGCCAAGGTAGTCACCGACCCGCCCGTAGTGCACGGAGGCCGGCGGGACCCGCGTCCGATCCCTGACCAGGACGATCACGCAGATGCCCACCTGGCTGCCCGCACCGAAGATCTTGCCGCCTTCCCTGCGCCAGTCGCCTTTCTGGTCGCCGCCGAGGTCGAAGACGTGGATGGTCGCGAACTCGTCAGCAAGTGATTTCCTGAGACCATCGGTGCTGTTCCCGTCCAGCAGGCCGTTCGGTGTCACGAAGGCGATGACTCCCCGGTCCCCGATCCGCAGCGAGGCCCATCTGATCGCGCGAATGTAGGAGTTGTAGAGGGAGTTCTTGTTGGTCGCGGTCGAACGATCGGCGTAGGTGCGTCTGATCTCCTCGTCAAGGTCCGGGTATCTCTCGTTGGCGTTGTTGTCGTTGGCCGAGGCCTGGCCCACCGAGTAGGGCGGGTTCCCGACGATGACGGTGATCGGCGGCGACGGAAGACGGCCGGGCTGCCAGGACTGGTGCCAGGGCTGGAAGGTGTCGGTGAGAACCAGACCGGGAAAATGTTCCGGTTGGCCGGTGAGATCGGTGTAGGTGGTCTGGATGTTGACGCCGGCGATGTGGTGGGCGAGGAGCAGGATCTCGTTGCCGTGGAGTTCCCGGGCGTACTTGCGGGCGAGGTCCGCGGGCCTGATCAGACCGGACTGCAGGAGACGGACGAGGAACGTCCCCGTGCCGGCGAAGCCGTCGAGGATGTGGACGCCCTCGTCGGTGAGGCCCTGGCCGAACTCCCTGCGGAGCACGGCGTCAGCGGAACGGAGGATGAAGTCGACGATCTCGATCGGGGTGTAGACGATGCCGAGTCGATCGGCGACCCGTCTGAACGCGACGGAGAAGAACTGGTCGTAGAGCTCGACGAGGATCCGCTGTCGTCCCTCGGCGTTGTCGACGCCGCGCACCCGGCGCCGGACGGCGGCGTAGAACGACTCCAGCGTCTCGTTCTCGGCTGCCGGGCCGTGTTCGTCGAGTGTGGCCAGCATCCGTTCCATGGCCGCCGCGACCGGGTTGGTGGCCACGAGGTCGTAGCCGTCGAAGAGGGCTTCGAAGACGGGGCGGGTCACGAGATGCTGGGCCAGCGTGTCGATCGCCTCGTCGGCGGTGATGCTGTCGTTCAGGGTGCCGCGCAGGTCGGCGAGGAAGACCTCGAACTGCCGTGCGGGAGCCGACCGCGTCTGGGCGAGCAGGCCCCTGATGCGGGTCACGTGAGCCGCGGCGATCGCGGCGATGTCCCTGGCCCAGCCCTCCCAGCCGAGAGTTGTCACCGGTGCCCGGTCCGCTCCGGGAGGGTGGTCATCGAGGTGAGGCGGGTCATCGAGGTGAGGCGGTGCGCCAGCTGGCGGGCGGCTTCGCGCAGTTCGGGGGGTTCGAGGATCTCGGCGTCGAAACCGAGACCGGCGATGCGGGCGGCGAGCCAGGTCAGGTCATCGCCGCCGACCACCAGGACGCACCAGTCCTGCGCGTCGCCGGTACCGGCAGCGGAGTCGGTGCCGGCACCGAGGTCGGGGTCGGTGCTGGGGTCCTCCTCGATCCGTCCTACCTGGGGTGGGACGAGGGCGCGGACCTGGTCGGGCTGGGCGCGCAGGCGGACGCGGGCCCGGTGCCGGTAGGGGGCCTCGGTGACGGCGCGTTGGACGTGGGCGACCGGGTCGGGGTGTTCACGGAGGCGGAAACGCCAGGTCGTCGCGGTCACCTGGCTCATCCGGTCCAGGCGGAAGGTGCGCCAGTCGGCGCGGTCGACGTCCCAGGCCATCAGGTACCAGCGGCGGCTGGTGGCGACCATCCGGACCGGCTCGACGGTGCGTTCAGGCAGGTCACCGCCACCGCCGGCGCCGCGGCCGGTGTACTGGAAGCGGACGCGGACCGCGTCGCGGCAGGCGCGGGCGAGGGTGAGCAGGACGTCCGCGTCGATCTCGATGCCGGGGCCGAGCAGGGTGTCGGTGGCGCCGTGCACGGCGCGCACCTCGGCGCGCAGACGCGGGGGCATCACCTGGTCGAGTTTCGCGAGTACCCGCAGGGCCGACTCCCCCGCGCCGGCGACCGTGCCACCGGCGGCCAGGCGCAGCGATACGGCGGTCGCGATCGCCTCGTCGTCGTCGAGCAGCAGCGGTGGCAGTCGGGTGCCGGCGCCGAGCTGGTAGCCGCCGCCGACCCCGGAGTGCGCGTGCACGGGGTAGCCGAGGGCGCGCAGACGTTCGATGTCGCGGCGCACCGAGCGGTCGGTGACGGCGAGTTCGGTGGCGAGTTCCGACGCGGTCCAGGATGGCCGGCGCTGCAGCAGGGCCAGCAGCCGCAGCACCCGCTCGGTGGTCGTCTCAGCGGACACGTTCCCATCCTGACACCGATCACGGACCGAACCTGTCCGCGATCGGCGCGACGATGCCCCCATGACTTCGAACACGACGACCACCCAGCCCGCCACCACCCAGCCCGCCACCACCCGGCCCGCCACCGCCCAGCCCGCCACGGCCGGGCTGGCGCTCAACTCGTTGCTGCGTTCTCAGGTCGACGAGCACTGGAACGAGCAGCTACGCCCGCGGCTGGCCGGGCTCAGCGATGACGAGTACTTCTGGGAGCCGGCGGCGGACTGCTGGAACGTGCGTCCGCGGGGCAGCGGCACCGCGCCGGTGCAGGGCGGTTCCGGTGCGATGACCATCGACTTCGCCATGCCGGCTCCGGAACCGGCACCGGTCACCA
Organism: Candidatus Frankia nodulisporulans; assembly: GCF_902806475.1. Lineage (GTDB taxonomy): Bacteria > Actinomycetota > Actinomycetes > Frankiales > Frankiaceae > Frankia > Frankia umida. The sequence continues at coordinate 3,157 of NZ_CADCWS010000320.1, forward strand.
CGATCGCCTGGCGCCTCGGCCATGTCATCGTCGGTGTGCTCGCGATGCGCAACGCCGCCCACTTCGGACGGACCCCCACCGACTACCTGTCCTTCGAGTACGCGCCGGACGCGGCCACCGCCCTGGCGCAGCTCGACGCCGAGTACACCACCTGGCTGGCCGGGGTGACGGCCCTCGGTGAGGCGGGCCTGGCCCGGCCCTGTGGCCCGGCCGAGGGTCCGTTCGCCGACCTGCCGATGGCGGCGCTGGTCCTGCACATCCACCGCGAACTGATCCATCATCTCGCCGAGGTGTGTCTGCTACGCGACCTGAACCGGTCCTGACGCCTCGCTCGGCCACGAACACGGAGGACGCCCGATCATGGCTCGTGACATCCAGATCACCTTCGACAGCGCGGACCCGGCGAAGCTGGCCGCCTTCTGGGCCGAGGCGCTCGGCTACCAGGAGCAGGAGCCGCCGCGGGGCTTCGCGACCTGGGAGCAGGCGCTGGCCGCGTTCGGCGTGCCACCCGAGCGGCGCAACGACGCCTCGGCCCTGCTCGACCCCGAAGGGCACGGGCCGCGGCTGTTCTTCCAGCGGGTCCCCGAGGGCAAGCAGGCCAAGAACCGCGTGCATCTGGACGTCCGGGCCGCGCCCGGCCTCAGCGGCGACGCCCGGATGGCCGCGCTGGAGACCGAAGCCGAACGGCTCGTCGCCCTCGGCGCCACCCGGTCCTCCCGGCTCGAACCCGCACCCCCGATGGTCGCCGGGCACATCGTCATGCTCGACCCCGAAGGCAACGAGTTCTGCCTCGACTGACCGCGGCCACACCCAAGCGCCGGGCCGCCGCCGCGCCGCGCCGCGTCTCGTCTCGTCTTAGGCGAAGCGGGCCTCGTCCCCCTTGCTGTACGGGT
>NZ_CADCWS010000321.1 GCF_902806475.1 Candidatus Frankia nodulisporulans
GTTCTGGCAGGGGCTGCACAGGCCGTAGGTGAGGAGGACCGGGCCGAGTGCGGCCATGGCGGGGTACAGGCCGGTGAGGGTGCGTCGGCATCGGTCGCAGGTGCGGTCCTCGGTGGCGGTGGGGCGTAGCAGGTGGGTGCAGGTGGGGCAGACGAGGAGTCCGGGTGCCCAGACGGCGGCGTGCACGACGTGGGGTGAGGTGCCGATGTGCGGGCACAGTCGGGCGCCGGGTCCGGTCAGGGCGGCGAGGCAGCGGGCGGCCTGGCCGGCGAGCCAGCCGGTGGGGTCGCCGGTGGTGGTGAGGTGCTGGCCGCTGGCGGCGGCGATCGTGGTCAGTCGGCGGCGGGCGTCGGTGGTGGCGGCGTGGACCTGGTCGGCCTGCGCGGTCGGGTGAGCCATGGGGGAGCCCTTCAGAAGGTGGCGGAAATGACCGTCCGAACCGTCCGGACCGTCCGACGCCCGGTGTTCTCGCAGGTCAGATGGGGTGTGAGGGTCGGACGGTGCGCCAGGGCCTACCGTCCGGCCAGCGGGATTTGCGTCCGGGGAGCCGGACGCAAAGACGCAGGGCCGGACGATGCGGGGCCGCCTATCGTCCGACGTGTTTGCGCAGGTCATCGGGGGTCCTCGGACGGTTCGGACGGTCCGGACGGTGGATTCGGTGAACCGTCGAAGGCCAGGCAGATCAGCCGCTGGCGGCGGGAGTCGGTGGTCCGGGCGAAGTCGAGGGCCACTCCTTGGGCTCGTAGCGCCGGGGCGAGGCGGCGCAGGGCGCCGGACAGGCCGCGTGCGGACTTCGGCCAGGTCCGGGGGCGGGGGTCGGGGGCGGCAAGCTCGCCGTAGAGGGCTTCGGCGGTGCCCGTCCACGGGCCGACTCGGCTCAGGTGGCGGCGGATGGCGTCGGCGACGGGGTCGGCGGCCAGGACCACGGCGGCCAGGTCGACGGCGGCGGCGGTGTAGTCGGGCAGGGTCGACCACCCGGTGACCTGGTCGAGCGCGGCCAGGACCCGGGCGAAGTCCGCCATCCGGGGCAGTTCCGCCACTCGCACGGCGGGTAGGGCGGCCAGGACCTGGGCGAGGAGATCGAGCAGGGCGGCCAGGACGGCGGGGCGGGCGGCGTCGTAGGCGGCGGCGATCTCGGCGTCGGTGCGCCGGTGGGCGGGGTCGATGCGGGTGAGTTCGAGGGGGAGGATGCGTTCGGCCAGGTCCCCGGCGAGGTCGCCCGCATCGATGCTGGTCATGGCCAGGACGCGGCGGTAGCTGATGACGGTGACGTCGTCGTCGGTGTATAGCGCCCGGTCGACCATGCCGTCTCCGGTGACGGCCTTGCACAGGGTGTCGGAGAACCACGGCTGGACAGCGGAGACGTTGTCGAGCGCCACGATCCACGAGGCGGACGCGGTGACCGACCATTGGCGCACGTCGCGCGGGGCGGAACGCAGCGGTGCCGGCGACGGGTCCAACAGGCACACGGTGAGCCGGGCCGCGGTGGACTTGGCGGTGCCCTGTTCGCCGGTGAGCACGAGGATTGGGTGGGGGATGTCGGGCAGGAAAGCGGCGACCAACCAGCCGACCAGCAGCCGAAAGCCCGCGTCGGAGACGTTGAGCAGCGCACGCAGCGCGGCCAGGTCGCCGGGTCGGGCGGGGATCGGTAGGGGTGCGGTGAGCGCGGTGCGCCGGAACAGCACCGGGGAGCGGTCGAGTATCGACCAGCCGTGCGCGTCGACGAGCACACAGCGCCCGTCGACGGTGCCCAGGTCGAGCACCACCCCACCGTCGACGGTGCCCGCGACGCGCAGACCGATCGGTTCCGGGTCGTGGGCGCTGGCGGTGCCCTCGAGCACGGTGAGCGCGTCGGACAGTGCACCCCCGCCCGGGGTCGACCCGAACCGGTCGTAGTACGCCGTCGCCAGCCGGGTCCGCAGACCGTCCCGGCCGCGCAGCGACAGCGCGACCATCGGCCCTTCCGAGTCGACCGCATACGACCGGCTGTCTGACCCGAGTACCACCCGATAGCGCTCCCGGGCCAGACCGACCAGCCGGGTGGCCTGCGAACCGGACCCGCCGTCGTCCGGGGTCGCTTCGGGGTGGTCGGGTTCGGTCATCGGGTCGGCCTGGTCCGCACCCGGCACGGGGCCGGGGGCGTCGGTGGCGGGCGGAGCCACGTGCAGGTGCCGCGAGTGGGGCTCGTGCCGGTCGGTGCTCACCGAACCCCCCGCCCGGTCGAACCGATCCCGACCCGGTGGTCGATCGACATCCGATCGGCACTCGATCCGGTGGGGCCGATGAGATGCCCCCGCCCGGTCGGGTCGGCAAGGTGCATTCGTGCTGGTCGTACTCGGTAGTCGGGTCGACCGGGCGGGTCGGTCGGACCCGATCGGGGGGAGGGGGCATCTCGATGCGCGAGCACGACGGCGCGCAGGACCATGGCGGTCGAGTCGGGTAGCGGGCAGGCGGCATGAACTCTCCTCACGGAGCACAGACAGGGGGTGGTGCAGCGATCGCCGGGGCGTACCGGTACGGCGCACTGGTGTGCCGCGCGGTGCGGGGCGGAGGTGGTGTCGGGTCGGCCCTGAGGCGCGTGGTCAACCCGACGCGGGGGTGCTTCGCGGCGGGGCCGTTACGGCAGGTCGGACCCGATTCGGGCGGGTGCCGCGTGTGTGCTGTCGTGTGCCGCCGGGTGCGCCGGTGCGGGGGCACACGCGGCCAGGTGGGCTACGGGTCGCATCGGGACCTGGTAGGTCGGTGCCGGTGGTGCACCCGTCCCGGTCGTCGGGGTACCGGCGGCCAGGCGGGCGACCCACTCGGTGACCGACAGCGCGCCCTTGCTCTGCCCGCACGGGGTGCAGGCGGGCACGAGGTTGAACCGGCTGTTCGTTCCCCCGGCGGCGCGGGGCACGAGGTGGTCGAGGTGGTCGGCGGGGCGGGTCAGGCAGTAGGCGCAGGTGCCGCCGTACAGGTCGAACAGGTAGCGGCGGGTCGCCGGGCTGGACACGCTCACGCGGCCACATCCCTGGCGGGCTGGGCGGCACCGGCCATGAGCTGACGGTCGTACGCGGTGCAGGAACCGCACATGTCCGACGTCGACAGGGCCTGGGCGCCGCATCCCGGCGTCGAGCAGACCAGTGGTTCAAAGTCGGCCTTGCCCCGCCCGCTGGTACCGGCGGTGGTCTGCTGTGACGGGCGGCGGCTCACCGGGCACCCGCCAGAGCGCCAGTCCCCGCGAGCATGCCGGCCACGGCCCGGCGGCAGAAACCGGGCCAGGCATGCGCGTCGACGTCGAACGCGGGCGCGTCGACCTGGTAAGGCTCGGCGTCCAGGCGGGCGCCGTTCGCGCGCAGGGCGTCCACCCCGTGGACGTAGGCGATGCGGGTCAGCTCGGTGCGCACGTCGTCGGGGGTGGCGAGGTTCTCCGGGTACAGGTCCCCGTAGACGGTCAGGGCGGCGGCCATCTCGGCCGCGGTGAGCCGCTCGAGTCCGGAGGTGACGCCTTCGGCGGCGAGCATGCCGGCCACGGCCTGGCGGCAGAACAGCACCCAGTCGTCGTCGTTGACGTTGGCATCGACCAGGGACGTGGCCACCCCGTGGACGTGGAACACGCCGTAGTAGGCCAAGTGCAACTCCACCTCGCGGCGCACGGCCGCCGGGGTCGCCAGCTCCTCACGGGTCAGCGTCTCCGACCCGACCAGCGCGGCGACCATCACGTTGAACGACATCGGAACCGACATCAACACCGCGCCCAAGTCCCGGCCGTACACGTTGGCCTCGAACGTCGCTTCCACCACGACAGGCCCACCACCTGCGGGCATGTCTCCGACCGGACGCGCGGCGGTACGCTCAAGCAGCATCTTTCGTTCCTCTCAGCGGGGGATCATCTGGTGCATCGACCCCGGCGGGCGGCTACCCGCCGGGGTCTCACAGGACCGAAAGTACATACTCACGTTGTACTCGTCAAGCGCCAACTTGGCGCCCGATGTGTCCTCGCGTTGCCTCTCGATCCTCACTCCAGAAGCCACATGCCAGATAGAGGACTGGGGCG
>NZ_CADCWS010000322.1 GCF_902806475.1 Candidatus Frankia nodulisporulans
TCGGGCCAGACGTCGACCAGGCGCTGGTCGAGGCGCTGGTCGTCACCACGACCGGGGGCGCCGGTGGTTATGCGGAGCTCGCCGTCGCCGACGCGGCCGATCTGATCCTGGTGCCCCCCGCCGTCGAGCTGCCCGACGCGGTGGCGCTACTGGCCGACGGTCGCACCGCCCTTCTGCTGCACAACCAGGCCGACGTGCGCCCCGGCGAGTCGGTCCTGGTCGAGGCGGCCGGTGGCGGGCTGGGCAGCCTGCTCGTCCAGCTCGCGACGGCCGCCGGTGCCACCGTGATCGGCGCCGCCCGCGGTGACACCAAACGCGAGCTGGTGCTGTCGCTAGGCGCCGCCAGCTACGTCGACTACGCGCGTCCGGGCTGGGCCCGGGAGGTCATCGAGGTCACCGGCGGTACGGGTGTCGACCTGATCCACGACGGTATCGGTGGGGAGATCGGCGCCCAGGCCCTGACCGCCCTGCGACCCGGTGGACGCCTGAGCAGCCACGGGATGGCCAGCGGCAGCTGGACCGAGCCGTCCGCCGACGTGACGGTGATCGCCGGTGCCGCACCGACGCCGGCTCAGCTGCGCGCACTCGCCGCGCGGGCTCTCGCACACGCGGCGGCCGGGCGGCTGCGCCCGATCATCGGCCAGACCTTCCCCCTGGCCGAGGCCGCCGCGGCCCACCAGGCGATCGAGAACCGGGCCACGCTCGGCAAGACCCTCCTCATCCCCTGACACCAGAGCCCGCCACACCAAGGCCCGCCACACCAGAGCCCGCCGCCCACGGCACGGCACCGCACGGCACGGTCTGCCGTGGCGCCCGCGCGGTTACCAGCGAACCGTCGGCCGGTGTGGCCCAATGTGCGGGATGGACACGAACCCGTGGCGACACCGCCGACGCGAGCTCACCGGTCCCTGCCGCCCGGGACCTTCGGCACCGGTAGTGGCGACGAAAAGTCCGTACACCGCATGTCGAAACGACGCGACGCTGACCCCATGACAATGACGAAGGCCCGGTCGGGCGTGCTCGTATCGATCGGCCCGGTGGCCGACGCGCCACCGCCCTGCCCGTCCGGAGAGGATGGGCTGTGACGGATCTGGATGCGTACGGCAGCGATTCCGTCCTGGATTCCGCCGACCTCGACCGGCTGGTCGACTACTGGAACGCGGCGAACTATCTGACGGTCGCGCAGATCTACCTGCTGGACAATCCGCTGCTGCGCCGGCCGTTGTCCCGCGAGGACGTCAAACCCCGACTGCTCGGCCACTGGGGCACGTCCCCGGCGCTGAACCTGATCTACGCGCACCTGAACCGGTTGGTCCGGCACAGCGGTCAGGACGTTCTCTACGTCGCGGGTCCGGGTCACGGCGGGCCGGCGCTGGTCGCGAACACCTATCTGGAAGGCACCTATTCGGAGATCTATCCGGGTGTGTCGAAGGACGAGGCGGGGCTGCGGCAGCTGGTGCGGCGTTTCTCCACGCCCGGTGGGATTCCCAGCCATGTCAGCGTCCCGACGCCCGGGTCGATCCACGAGGGTGGCGAGCTTGGTTATGCCCTCGTCCACGCCTTCGGCGCGGCCTTCGACCATCCGGACCTGCTGGTCGCGGCGGTGGTCGGGGACGGCGAGGCCGAGACCGGCCCGTTGGAGGGCAGCTGGAAGGGCGTCGACTTCCTCAACCCGGCCCATGATGGGGCCGTCCTGCCGATCCTCAACCTGAACCAGTACAAGATCGCCAATCCGACGGTACTGGGCCGGCTGCCCCGGCAGCGGGTGACGGCCCTGTTCACCGGCCACGGCTACGACGTGCTGTGGGTGGAGGGCGACGACGTCCCGGCGGTGCACCGGGCGTTCGACGCGGCCCTGCGCACCGCGTACACCCGCATCCGGGAGATCCAGCGGGCGGCCCGGGCGCCGGGGGCGGTCATCACCGAGGCGCCGATCTGGCCGATGATCGTGCTGCGGACCCCCAAGGGCTGGACAGGGCCCCACGAGGTGGACGGAATCCTGGTCGAAGGGACGTTCCGGGCCCATCAGGTGCCGCTGGCGCACGTCCGTGACAATCCGGCCCATCTGGCCCAGCTCGAGGCATGGCTGCGCTCCTACCAGCCGCAGCGGCTGTTCGACAAGGAGGGCGCGCTGATCGCCGAACTGGCCGCGCTCGCCCCGTCCGGCTCGTCGCGGCTGGGTTCCTCCAGCTACGCCAACGGAGGACGACGCACCGAGGCGCTGCGGCTGCGCGACTGGCGAACGTACGCGATCGACGTCGACCCCCAGGCCCGCGGCAGCCAGCTGCACGAACCGACCCGCCGACTCGGCCGGCTGCTGGCCGACGCCTACCGGGACAACCCGAGCACCTTCCGGGTGTTCAGCCCGGACGAGCTGGCCAGCAACCGACTTGACGCCGTGCTCGACGTCTCCGACCGCTGCCTGGTCGCGGCGATCGACCCGCGCGACGACCGGGTCTCACCGAACGGCCGGGTGATGGAGGTCCTGTCCGAGCATCTGTGCCAGGGCTGGCTCGAGGCCTACACCCTCACCGGCCGGCACGGACTGTTCGCCACCTACGAGGCGTTCGCGATGGTGTCGGCGTCCATGCTGATCCAGCACACCAAATGGTTGCAGGAGGCCAGCCGGCTGGCCTGGCGGGCGCCGGTGCCCAGCCTCAACGTCCTGCTGACCAGCACCTGCTGGCGTAACGACCACAACGGTTTCTCCCATCAGGGGCCGGGGCTGATCGACACCGTCGTCCCGCTCTCCCCCGGGGTGGTGCGCGTCTGGCTGCCACCGGACGCGAACACCCTGCTCTCGGTCGCCGACCACTGCCTGCGCAGCCACGATCACGTCAACCTGATCGTCGCCGACAAGCAGCCGCACCACCAGTACCTCACCGCGGGCGAAGCCGCCGAGCACGCCGCCCGCGGCGGTTCCGTCTGGGACTGGGCCGGCACCGAGAGGGCCCTCCGCCGCGACGCCGACATCGTCCTGGCCGGTATCGGTGACGTCCCGACCATGGAGATCCTCGCCGCCGCCGAACTGCTCCACACGTTCGTCCCGGATCTGGCCGTCCGGGTCGTCAACGTCATCGACCTGATGGCGCTGCTGCGCTCCGACCTGCATCCGCACGGTTTCTCCTCGGCGATGTTCCGTGCGCTGTTCACCGATTCGACCGACGTCGTCGTCGGTTTCCACGGCTACAGCCGGGGCGTCCACCAGCTTCTGCACGGACGGCCGAACGCCGACCGTTTCCACGTCCGGGGTTTCATGGAGCAGGGCACCACGACAACACCGTTCGACATGGTCGTGCGCAACCAGGTCAGCCGCTACCATCTCGCCCAGCTCGCCCTCGAGTTCGCCCGGGTGACCCCGGCCGGCTCCGACCGCCTGGTCAGCTACTGCCAGGACCAGCTCGCCCGCCACCACGCCCACATCATCGAACACTTCGAGGACCTGCCCGAGATCCGCGACTGGACGTGGGCCAACCAGCCGAGCTGACTCACCCGGCCAGCGCGACCCGGACCCCACGGGCTATCTCGATGTCCTCCCGGGCCTCGACGACGAACACCCGGACCGGGGCGTCCGGCACGCTGATCTCGGCGTCACCGCCCCGGTGGCCGGTGTTCCTCGTGGCGTCCACCCGCACCCCCAGGAAACCCAGCCCGGCGGCGGCCTCGGCACGGATCTCGGCCGAGGCCTCACCGATCCCACCGGTGAACACCAGCGCGTCCAGCCCACCCAGTGCGGCGACCATCGCGGCGACCAGCCCGCGCAGCCGATGCTGGTACACCTCCAGCGCCAGCCGGGCCGACGGCGACCCCGCCCCGGCCATGGCCAGCACCTGGCGCATATCGGCGCTGCCCGCCAGGCCCAGCAGACCGGACTCGTGCTCGAGCCCGTCGCCCACCTCGTCCACGGAAAGCCCCGCCTGGCGCACCAGCCACAGCAGCGCGCCGGGATCGACGCTGCCCGACCGGGTGCCCATGACCAGGCCCTCCAACGGCGTGAACCCCATCGTCGTGTCCCGACACACCCCCGCGGCCAC
>NZ_CADCWS010000323.1 GCF_902806475.1 Candidatus Frankia nodulisporulans
AGCCTACGACACGACAATCCATTAACCTACGGCCATTGAGCAAAGGCGTGAGCCGGCTGGCCCGCGTTCTTCGGATTTCTCAGCGTGCAGTCGCGCTCGATCGCCAAGGGAGCTTCCATGGGGCTTCGAACAAAGCAGCGCCGGAGTTCACGGGCGCGGAATGCCACCAGCATCACCGCGGGTGCCGCGATGCTGGTCGCCGGAACCGGTCACCTGTCCTTCGCCCGTGAGACCTTTCAGGCCCAGGTCCCCGACTGGGTCCCCCTGGACAAGGACACCACCGTGCTTGCCTCGGGTGTTGTCGAGATCGCCCTGGGCGCGGCCCTGATCGGCCTGCCCCGCCAGCGTCAGTCCGTCGGGGCGATTCTTGCGGCCTTCCTGGTGGCCGTGTTCCCCGGCAACATCAGCCAGTACACCGGCCACCGGGACGGCTTCGGTCTCGACACGGACCGCAAACGTGGCGTCCGTCTGCTGTTCCAGCCCCTGCTGGTGGCCGTCGCCTGGTGGTCGACCCGGGAGACCGCCTGACAGGTCGACGGCCTCCCGGACCGTGCTGTGGCCAGGCGGGTGCCGGTGGCCGACAGGCACGCTGGGATCAGTACCCGGGATGGGTGGCCCGCGAGGTCAGCACGTCGTGCAGGATGTTGACGCGACGCTGCAGGTAGCGAACATGTGAGCCGAACCAGGCAGGCGCCCAGAACCAGGTGGTGAAGACACCGACCCGGGTCGGTGAGCCGACGAGGGCGTGGGCGGCATTCAGACGCTTGGCCGTCGCGCCAAGGCCGACAAGAGCCCAGAACGGGATGAGCTGGTTCCACCACCGGCTGTTCGCCTGCCGCGGCTGGCCGAGAACCGTGGCCAGTTCGCCGTTGATCCGGTCGTACCAGACGAGGTAGTAGATCGAGAATGTGAGCACACAGAGCCACCACAAGCCCCAGGCGCCCTGCTTGTGCGGGACGGGCGCAGCAGCGCCGACCGGCGGACGAACCGGGGCACCGGCCCAGCCGGGCTGGGCCGGTAGCTGCGGGTTCGGCGCGAGCGCCCCATATGAAACCGGCGCCGGTTGCATGTCGGCACGTGATACGGCCGGGTACTCGTTGTCGATCGGATAGTTGCCTGCTTCAGGCATTGGACCTTCTCCCCCGCGGACCATGCTGTTTGTCCCCGGTGACCGGAACGTCTCCGGGGGCACCGGAGTGTAGCCCTGTGCCCGGCAACCGCGAAGAGCCTGTGGGCCCGCGGGTGTCCGGTCACCGAGGTCGTGTTCTCTCGCCAGCGACCAGACGAGGGTCCACCTCCTGGTGCGGTCCGCCGCATGCCGACACGGTGATCCGGGCGATGTCTGGGCGGTCGCGCTTGATCCCAGTGTTGCCAACGAGCAGCGGGGCACGCGTCCCTGTCTGGTGATCTCCAGTGACGGCTTCAACGCCCTGCCGATCAGGCGGGCGTTCGTCGTTCCGTTGACCACCCGGGACCGCGGCTTCCCGCATCACGTCGCCGTGCAGGACGACGGTGGGCTGGACCGGTCAAGCTGGGCGATGTGGGAGGCGGCCCGTGCGGTCTCCACCCAGCGTTTCGGCCGGTATGTCAGCACGGCGTCGGCCACGTGCGTGGACCGGGTGGCCTGGCAGCTCGCCTCCTGGCTGAGCGGCCAGACCTGAACTCCGCCCGGATCTGTCCGGCCACCGGGGAGCAGCCGTGGCCGACCGATCACCGGTCCGCCGAGCGGATCCCACCGCCGACCACCGGTCGCCGAACTGGCTCCGGTTCGTGCCGGGTCACCGCGGCGGCGGGTTTTCCGGTCAGGTGTCCGGCCCGTCGGGCCAGCTCACAGAGGACTGCGACCACGGCGAGCCCGGCTGCCAGGATGAGCGGATGCTCGACGAGGAGCTCGCCGACCGGTTCGAGCGGATTACCGGACATCAGGCCGGACCGTTGCGCGAACCAGGCCGCCGCGAGGACCGCCCCGAGCAGCGCGACCGCGATCCGCAGCACCGGGTAGACGACGGTACGACTGATCACGATCAGTGACGGCATCACCAGGGCCACGACGACCAGCTGGGTCATCTCGATGCCGAGGTTGAACCCGAGCAGGGTCGTGAGCAGACTCCTGCGGCCAAGGTCGAGCGCGCCCAGCAGCGCGGCGAACGCCAACCCGTGCAGCAGGCCGAACGTGACAGCGATCAGTACCTCGCCCCGGCGTACCAGGGGACGCACGGCGTGGACGGCCGAGACCAGGACGGACAGGGCGATACCGCTTTCGACGAGTCGGGCGGGCAGCCGCACCCAGCCCATTGCGCCAAGCGCCAGGGTGATGGAGTGGCCGACGGCGAACGCCGTGACCACGTGCAGGACGCGCCAGCCCGCGCGCCCGAGATCCGGCCGGCTCGCCCACCGACGCCCCATGGCGGCCAGAGGGGCGGGCAGCAGCAGCATGAGCAGGAACAGCAGGTGATCACTGCCCCCGCTGATGTGCTCGACACCGAGGTGGACCGCGGACACGAAGCCCTGGCTCCCGGACGCCGGAGCCGCCGTCGTCGTCGTCGAGGCCGTGCTCGTCGAGGCCGTGCTCGTCGACGGCAGGGCCGCCACCGGCACCGACTGGGTCTGCCACGACAACATCGCCACCGTGGTGTACGGGCCCGTGCTTCCATAGCGGGCCGAGACGAACACCCGGTGCGAGACGAGCCTGTCCACGACGGCGTCGTAGTGGAGCACAAAGTCCCCCACCGGGCCCGAGCCGGGCGTCAGGGTGGCGTCGAGGACGAGGTCGTCCGCACCGTCGATCGACTCGACCCGGCCGCCGGCGACGCGGGTCACCCACGTCCGGCCGGTCGAGTCCGTCGCCGACAGGTCGCCCTGCACATAGGCCCGCAGCGCGGACACCGTCGCGGCGTCGAGCACGTCGGCCGCGGTGAACCGTCTGTCCATCGCGACGCCGAGCTGGTCCAGGGGCAGGTCGACGGTCGCGGTGACGGTGCGCTCGCCGACGTCCAGCCGGACCACCGAGGTACTGAGCGGATGCGCCCAGGCCCCCGGCGTGAACGCGAGCACCGCGCCGAGCACGACACAGACCATGCACACGGTGCCGGTGAGGAAAGCCGGGACCTGCCGGCGGCCGGTCAGCGCGATGCCCGCCCCCGGTCGTGGCAGCTGGTCACGCACTTGGGTTGGTGCTGCCGTAGTCGTCGTTCTTGTCCCGGTAGACGCCGTGGTAGTGGACGTTCGGGGTGCTCCGGCTGCGGGTGTTGACGAGCTCGATCCACACCCGGGGCCCGTCGACACGCAGGTAGGTGCTCTCGCCGTCGACGGTGTCGCTGTTGGCGAACGCGACGCGGGTCTGGCTGAGCTGGGTCGTGTACGTCTTCATCAGCGAAGCGGCGACGTCGGGGGAGGCATCGCCGACCCAGGCTCCGATCGCGTCGAGGACAAGGCGCTGCTGCTGCGTGGAAAGGTCGGCTACGGCCACGCCCTGGGTCGCGGGGAACTTCCCGCTGTCCACGCCCGGGCCCATCAGGATGTCGTCGATGGTGCTGGAAAGCTTGGCCTTCGCCTCCTGGTCGGCACTGAGGGAGTCGAAGACGTCGAACAGCGTGCCGGCCTTCTCCTTCATCGGCTCCACGGCGGTGCTGCCGATCGTGAAGGACTTCGGCTCGGTACCGGTGAAGTCCGGTGTGATGCTGGCGGTGGCGCCCCTGTAGGTGTAATTACGGGCCAGGTGGTGGCCGCCGAACTGGACCATGAACGAGTCGGTTGTCGAGGGCTTGCCGTAGATCGCGATGTAGTAGTCGGAGTCGGAGCCGAAGCTGTCGGTACCGGAAGCGCTGTTCGCCCTGAGCCAGTCATCGGCCTGCTGGATCGTCTGCACCTGGGCGTAGCCCGCCGGGCTCAGCATGGTCTTCACCAGGGCCATCGCGGCGGTCTTGGCCTCGTCGTCGAGGTCGGAGAGCGCGACGCCCCTGCGTGGCACCTGCTGGGCCGGATAGTTCGACCAGGTCTGGCGGGACACGTTGTCGGTGA
>NZ_CADCWS010000324.1 GCF_902806475.1 Candidatus Frankia nodulisporulans
TCTGCATAAGCCTCACCGACTACCGGCGCCCCCTCTCGACCTACCCCACAGCATTCTCCGCGATCCGGGCACTCTATTTCTATTCCATGAGTTCTGCATAAGCCTCATGCTATGGTGCGCCCGTGTCATCGATCAAGCAGTTCCAAGTCACCTTTGACTGCGCTGAACCTGAGCGCGTGGCTCGCTTTTGGTGCGAGGTGCTGGGGTACGTTTTTCGCCTCCCCCGAAAGGGTTCGCCACCTGGGACGACTTCAACGACTCCCGGTTTCCCGAGAATCAGGGTTCATGGGTTGCCTGCATTGATCCCTCAGGTTTGGGCCCGCGACTGTTCTTTCAGCGCGTTCCCGAGGGAAAGGTCGTCAAGAATCGGCTGTATCTTGACGTGAGGGTCGGCTCCGGGCTCGTGGGTGAAGAGCGCCTCGTCACGCTCGAAGCCGAATGCGCACGACTGGTCGCGCTGGGCGCGTGCGACTGCTGTATGACGGCCACGATTCCTGCATCGTGATGCAGGAATCGTGGGAAACGAATTTTTTCTTGACTGAGTATCCTTCGGGACCGGCGAGGTGGGGAGCCGTCTTCCTTGAGCCTCTCTTAAAGCCGGTCCCGTGTGGGGCGGGAGTTATCCCGCGAGAGCAAGGTCGTGCGGTCGGGCGGTGCCGAGCATCGCGGTGCGGTACAGCCATCCGTACAGCTAAACTCTCCCGTTGTGGACGGAGCACGCTCGTGCGCCGCGGCCCGTTCCTCATCTCACGGAGTGGTGAATCGAAGGCGGTACTCGGCAGAGCTGGTTGTCCGTCCTGTTCGCATGCGTTCTCATCCGCGCGTGTTTCTGACGTACCCCGCGTGGGGGAACGGCCGCCGTTATGCACGAGAGATTCACAGCGGGCGGACAGCGGGCTCACAGGAAACACGGACAGCGTTGTGGGAGCGCAGGCGGCCTGCCTGCAGGTGGATGTCGGACCTCCTCGACCCGGAACGGACAGATCCATGACCAAGCTTCGCCGCACCATCGTCACGCCGATTGCGGCAGCAGCACTGTTCTCCGCGGTCACCGCCTGTGGCAGTGACTCCGACGCCGACACCAGCTCGACCTCAGCCTCGACCTCAGCCTCGACCTCGACCTCGACCGCTGGCCCCTCGGGCGCACCGAACGGATTCCCCGGCGGTGCCCCGGGCGGCGGTGGTCTGCAGACCTTCACGGCCGTCGATCTTGACACCGACGGCGCGAACGCCTCGGGCGCGAACACCACCGAAGTCGTGGCCGCCGCCACCGCGTTTCTCGCCACCCTGGATACGAGCACCGCCGGGAAGGTCAGCTACGACTTCGCAGACAGCGAATCCCGCCAGACCTGGTCGAACTACCCGGCCCAGCAGGTGCCGCGTAAGGGCATCGCGCTCTCCGAGCTTGACGGTGACGCCAAGCCCGCCGCGATGGCCCTCGTGAAGACCATGCTGAGCGCGCAGGGGTATGCCCAGGTGCAGACGGTCCAGCAGGCCGACGACTGGCTCAGGGCGAACAGTGCCTCCGGTACCGACAGCTTTGGCTCGGACTCCGACTACTACATCGCGATCTACGGCAAGCCCTCGGCGACCGGCTCGTTCATGGTCCAGTTCGGCGGCCACCACCTGGCCCGCAACTACACCTACAAGGGCGCCACGGTCAGCATCACACCGGACTTCACCGGTACCGAGCCGAAGTCCTTCACGATCGGCAGCACCGCGGTGGAGCCGATGAAGGAGAAGGCCGACACGCTGTTCGACGTCTTCGACTCTCTGCGCGACGACCAGGAGGCGAAGGCCAAGCTGTCCGGCACCATCGACGACATCCTGATGGGCCCGGGCGTGGACAGCGGGAAGTTCCCCGCGACCCAGGGCGTGGCCGTCAGCGACCTGTCCGCGGAGCAGCGCACGCTCGTTCTTGACGCGATCGCTGCCTGGGTCAACGACGCCTCTCCCGGCGCCGCCGCCTCGCTGATGAAGATCTACACGGCCCAGCTCGCCCAGACCCACGTCGCGTTCGCCAACAGCGACACCGTCGACGGCGAGAGCACCTACCTGCGCATCGACGGACCCCGCGTGTGGATCGAGCTCGTCAACACGCGCAGCCAGAGCACCCCGAACGTTCATTACCATGGCGTCTACCGAGACAAGACCGACGACTATGGCAGCACCAATCCCAGCGCGTGATCGGTCGCCACGACGGGGAGCGGGCGTCGTGCTGACCGCCCTCCGACGAGCCCTGAGTCTGTTCGCCGGCATCGTCGCCGTGGTCGGCGTCGTCCTCGCGCTCGCGCCGCAGGCCTTGGCGCATCCGCTCAACACTTCGGCGGTGCGGCTGGACGTCGGCGAGCGCATCGTCACCGCGACCGTCGACCTGCCCTTGGACCAGCTCGGCGTCGCGCTGGACGAACGACTCACCGCGGCCGCCGTCCTCGACGTCGCGACGCTGTCCGAGCTGCGTGCCTACCTGCGGAGAGACCTGTCGGCGACGGACTCGACCGGCCGGACGTGGGTGACCCGCGTCGCCGGCGGCCGGGTCGAGTCGATCGACGGTGCTGCCAACCTCGTCCTCGACGCCACCCTGACACCCAGCTCTGGCAGGGTGGGTGACTTCGTGCTCCACGACGACGCCATCGTGGACAAGCTCGTCTCGCACCGGGTGTTCGTCTCGGCCCGGTACGGGAGCACGGGCCCGTACACCACGGTGGCGATGCTGTCGTGGCAGACCCAGTCGGTGCCGGTGGCGGCCCTGTCGTCGGCGGCGTCCGCAGCCCCGACAACCGAGCGTCAGGGCCTCGTGTCCGCACTCCACCTCGGTGTCGACCACATCAGCGGGGGCAGTGATCATCTGCTGTTCCTGCTCATGCTGCTGCCCGCCCCCCTGGCCGCCGTGGGGCATCGGTGGGCAGGCCGGCAGGATCTCGGGCGCGCGGGCCGGCGGGTCCTGCACGTCGTCACGGCGTTCGCCCTCGGTCACTCCATCACCCTGGCGCTGGGCGCGATGGGCTGGGTGCAGCTGCCCGCCCGGCTCGTCGAGAGCGGTATCGCCCTGTCCGTTCTGGTCTCGGCCATCCACGCCGTGCGCCCCCTGATACGCCGCGGCGAAGTGCTGATCGCCGGTACGTTCGGCCTGCTGCACGGGCTGGCGTTCGCCGCGCTCCTGGGCGAGCTCGACCTCAGCCGCAGGAGTCTGCTCACGACCCTGCTCGGCTTCAACCTCGGCATCGAGATCACCCAGCTGGTTGTCGTGGCGCTGGTGATGCCCTCCCTGATCGTGATCAGTCGCACCGTCGTCTACCCGGCACTGCGGATCGCGATCGCCTCGCTCGGGGCAGTGCTCGCGACAGCCTGGTTCGCGCAACGGTCCGGCCTGATGTCCGGCAATCCGCTCGAACCGGTCGGCGAGCTCCTCGTCGAGCATCCGCTCATCCTGGCAGCCGGGCTCGCCGTCGTCGCAGTCCTCTGCGAGCTGGCTCGACGGGCCGGACCCCTGGCCCGGTGCGGGGGACTCGTCACCGGCGCTGTGGCTGAGCGGCCTGCACAAGGTCTTCGCGGACAACGTCGCGGTGAACCGGGTGGACCTGACGGTCGCGAGAGGGCCGTTCCTCGGTCTGGTGGGGCCCAACGGTGCCGGCAGGACGACGGCGCTGTCGATGGCTGTCGGGCTACTGCGGGGCATCCCCGATGACGTGCTGGCGCAGCGGACCCAGGAGCTGCTCGACGTGATGAGTACTTCGGACAGCAGCGTCGTTCCGGCCAGGACCGGCTCGATGACCCGTCGCACCCGTGGCTCGGTCAGCTTGTCCACCAGCGAGTCGAGATGCGTCGCGCGGGCGAGGATCCACCGCTCCTTCGCCAGCTCCACCTGGTCGCCCGTGATCGGTGTCGACACGGGAACAGCCATCTCGTCGGCGCTGAAGTTCCTCCAGGCCGCACAACGTCACGACATCCACCAGGTGATCGCCGTGTTGCCCGGCTGCCG
>NZ_CADCWS010000325.1 GCF_902806475.1 Candidatus Frankia nodulisporulans
CGCCGCCTACCACCAGCGGCTGGTGGAACTCGGCGTGGACGGTTACAGCGCCGACGACTGTTTCACGGACTACCGGCTCGGCATGCTGCACGGACCGATGACCACGATGATCGGCTGCATGTACGCGGCCGGACCCCGCTCCGCCAGCTCGGACGAGATGTTCCTGTCCATGGCCGCCAACTCCGCCGCCGCCATCCGCGACCTCGCCACCTTCGACCTGGTTCCCCCCGCCTGAGCCAGAACCGCAGGCCCGCGGATGAGCCGCCGGACGGGACCGGCCCCACCTGCTGCCAGGCGGGGCCGGACTGCTCCGCGCCAGCTACCAGATGCGGACGCGGTCGGCGGGGTCGAGCCAGAGGCCGTCGCCGGGGACGGTGTCGAAGACCTCGTGGAACTCGTCCAGGTTGCGGGCGATGTTGGCACGCAGGTCCGGGGGGCTGTGCGGGTCGGTGGTGAGGAACTGGCGCTCGAGTTCGGTGCGGCGCTTGGTCCGCCAGATGTACGCCCAGTTCAGGAACAGCCGACGCCGGTCGTCGCGCGCCGCATCGCCGCCCTGGGAGATCACGTAGGCCGTGTGCGCGATGGTGAGGCCGCCGAGGTCGCCGATGTTCTCGCCGACGGTGAGCGCGCCGTTGACCTTCTCGCCGGGCACCCCGCGGGTCTCGAAGCCGTTGTACTGCTCGATCAGGGTCTTCGACTTCACCTCGAAGGCGGCCTTGTCCGCCGGCGTCCACCAGTCGTTGAGGTTGCCGGCGCCGTCGTACTGCGCACCCTGGTCGTCGAAACCGTGGCCGACCTCGTGGCCGATGACCGCGCCGATACCGCCGTAGTTCTCGGCCGGGTGGGCGTCCGGGCTGAAGAACGGGGACTGCAGAATGCCGGCGGGAAAGCAGATCTCGTTGGTGCCGGGATTGTAGTAGGCGTTGACGGTCTGCGGGAGCATGAACCATTCGTCCCGGTCCACCGGGCTGCCGATCTTGGCGAGCTCCCGGTCGGTCTCGAACGCGCTCGCGGCCTGGGAGTTGCCCCACAGGTCGTCCCGGCTGACCGTCAGCGCGGAGTAGTCGCGGAACCGGTCCGGGTAGCCGATCTTCGGGCGGAAGGTCTCGAGCTTCTCGTAGGCCCGCGTCTTCGTCTCGTCGGTCATCCAGTCCAGTTTGGAGATCGACTCACGGTAGGCGGCGAGCAGGGTGACGACCAGCTCGTCCATCTGCGACTTCGCCCGCGGCGGGAAATGGCGGGCGACGTACTCGCGCCCGACCGCCTCGCCGATGGCGCCCTCGACGAAGCCCACCGCCCGCTTCCACCGGGCCCGCAGCTGCGGTGTGCCGGACAGGGTGCGGCCGTAGAAGTCGAAGCTGGTCTCGGCGAACTCGTTGGCCAGGTAGGGCGCGACGGCGCGCAGCACATGGCTGGTCAGCCAGTCCTGCCAGGTCTCGATCGGGGTGTCGGTGAGCACCGTGGACAGGTGCTCGAAGAACGACGGCTGCCGGACGCACACCTGCGCGAGCGTGGCGTGCGGGCCGGTCAGCTGCCCGCCGAGACCGGTGACGTAGGCGTCCCAGTCGAACGCCGGGCACAGCGCCGCGATCTCGGCGGCGGTACGCAGGTTGTAGGTCTTCTGCACATCCCGGGTGTCGGCCCGCTCCCAGTGGCCCGCGGCCAGGCGGGTGTCCAGGGCCAAGACGCGCGCGGCGGCCGCCGCCGGCTCCGGGTGCTCGCCGAGCTCGAGCATCCGGGTCAGGTAGGCGACGTACTTCTCCCGGATCTCGGCGAACTTCTCGTCCCGGTAGTACGACTCGTCCGGCAGCCCGAGGCCGCCCTGGCTCAGGTGGAACAGGTAACGATCGGAGTTACGGTCGTCGGTGTCGACATAGGAGCCGAACAGGCCACGGCCACCGATCCGCTCGAACCGGCCGAGCAGCGCGGCGAACCCGCCGAGTTCCCGCAGCGCCCGCACCTCGGCGAGCAGCGGGCGCACCGGGTCGAGCCCGAGCGCCTCGACCGCGTCGACATCGAGGAACGAGTTGTACAGATCCGCGATCTTGCGTGCGTCCTCGTCCTGGGTGGCGGGGTCACGCGCGGCAAGGTCGGTGATGATGTCACGGACGTGCTGTTCGGCAGCATCGGCGAGCTGCACGAACGGCCCCCAGCTCGACCGGTCGGACGGAATCTCCGTCTCGGCGAGCCAGCGGCCGTTCACATGGCCGAACAGGTCGTCCTGCGGTCGGACGGCGGGGTCCATGCCCTCGCGGGCGTCGTCGAGGATGCTCACACCATGAAGTCTCCGCTTCAGGCCGGCCCCTGGAAAGGATTCCTGTGCCATCCGCGCTTCGAGGCCCGACCGCGCACACCCCCTCGCAGATTCGGAGAAGCCGATGGATGACGACCACGAGCGCCGCCTGGCCGCCCTGTGCCAGCTCACCGGGGGCGCCTGCGTCCTGATCAGCGCCTACCATCTCGCCCTCGGCACGACCCGCACCGTTCCCGGTGCTGGCGACGTCACCGCTTCGGTGGACTCGCACGAACGCTTCATCCTGACGATCTTCGGCGGATACGGCCTCGCCTGGCTGCGCGCCGGCCGGTCCCGTCCCATCGCCGTCGGCGAGGTGCGCGCGCTGTCCGCGCTCATGGCCGCCGGTGGAACCAGCCGGCTGGTGTCCCTGGCCCACCGCGGCCGGCCGCACTGGTTTCATCTGATGCTTGCCAGCGTCGAGTTCGCCCTTCCTGCCGCCCTGGTCGCGCTGACCCGCGCCGACCCGCCGAGACAGGTCGTCACCGGCTGACGCCCTGACACCGGATCAACGCAGGCCAGCCGGTGCCCACCGGTCAGTACGCGTACGGGTGGCGTTGCCGGTGGGCGTCGGCCGTCGGACAGCCGGGCTGTCGCGCACCTGCCTGTCCGCACACCCGCGTTCATGCTCTGCTGGACGCCGCGGCTGGCATGGCACGGATGCGCGGCACAGGTGGGGCGAGACAGGGGTGGGTCATGTCGGGGTGGGCGCAGTCGTCAGGACCTTCGCTGGGACCGGCGCCCTCCGGTCCGGTGCGGTACCTGGTGGTCTGGCCGCTACGGCTGGTCGCGTTCGCCGTCGTCCTCCCGCTGCGGCTGCTCTACGAACTCGTGCGGCTGGTCGGCCGGTGCCTGCGGACCCTGCTGTGGGACTGGTTTCTCCACCCGGTGCTGACCGCGCTGTGGCGGTTCGTGATTGTCCCGATCGGTCGGGCGATCACCTGGGGATGGCGCCGGCTGCTCGTCCCCGCGCTGCGCGCGCTGTGGACAGCACTGCGGATGGTGCTGTGGGACTGGCTGATCGCGGGTTCCGCGCGGTTGCTGTGGCTTTACGTCGTGATCCCGGCGGCCAAGGTGCTCATCGTGCTGTTCGATCTTCTGGTCGTTCGGCCGGCACGCTGGTTGCGGCGGCCGCTGCACTGGTTCGGACGGACGGTGCTACTTCCGGTGCTGCGCGCGGTCGCCGCGGTCATCCGGGTGGTGGCCCACGTCGTCGCGGCGGTCGTCCGGGCCGGCGCGCGAACGGCCGCCTGGACGGTGCGCGGATTCGGCTTCCTGCTGCACCTGCTGCTCGTCCGCCCTGCGGCGTGGTTCTGGCGAACGGTGGCGACGCCCACCGGGCGGGCGTTCGCCCGCACGCTGCGGGTGGTGGTGGTGTGCCCGCTGGGCTGGTGCTGGCGGACTGTCCTGGTGCCGGCCGGGCAGGCTGTGGGGTTCGCGTGGCGGCTGCTCGTCGTCGCCCCGCTCTCATGGGGCTGGCGGACGGTGGTGCGCCCGATCGGCCGGGCCGTCGGCGCGACGATGTTCGTGCTGGTGGTCATGCCGACCCGCTGGGCCGACCGCACCGTGTGGCGCCCGATCCGCGACGCGCTGCTCCCCCGAAACGGCCCCGCCCGCCGCGGATGACTGGAGCCAGCCGGCCCTCG
>NZ_CADCWS010000326.1 GCF_902806475.1 Candidatus Frankia nodulisporulans
TGTCACACAGCGCGATGGCGGCGTTGTGCCCGATACATCCCGACTCAATGTCGGGGACGTCGATCTTCGTGCTCCTTCTCCTGGGTCGCTGGCGAATTTTCGTTCGCTTCGTCCCGGCAGCGGGAGTCATCGCGAAGGCGGCGCCGCACGTCGAAGAACCAGATTGGGAAATGCGCCGATCCTGGGATCGACGAATACGTCACTCAGCGTCAAAGATGACACGCTGGTAATCGGGCCATCGCATTCAGCGGACGTGATGGTCCGGCGCGCCGCGCAGGCGGGCCTGCTCATGCAGCCAGTGCAGCTCCTGGGCCCACAGGCGTAGCCGGCCGACGGCGCCCAGCAGCAGCGCGAGCGACTCGGCGACCTGGGGACGGCGCAGGCCCTCGACCCCACCGGGGGCCCACTGCCAGTCGGCCTCATCCTCACAGGCACGCCAGTAGGCCGCACGCCGCAGCGCGATCTCGGCCAGGGCGTAGTCCACCTGTTCGGTGAGCAGTCGGATACGCGCGAGCAGATCCGCATTGGCTACGTGCGGATGGCCGCGGTAAGCGGGCAACGGTACAGGCCGCACAGACATGGTCTCCGAAGCGTACGAGCGAACCGTCGCCGGGAACAGCGACGGGGATGTCCATAAAGGTGACGCTTTGCTCGGCCGGGTGGTGGCCCTGTCTGACCTGGATAGCCTCGTGAATCCGGCCACGACCGATGATCGCCACTCTCGGTGCACCACGTCCACCGAGACTGACACTGACGGCGACAACCCGGTCTGGGTGAGAAACCGTGACGGAGGTGAGTCACTGCCCCGACGGGGAAGGCATACCTCGGCGCTGGCCGCGCCGTCCCGCATCCGTACGTCGGCCTGGGGGTTGCACCGTGAGTCTCACTCCACCCGTTCTGCTGCTCGCGCTCGCGTTTCCGCTGGTGGTGATGGCAGCCATGTTGACGATGAGCGGAATCGAGCGCCGGCTGGTCAACCCCCGGCCCGCCACTGCCCGACCCGGCGAGGCATCGGCGGCCGTGGGATCGTCGCGGTCCGCGGACGGGTCGACGTCCACCGGGGACACGCCGACGGTCGGCGGCGGAGGTCCGGACCGATCCGCCCGGCCGGCGCTCGCGGGGCCCTTTCACCTCGACGCCGCACCGACGACTCCCCCGCGTCACCCGCGACCGGCCGTGGCCGCCCCGGCACTGGCCCTCCCCAGCATGGCCGGCACCGCGATGACCGGACCGACCGTGACGGCCGCCAGCGCGGCGATGACCGGGCCTACCCCCATGGGATCACCCGCGCTTCCCCGCTGACCCGGCCTCCACGGGCCCCGGCGACCGGCGCTGGCCCCCGGATCCGCGCGAAACCGGCTAGTGGCGGCCGGGTTCGCCGACGCGTAGCCGTCCGTCCAGGCCGGTGTCGTGGAGCAGGGCGCGCATCGCCGGGGTCGCGGAGCTGATGCGCAGCTCCGAATGGACGCGGCGCAGCAGCAGGTCGGCGCGCAGCAGGGCGGCAAGGCCAGGGATGTCGATGGCGTTCAGGCCCGCGACGTCGACGGTCACCGTCCCGCCGCCGCGGCCGAGCAGCTCACCGATCTGCTCGCGGAACCGCAGGCGGCCGGCGGTGTCCAGCTGACCGGCGAGTTCGATGCGGACGTCCTCGCCGAACCGTTGCACGGACATGCTCAGAGCCCCGGCATCGACCCGCATCCTGGCGCCCCCCGTAACCATCACCATGCGTAGCCGAACACCCCCGGCCGTTTACGGAGAGTAACATAGCGAGGGCTGGGGGTGCGGCGGCGCCCTGTCGGGACTGGCGGGCCGGCGTGGGTGGGTCGCCGGCCCGACCAGGCCCGGGGTCAGGGGTCGGGGCGTCGGGGCGCCAGGGGTCAGCGGTCGAGGGGCGTGGCGGTCAGTGCTTGCGCAGGCGTCGGATGAGGGTGTTGGTGGAGCTGTCGTGGGACAGGGGGGGTTCGGCGGGGGAGGTCAGTTCGGGCACGATGCGTCCGGCGAGAACCTTGCCGAGTTCGACGCCCCACTGGTCGAAGCTGTTGATGCCCCAGATGGTGCCCTGGGTGAAGACCTTGTGCTCGTAGAGGGCGATCAGCTGCCCCAGGGTGAAGGGGGTCAGCTCGTCGGCGAGCAGGGTGTTGGTCGGGCGGTTGCCGGGGAAGGTGCGGTGCGGCACCAGCCAGTCCGCGACGCCCTCGGCGGCGACCGCCTCGGCGGACTTGCCGAAGGCGAGGGCCTCGGTCTGGGCGAGGAAGTTGGCCATGAGCAGGGCGTGCTGGTCCGCGCCGCCGGCGGCGCCGACACCGGGATGGGCCGGGGTGACGAAACCGATGAAGTCGGCGGGGACGACGGACGTGCCCTGGTGCAGCAGCTGGTAGTACGCATGCTGACCGTTCGTTCCCGGGGTGCCCCAGACGATCGGTCCGGTCCGGGCGCGCACCGGCCGTCCGGCGAGGGTGACCTGCTTGCCGTTGCTCTCCATGTCGAGTTGCTGCAGGTAGGCGGCGAACCGGTCCAGGTACTGGCTGTAGGGCAGTACGGCGTGCGTGTCGTAGCCGAGGAAATCGCGGTACCACAGGCCGATCAGACCGAGCAGCACCGGCAGGTTCCGCTCAAACGGCGCGGTGCGGAAATGGGCGTCCATCGCGGCGAACCCGTCAAGGAACGACCGGAAACCGGCGGGGCCGATCGAGAGCATCAGGGACAGGCCGATCGCCGAACCGACCGAGTACCGTCCACCCACCCAGTCCCAGAACTCGAACATGTTCGCCGTTTCGATGCCGAACTCGGCGACCTTCTCGGTGTTGGTTGACACCGCAACGAAATGCCGGAAAACCGCGTCGTCGCCGAGCTTTTCGACCAGCCAGGCGCGGGCGGCGCGGGCGTTCGCGATCGTTTCCAGGGTGGTGAACGTCTTGGAGGCGACGATGAACAGCGTCGTCGCCGGGTCGAGATCGGCGGTCGCCTCCCAGATGTCGGTCGGATCGACGTTGCTGACGAAACGGCACCGGATCGAACGGTCGGAGTGGTCGCGCAGCGCCCCGAAGGCCATCGCGGGGCCGAGATCCGAACCGCCGATCCCGATGTTGACCACGGTCGTGATCCGCTCGCCGGTCGCGCCACGCCACTGCCCGCCGCGGACCCGGTCGGCGAACTCCCCCATCCGGTCGAGCACGTGGTGCACCTGGGGCACCACGTTCACGCCGTCCACCTCGATGTGGGCGTCCCGTGGGGCACGCAGCGCGACGTGCAGCACCGGCCGGTTCTCGGTGATGTTGATGCGCTCGCCGGTGAACATGGCGTTGATCCGCTCGGGCAGGCCCGCGCGGTGCGCCAGTGCGATCAGCAGCTCGAGTGTGCGTTCGGTCAGCAGGTTCTTGGAGTAGTCGAGATAGAGCCCGTCCACCTCCGCCGTGAACGCCTCTCCACGTCCCGGGTTCGCGTCGAACAGCGCCCGCAGCGTCGCATCCGACACCTCGTCGTGATGCTTCGCGAGGGCCGCCCATTCCGTACTCGCCGTGATGTCCGGCTGGCCACCCTGGCCGGTGGGCTCACTTGTCGCCATGACGTGGAACACCCTTCCTCACAGGTTCATCACGTGCCGCCATACCCACCACAGCAGGCCATCTCGACGGTGGCGAGCCGCGCGGTGCGTGGCGGTGCCGACACTCGCCGGCCACCGTCAGCATGCCCATGTCGCCGATCCGACGCGGCGGGGCGTCCCAGGGCACCCGCCGAAATGGGAAGGTCGAGGTCGTAGGATCGCCGTGAAACCGGCGAACGTGTCATTGCAGGCCAGGGCCGCGAGAGCGACGAGGTGCGGCCGGGTCAGGGACGGCGGTGCGGTGGCGTGCCCGACCTCGTTAGCGGATGGATCTGAACCTTGCTGATTGACAGATCACTGGTGGAGGCGGCGCTTCCGGGTTACTCGGTAGAGG
>NZ_CADCWS010000327.1 GCF_902806475.1 Candidatus Frankia nodulisporulans
CTGTCTCCGCAGGACGGCATTGGTCTGAACTGCTTCGTCGCGTGCCCTCGTCAGTTCGGCGATCTCACGCTGTAGTGCGTCCTGGGCGGACTGTGCGGTGGCTTTCAGTGCGGTGATCTGGTGGTTGTGGTTGTCGTTGAGGGTGCGTTTGAGGTCTTCGGTGCCGGGTGTGGGTGTGAATCCTTCGGCCCAGGAGAGGAGGTCGTCGAGGGTGTTGATTCCTGCTTTTTCGAGGAGGGTGGACCAGGTGGCGGGGTCGGGGGAGTTGGTGTAGGCGCGGACGAGGTTCGCGAGGGTGATGAGGTGTGGGGAGTGTGGCAGGTAACGGCTGAGGTCGGCGTAGCCGTCGGAGTGGGGTTGTCCGTCGGGGAGCAGGAAGGTGATGCGGACGCCGGAGTGCTGGGCTGGTTCGCCGGTGGAGAAGCTCCAGTCCGGGCTGGCCCAGTCGCGCAGGATGTCGCGGGCGGCGATCAGGAGCAGGGCGGGGTCGTGGGTGTGGCCGGTGATGGCCAGGGGTGCGGAGCGGACGTCGACCAGCGCGACGATCAGGCGGGTGAGTTCTTCCTCGATGGTGCGGGAGCGGGCGGTGCGCTGTCGCAGGCGCAGTTGTTCCATGGCCTGTTCGAGAAGGTGGTGGCGGTCGAGGGGGTAGAGCTCGCCCAACGGGCCACCTCGCCACCAGTGTGGCCAGCCGGAGGCGAGTCCGAGGGCCATGCCGGCGGGCACCTTGTCGCCGATCAGGACGTGTGTCGCGGCGGAAAGGCGATCGGTGTCGCCGTCCGGGAAGCGGTGCAGGATCATGCCGCGATCGTCCGGTGTCCTGGCGTAGCAGAAACTCGAACCGACGTGGGCGTCCTGATTGCGATAGGCCGCATCGGCGAGAATGGTCAACTGGCTGCCGGCGAACACGGGATCGTCCGCTGGCAGGGTGGACGCGGCCGGGCGGAACCCGCCCGCCTGCCGGCTGTAGAGCAGGATCACCTGGTGCACAGGGCTTTGTGCCGGTTCGGTCATCGGAGCGTCAGTCCCCCTGTGCGTGCGTGGTGTGCTCCTCGATCATGGCCAGGAGAGCCATGATCGGTTCCAGTACGCGCCGTGGCCGCGCTGGTCGGACGAATCGGCCTGCCCCCGGGGTGCCGTCGGATTTCAGATAGGATGCGCCGCTGGCCGAGACGAAGTGCAGGGTGCACCACTGGAACCGGTCGACCGGTGCGAGCCAGGCGGTGGCCCGGCGCTGGTGCAGAAACGCGTAGGCGTCCTGACTTTCCTGTCGGATCGCCTCCCGGTCGGCGTTCGCCGGGGTCGGCCGGCTCAGCCAACGGTCCACCGGTGCGGTGAAACGCAGCGTGTCCGACTTGGTGATGGCGATCGCGGCCGGAAGCTGCAACCGGCCGCCCCGCATGGGGCGGAAACGCAGGCCGGCTATCGTGGCGCCGAACGTCGGATCGTCCAGAATGCTGGTGCCCGCGCGGCCACTGCCGTCGCCGATCAGATCCGGATCCACGACGAAGATCAGACCGTCCACCCGCTGCAGGAACCGCAGGGCCATCGAATCCTGTTGCAGCCCGCGCAGCTGTTCACCGGCGGCGTCGAAGAAGACCAGCGGGAACGTGCGTCCGTCATCGGTGGTGATCAGCACCGCGTCCGTGTAGCTGACCAGCTCGCGGCGATTGGTGTGCGGCGGGGCGAGACCCTCGTCGAAGAAGGGATCGACGACCTCGGTGCGGTACCTGTAGTGCTCGGTCAGATTGACCGGTACCGTGCGCAGCCCCCGCGGTGTGAGCCGCTGCCGGTCGATCTCACCGGACATGGCGGCGAGCAGGCAGGTCTTGCCGGCCATGGTGGTACCGACGAAACCGATCACGACCGGCCGTTCGTAGAGCACGAAATCCACCGGGAAGTAGTGCGGCACCCGGTTGACCTCGTTCGGGCAGCGCAGCACAGCGCTCTGCACCTCGGCCCCCCATTTGGCGCTGTCCCGGGGCGGCAGAGTGATGCGGACAGCCGGTCCACTGCTCTCACGGCGGTACGCGTCACGCTCGTTCCACTCGAATTCCTCCAGGCAGATCACACAGGTGATCTTTTTCGTGCCCGGGGATGTGCTGTTGACGGCCATCGCGGTTACCTCCGGCCTCGTCGGCGCCGTTTCTCCGGACGCGTGCTGCTCGTGGAACCCCCGTGGGGGGACGGTGGCCGCGTCAGGGTTTCCGGATCGGTGCTCGCGCCCGGACCGGTCATCGTGTGCGGGGTGGGGTAGCCGTCCTGGCCGGGTGCGGCGCGCGGACCGGTCGGGTCGTCCGGGCCGGATGCGAACGGTGGGTGCCCGCCCGGCGGCTCGTTCGGCGGCGGCGAGGACGGCCGGGCCGGGCGGGCCGGTGCCGGCTGCCCCTTCGCGGCCATCAGCTGGTCGTAGGCGCGGCGGCCCTCGGCGAGGGTGTCCGGCTCGTGGCGGGGCACCTCGTCCGCTCCCATGATCTGCCCGAGCCGGCGCAGCAGCTCGGTGGCGGTCGGTCGGGCGTCGGGGGCGTCGAACACGCCGTGCAGGATCTGCCCGAGCCACGGCATGCCGCTGGCGGCGACATCGGGTCGGCCACCCAGACCGATGTGCAGGCCGCCCGGGGTGACGACGCTCAGCAGCGCGCAACCCGCGGCGTACAGGTCGTCGCCGGCGTCGATGAACCCGCGACCGAGGATCTGCTCGGGCGATGCCCATTCGCGGGGCGTCCGGTCGGCCGGTGTGGGGACCTGCGCGAGCCTGGAGCGTGGCTCGCCGAGGCGGCGGGCGTACTCGAACCGGTTGATCTGCAGCGTCCGGCTCGTGGGGTCCCAGTGCAGGGTGTTACCGCGCAGCTGACGGTGGGAGATCCCCAGCTGCTCGAGCAGGATCAGGCCACCGGCGAATTTCCCCAGGTCATCCGGGGAGACCAGTGGACTGGTCAGTTGTTCGATCGGCGCCCCGTACTCGGCGGTGATGGCGAACGGTTCGTCCCGGTCGACCTCGTAACCGAACAGGCGGGACAGCTGCCACGGGTAGTACGTGGCGCCCCGCTCCCAGGGGAAGTGTCGATCGGCGTCGAACCGGCGCAGCATCCGCAGGCCGGTGGCGATCGCGTTCTCCAGGGGCAGTTCCGCGTTCTCCCCGCCGATCGCGTAGCGGATGGCGATCGGAAAGTTCTGGTACAGCCCGCGCCGGGTCCGGAAGTTCCTGGTCTCCTCGGGTGGCCCCGGATCCATCTCGACCTCCCAGACGGCTTTGTCGCCATCCGGACGGCGAAACGTCAACGTTTCGAGATCGCTCACCGTGGCCGCTCATCCCTCGGGTCGGCGCGCCGAGGCGACGTGCGGGGACCTGTCGCGGGGATGCGCTGGGGGTGTCGCGCTCGGTGGCCGAGCGGCGCGGGAGACGGGCGCGTCGGCGGTTCGCCCGTCCCACCGCCGGTCTCCGGGGAACCCGCGCGGCGGGTCGGGTCAGCGTCCTGGGGGCCGGTGGTGGCCGCGGTGCGCGCGGCGGTTGGTGCGCCGGCACCGCTGGTGGTGGCGTCGTGGCCGGCCGGATCGTCCAGGCTCCGGTCAGGGGCGAGGTCGCTTGGGAGGTACCACAGCCAGGCGGCCAGGACGCCGAGGCCCACGAGGATCGCGAGAAGGATCAGGAGCTGGAGGATCACCAGAGATCATCCGCCTCGGTCGAGGTGCGCTCCACCCGTGCCGGCGCGGGATCCGGCACCACCGCGGATGCGGCCTCGGGCACATCCGGCCGCGGTGCGCCACGCACGGTTGGCGGGACGGGGGCGGGCACATCCGGTTTGGCCGCCGTCAGCGGGGCCGGTCGCGCCTGAGCGGGGCTGGGTTCGGCGGGAAGGGCCTCGGCGGGGCTCGCCTCGACCGGGCCGGCGGCCTCGGGTGGTGTGCCGGGGGAGCCGA
>NZ_CADCWS010000328.1 GCF_902806475.1 Candidatus Frankia nodulisporulans
CGAGTTCTGCATAAGCCTCTACCTGTCCACCACCACCAAACACGGCATCCCCCTGTTCCCCGCCCTCGTCCAACTCGCCGAGGGCCGCCCCTGGATGCCCGCAACCACCTAACCCACGATCAAAGCGCTACCTGACCAGTTACGAATTAATTGGGGTAGCCTCAAGCGGCCCGCGCCTGGTGTCGGGAGTTCGACCTCGCCGACACCCGTGACCCCTATGCCATCGAGTTCGACCGGCTCAACTGGGGCGACACCGACCTGGAACCGTCGGTACGGTTCATCGACCTGCTGCCGCGCGCCCCAGCCCCGGACCATCCCGCCGTGGAACGCGCGCTACGCGAGGTCGGACTCCTCGCCGATGCCGCCCACCCGCCCCCGGCTCGGTCCGCGCCCGACAAGCTGCGGGTGGCGGCCGGCTCGTGCGCGCGGGCGGCGACGGCTGGAGCCTGGTGGCCAACACCGCCCCCTGCAGGCCATGGCGACAGCCCAGGCCAACATGTCATCCCATGATCTGGTCATCGACCAGGCCCGCCGGGCGATCGAGGAGAGCAACGCCAAACTCGTCAACTACCGGGCAGCCCTGGACGCCGGCGCGGACCCCGTGGTCGTCACCAGCTGGATCGCCCAGGCCCAGGCGGCGAAGACCGCCGCCGAACGGAACCTCCGCGAGGCGCGGAGAACACAGACACAGGCGCTGAGCCACGAGGAGATCGCTGCCCTGGTCGAGGAGCTCGGCGACGTGGCCAGCGCGCTCGGCGAAGCTGAGCCTGCAGAGAAGGCCGACCTGTACCGCCAGCTCGACCTTCGGCTGACCTACCAGCCATCCACCAACACAGTGAAGGCCGAGTTGAAGATCAACCCGGCCTACCGTGGGGTAATGGAACGTGTCCGAGGGGGGACTTGAACCCCCACGCCCGATAAAGGGCACTAGCACCTCAAGCTAGCGCGTCTGCCATTCCGCCACCCGGACAGGTGGTCGCGGGTCTCACCCGCCGACAGGAGTGATGCTACACGGTCGGACATGGTGGTTGTCGCTACCCCCGGCCACCGGCAGATCAAGTCCTTGGCGGGGGTCCGCTCGAGAGGTGCGGAGGGGCCTCTGACGCTCGCCGGGTGGCCCGGCGACACCGGGATCAGGAGCCCTCGCTCGGCAGGACCGTGAGGTCTGACAGTTGGCGCCACAGGTCGCGTTCGACGCGGGACATGGGCGCCTGGGACGGCATCCGATCAAGTGGCGCGGATGGGCGACCTGTCGTGGACGGTGCGCTGGCAGGATCGGCGGGCGCGGTGGCGGGCGGATCAACGGGGGCCGCGGGCCAGGCGCCGACTTCGACGAATGCCATGGTCGCCGCGATGCGCCCCAGTTCGCGGCCAATGGAGCGCTGGCCTCGCCTGACCAGCGCGTCCGTCCACCGTCTTCCGATGTGCATGGGGGCGATGATCGTTGTTTTGGCTAAAGTCTCGCTTACGTTCGGCATGATTGCTGCTGTTCCTGGGGGGCGTCAGGTGCCGGAGAGGCCGCGACGGCGGGGTCGGGGCCGCATCGACCTGCCCAGGCCGCGGCGGAGTTGCGCCGTGCGGCAGGCGAAGCGGGGCGTCCGGGAACGGCGGCGCGGGTGGTTCCGGTGGAACTCCCGGACCTGCGGGAATCCGACCAGGGAACCGTCGGCTGTCCGGGCAACTCGCAGGGCGGACGGTTCGCCGGTGTCGCCGAGTTCGGGTGGGCTGCGCGGTCGGCGGGTCAGGCGAGGGACACCGTCCAGGTGCCGAATTCGCGGGCCAGGTCGGTGATGGTGAGTGGGCCGGGTCGCGCTGGTCGATGGGTGCGCAGGGCCTGGTCGAGTGGTGTGCGCAGCATGTTCTCGAATCCGCGGGCGACGCCTTCGTCGTCCAGGGGCAGGTCGGCGGCGAGTTCGAGGAGCAGGCGGGTGCGGGCGCGCCGTCCGAGCGTGAGGTCGATGCCGTGGTCGGCGCGCAGGTGGGCGACGAGTTCGTGCAGGAGTGAATCGACGGTCCGTTCGAGATCTGCGGGGTCATGAAGCTTCAGCACCGTACAAGTGTTACAAGGTGGGGAGAAGATCAGGCCGGTTCGGGCCAGTGGTAGAAACAGAGGGGTTTCACTCTCGGGCGTCGCACAGAACGGGCGACGTTCCTTTCTTGCTCATCGACAAAGGAGATTCTGGATGGCTGCGGTGGGCAGTGTGCTGGTCGTGGGGGCCGGTCTCGCGGGGGCGGCCGCGGGAATTCTGTGTGCCGAGGCCGGGGTGCGGGTCGAACTGGTTGAGGTCAGACCTGATGTGACCGCGCTCGGCTCCGGTATCACGTTGCAGGGAAATGCCCTCCGGGTGCTGCGTGACCTCGGTGTTCTGCCGGAATGCCTGGCGCACGGCTGGCCGTCGGACGGCCTGGTCCTGCGCGCGCCGGATGCCGCTGCCAGTGTTCTCGCCGAACTCGCCGAACATCGCTCCGGTGGCCCGGATCTGCCCGCGGCGATGGGCATGTACCGACCTGACCTCGCGCGCATCCTGATGGACCGGGCCGCCCAGGCCGGTGTCGTCTCCCGGCTCGCCACCACCATCACCGCTTTCACGCAGGACGACACCGGTGTGGACGTGGTGTTCAGCGACGGCTCGGTGGGCCGCTACGACCTGGTGATCGGCGCGGACGGGCTACGGTCGACGGTGCGCGGTCTGCTGGGCGTGCCGTTGGAGACACGGCCGGTCGGGATAGGCGTGTGGCGGGTCTTCGTACCTCGTCCACGAGAGGTCGTGAACTCGGAGGCCTACTTCGGCGGGCCCTGCTATATCGCCGGTTACACCCCGACCTCCGCGTCGTCCCTCTATGCTTTTCTCGCCGAGGACGCCCAGGATCGCACGACCCTCACCGGTGCGGAGAAGGTCCACATCGTGCGCCAGCTCACCGCCGGCTACCACGGGCCGTGGGATGAGATCCGCGAGTCCATCACCGACCCCGAGACCATCAACTACACCTGGTTCGAGGAGCACCTGCTCGATCCGCCCTGGCATCGCGGCCGGGTCGTGCTCATCGGCGACGCCGCGCACACCTGCCCACCCACCCTCGCTCAGGGTGCCGCGATGGCTCTGGAGGACGCCGCCGTCCTCGCCGATCTGCTCACCACCGCGGACCGCGTCGACGACCAGCTGTTGGCGCGCTTCACCGACCGCCGCTACGAGCGGGTGCGGACCGTGGTGGAGGCCTCCGTCCAGCTCGCCCGCTGGCAGATCGCCCACGAGCGGGGCGATGTCGAGGCGCTGATGGGACGGATCGCCGCCCTCACCAGCCAACCCGCCTGAGCACCGGACGTCAGATAATGGTGAAGCCGCCGTCGACGACGACGAGGTTCGCGCCGGTGACGAACGAGGCCCGGTCGCTGCACAGCCAGGCCGCGGCTTCGGCGATCTCCACCGGTTCGGCGGTGCGCTGCTGCGGGGTGGCCCGGTGCAGTTCCTTTTCGATGTCGGGATTCGCCGCGAACCAGCCGGCGATCATCTCGCTGCGGGTGGTACCGGGAGCGATCGCGTTCACGCGAATGCCCTGTGCGCCGTACTCGGCGGCGAGCGCCTTTGTCAGGTGCCGTGAGGTCTGGGCTTCTCCGTAGCCGGCGTTGTTGAAGGCGGCGTCGAGGCGCCCATAACGTTCGACGGCGACCGAGACGGCCCGCTCCACGTCCTGCGCCCGGGTCACGTCGGCGACCACATTGGTCGCGGTGCCACCTTCGGCCTGAATTTCCTCGGCGAGGGCACTGAGACGTTCCGCGCGCCGCGCGGTGAGAACCACCGACGCCCCCTCGCGGGCGAACAGGCGGGCGGCCGCGGCTCCGATTCCGCTGCTCGCTCCCGTGATGAGCACACTCTTACCAGCCAGGATTCCCCGATGATCAGTCGTCACGTTGTCGTTG
>NZ_CADCWS010000329.1 GCF_902806475.1 Candidatus Frankia nodulisporulans
GGCGGGTGCCGCCTCGGTGAGCCCGGCCGGCGGGTCGGTCGGGGCGCCGGTGGCGTCCACGTCCGAACTGTTGCGGTTGGACGGGGTGGGCAAGGACTTCCGGCTGCCCCGCGGCGGTGAGTCGCGTCTCTTCACCGCCCTCGACGACGTGCACCTCGCCGTCCACGCCGGCCAGACCCTGGGACTGGTCGGGGAATCCGGATCGGGCAAGACGACGGCACTGCGGATCGCGATGGGCCTGGAGTCGCCGACCCGCGGCCGGGTGCTGCTCGAGGGCACCGACATCACCGGTGCCAGCTGGTCGACCCTGCGCCCGCTGCGCCGACGCTTCCAGCTCGTCCACCAGAACCCGTACTCGTCGCTGGACCCGCGTTTCACCGTCGCGCAGAGCATCGCCGAACCGCTGGTGAGCTTCCGGGTCGGCGACCGGGCCAGCCGCACCGCCCGGGTCCACGAACTGCTCGACCAGGTCGCCCTGCCCGTCTCCTACGCCGGACGGCGCCCCGCGGAGCTCTCCGGCGGCCAGCGTCAACGGGTCGCGATCGCCCGGGCGCTGGCACTGTCACCCGAACTCGTCTTCCTGGACGAGCCGGTGTCCGCCCTCGACGTCTCCGTGCAGGACCAGATCCTCACCCTGCTCGCCCGGTTGCAGGACGAGCTCGGCATCGGCTACCTGTTCGTCTCGCATGACCTCGCCGTCGTCGCCGCGCTCGCCCACCACGTCGCCGTGCTGCGCGGTGGACGCATCGTGGAAAGCGGCACCGCGGCCAGTGTCCTGACCGCCCCCACCGAGGCGCACACCCGCGAACTGCTCGACGCCGTCCCCGGCCAGCGTTTCGCCGCCGACCTCGCCGCCGCCGCCGGAGCCACCGCGACCGCTGGGACCACCGTCGCCGCCGAGACCGCTGCGACCGTCGGGACCGCTGCGACCGCCACCACTGATCTCGCCGGGGCAGCCACCGGCCCGAGTCCGCAGAAGGTGTCCGGCGCCACCGCCGGACTGGAAGGATGACCGTATGACCAGCACCGCACCCGGGGACGGGGCGACCGCCACCACCCGGCGTTACGTGATCATCGGCGCCGGTGCGGTCGGCGCGACGGTGGCCGCGCAGCTGCGGCTGGCCGGCATCGACGTCCTGGTCGTGGCCCGCGGCGCGAACCTCGCCGCGCTGCGCGAAGGCGGCCTGCGTTACCTGCGGCCGCCGGCCACCGAGGGCGGCGACCCGGTCGTGCACCAGCTCGACCTGCCGGTGGCCGCCGGCCCCGCCGAGGTCGACCTGCGCGCCACGGACGTGCTGGTCCTCGCGACCAAGGCGCAGGACAGCGAGGCCGTCCTCGCCGCCTGGGCCTGGGCGCCGGTGGACGGCGGCCCCGCCACCGCGGCCGAGACCCTGCCCCTCGTCCTGTTGCAGAACGGCCTGGACAGCGTCCGCGTCGCCCTGCGCCGCTTCGCCACCGTCCTGGACGCCGTCGTGTACAGCCCGGCGTCACACCTGCGCCCCGGCGAGGTCATCTCCCCGGCCACACCGATCGTCACCGCCCTGCTGCTCGGCCGCACCCCCGGCCCCGTCGCCTCGTCGGGCCCCGCCGTCCCGTCGGACACCGCCGTCCCGTCGGACACCGCCGCCTCGTCGGATACCGCCGGTACGGTCGCCTCCGCCGGTGGTGTGGGGACGTCCGAGGTGGACGCGCTGACGGCGGGGATCGCCGACGACCTGCGGCGGGCCTCGCTGGCCGTGCAGGTCCTCGGCGACATCGAGCGGTGGAAGGCCGGCAAGCTGCTGGGCAACCTCGCCTACAACCTGGACGCGCTCTACCCGCCCGGCCCGCGCCGCGACGCCGCCGGCGCCGAACTCGTCGCCGAGGCCCGCCGGGCACTGGCCGCCGCCGGCATCGACGTGGCCGAAGGGCTCGCGCCCGGCCTCGACCTGAGCGGCCTGGTGCTCGCCGACATCCCCGGGCATGTGCGCGGGGGCAGCTCCACCTGGCAGAGCCTGGCCCGTGGCGGCTCGGTCGAATCCGACTTCCTCAACGGCGAGATCGTCCTGCTCGCCCGGCTGCACGGCCTGACCGCGCCGGTCAACGCCGGCGTGCAGGCCCGCATCGCCGGTTCCGCCCGCCGCGGCGTTCCCCCCGGCGGCCTGGGCGACGCCGACCTCGAGGCCCTGCTCGCCACCGCCACCCCCGCCGCCGGCGGGCAGGTGGCGAACGGACGGGTGCCCGTGGACCTGGCCGGACGCACCCGTGCGGGCGCGGTGCTCGTCGAGGCGTCGGCGTTGCGCGACGAACTGGACTCGGCCACCCCGCCGCTGCTGCTCGACGTGCGCTGGGCGCTGGGAGACCCGCACGGGCACGACCACTACCGCGAGGCGCATCTGCCCGGCGCCGTCTACGTCGACCTCGACACCGAACTCGCCGACCACGCCCGGGCCGCCACCGGGGACGGCACCGCCGGTCGCCACCCCCTGCCCGACCTCGACAGTCTGCAACGCGCCGCGCGCCGCTGGGGGGTGCGCGCCGGCCGTCCGGTGGTCGTCTACGACAACGTCGGTGGGCTGTCCGCGGCCCGCGCGTGGTGGCTGCTGCGCTGGGCAGGGGTGCCCGACGTGCGCATCCTCAACGGCGCCCTGGGCGGATGGCGCACGGCCGGCCTGCCGCTGGAAACCGGGGAGGTCACCCCCGCACCCGGCGACATCGTCCTGAGCGCCGGGCACCTGCCCGTCCTGGACGCCGACGCCGCCGCGGCACTGGCCCACGACGGCATCCTGCTCGACGCCCGTGCCGGCGAACGCTACCGCGGCGAGGTCGAACCGATCGACCCCCGCGCCGGCCACATCCCCGGCGCGCTCAGCGCCGCCACCGGCGACAACCTCGACGCCACCGGACGGTTCCGTCCCGCCGCCGACCTGCGCGCCCGTTTCGCCGCCCTCGGCATCGACGTGACCGACCAGACCGTCGGGGTCTACTGCGGGTCGGGGGTCACCGCGGCCCACGAGATCGCCGCGCTCGCCGTCGTCGGCATCGACGCCGCCCTCTACCCGGGTTCCTGGTCGGCCTGGTCGTCGGACCCCGCGCGTCCCGTCGCCACCGGCGCCTGATGAGCACCGAGGTGGGCACCGACCTCCCCGCGGCCCCCGCCGCCTCCACCGCTCCCGCCGGGCGACGCGGGGGCGGGGAGGCGGCGGTGACGGAGGCGTTCGCCGTCGCGCTGCCGGTCGGACGGTGGAGCACCGACCCGGCGATCATCGACGCCCACCGGTTCGACCGCTCCGGCTGGATCCCACCCGGACGTCCACTCGGTGTCGCCTTCGCCCGGGAGGTCGCGGACGTCCAGTCCGTGCTGCGGGTCGCGTCCGCCCGGGGCGTGCCGGTGATCGTGCGAGGCGCCGGCACGGGCCTGGCCGGTGGGGCCGCGGCCGGCGCCGGGACGGTCGTGCTCGACCTCACCGGGATGAACCGCATCCGCGAACTGTCCGTCGCCGACGCGGTGGCCGTCGTCGAACCCGGCGTCATCACCGCCGACCTCGACGCCGCCGCCCGCCGGGCCGGCCTGAGCTACCCGCCCGACCCGGCGAGCGCGTCGATCTCCACCATCGGCGGGAACATCGCGACCAACGCCGGCGGACTACGCTGCGCCAAGTACGGCGTCACCCGCGAATCCGTTCTCGGCCTCGAGGTCGTCCTCGCCGACGGCGAAGTGATCACCACCGGACGGCGCACCGTCAAGGGCGTCGCCGGCTACGACCTCACCGGCCTGCTCGTCGGCTCCGAGGGGACCCTCGGGGTCGTCGTCGGCGCCACCGTGCGGCTACGCCCGCTCCCATGCGCCACCGTCACCCTCGCCGGCTACTTCGACACCGTCGCCGCGGCCGTCGACGGTGTCACCGCC
The DNA here is from genome assembly GCF_902806475.1 of Candidatus Frankia nodulisporulans. Lineage (GTDB taxonomy): Bacteria > Actinomycetota > Actinomycetes > Frankiales > Frankiaceae > Frankia > Frankia umida. The sequence goes on from NZ_CADCWS010000329.1 coordinate 3,890, forward strand.
CTGG
>NZ_CADCWS010000330.1 GCF_902806475.1 Candidatus Frankia nodulisporulans
GGCGAGCAGATCACGGTCGAACCGCGGCAGGGCCTGGTACATGGCGTGGAAGTCGGTCCGGTGCAGGGCCAGGAACGCGGATTTCGGTGAGTCGGCGTTGACCAGGACGAGGGTTTTCTCCGGCACCTTCTCGGCCGGCAGTTTCAACGCCACGGCGTGGACGTCCTGGGTGAAGGCGGTGTCGGTGAAGTCGAAGATCTTGTTGGTGACGTCGGGCATCGTCTGTTTCACCGGGTCGACGAACCGGGACAATGGCACGGCGGTCGCCGAGAACAGGAACATCTGGCAGGCCCACAGAAAGCCGCGCGCCTTGGGGGACGGCCCGGACGGCCATTCCAACAGCTTTGACCAGGCGCCGAGATCGTCGATGTCGCTGGCGTGCCGGGTACGGTTCAGAACGGCCTGGAAGAACGTCGGCAGTTTCGCGAGTGGAATGCCGACGGTGGCCTGGGCCTGAGCGCCGAAGGTCGGGTCGGTGATGCGCAGGGTGCCGCTGCGCAGCCAGGTGCCGCCCTCGAACTCGGTGTTCTGGTCGAAGGTTCGGTGTTCTGGTCGAAGGTGATGTCGCGCTGGCCGCCTTCGGCGAGCTTCGCGGCGATCCGGGCGGCGACGGTGAGCGCGGCGCGCGCCGACCGCTCGTCCGCGAACGGCTTCGTCACGAACTCCAGCTCCGAGGTGGCGCCGAGCAGATGTGTCTCGTCGCCTTCCAGGGTCAGGCCGACCGGATGGTGGTAGACGACCTCCCGCTCGCCGATGTCGGCGACCCCTGACCTCGACACGAAGACGTTCTGCGTCTGCAGCTCGAACCCGAACAAGAACCGGCTCCCCCCGCCCGCGGCCGCACAGCCACGTGGCGTGGCCCACAGTAGGACGAACGTCGTCCGCCGACGCCACTCTTGCGCGGGAGAACCCGGCCTCGCGCTCGCTTGCGCTGCCAGATGGGTCTTATGTCTGCTTTTATACCTCAACAGGAATTGCCGGGTCGGCCGCCGGGCGGGCCGGCGCACCGTACGTGAGATGCCCCACCGGGGCATCACCGACCGGTCGAAGGAATCTCGCACCGAACCTCGGTAGCGTCACATGAACCCGCAACCCAGCGCCCGTCGGTGGCGCAGTGGAGCTCTGACCATGCCCGCCGAGGCTCCCCCGCCTGCCGATCTCGCCGTGACCAGTCGAATCCCCGCGCCCACGGCGCCCGCCGACGCCGTCGCGGACGGGGTGGCGGAAGCGGGCCGGGCCGCCAGCGACGAGCCGGGGGTACCGACCGACCACTTCGCCTCGAATCTCGCGGCCAGTGAGCTGCTGATCTCCGCGCGCCGCTGCCTGGCGATCGCGCCGCTGACCGGCGCGGTCCGCTCCCGGGCCGGCTTCGCCTCCACGGCGGCCATCCTGCATCTGGTCGACGTCAGCACCTCGCACCCCACGATGATCGCTGTCCGGCCGGACTGGACCGCCACGCAGGACATCTCGGTGTACGGCGGAGGCCGGATCATGGACGGCCCGGTCGTCGTGGACAGCCGGCTTGTCCGGGCCGGCAAGAAGGTCGCCGTCGCGGAGTCCGACATCTACGACGCGCACGGTGTGGACGATCCGCACGAACTGCACCGGATGCTCGGCGACGCCACCCCGGCCGGCCGGCTGGGCGCCGACGTCGAGGGCCTGACCAGAGCGGGTCGGGCGCTGGTGACGTTCGCTCGCCTCCCCCGGGTCTCCGCCCCCGGCATGGACGACTACGACCCCGGCAAGTGGGTCGGCACGATCCGATCCTCCGACCACGTCGTCGAGCGGCCGGCGGACCACATCCAGGACGCCCTGGGCGCCCAACCGCTGGACGCCGCCACCGGGCAGTTCGAGCTGCACCGCACCCCCTACGTCACCAACAGCATCGGGACGATCCTTGGCGGGGCGCAGGCCGCGCTGGTCGAAGCCGCCGCCGAGGCGATGTGCCCCGGCGCCGTGGCCATCGACCTGCAGATGCACTTCCTCGCGCAGCTACGGTCCGGCCCGGCCCGCACGGTCGGACAGATCCTGCGCGACGTCGGCGATCACTGCGTGGTGTCGGTGACGGTGGTCGACGCCGGCGCCGACGATCTGCTCCTCACCCTGGCCACGGTCACCCTGCAGCGCACCTCGACCGACCTGGGCTAGCCGTTCGTTCGTGGCTCAGCGCTGTCGCCGCACCCCCCAGCGATCTCGCGGAGCAGACAAAAATGCAAGACTGTCCTACCGCGACACAATGTGGCATCTTCGTCTCGACACCTGTAGGGCGGATGTCTCCGGCGGTCCCGCGAGTCGGCGACTCACAGTAGCCGCCCGAGACGCGCGTGCGAGCCGAAAGAGGCAGGATGACCACCGTGGAGCCCGAGGAAAGCGATCTTCTGTCGGCGTTCCGCCTGATCGACGAGCAGCTGGCCGCGGCCCCGCAGGCGGGGAACCTCGTCGTTTTCCGGGAACGTCTGATCGCCGAGCTCGTCGGGGACGCCGACCGGGTCGCCGCGACGCTGGCGCCCGACTTCTCCCTCGTCACCCACGTCGGCGGAAAGACCCTGACCAGCGGACGCGACCAGTTGGTCGCCAGCATCCAACGGCTCGGGGCCGCTCCCGGCGGCGCACTCATGTGGCTGCGCCTCGAGTCCCTGGTGGCCGACCACACCACCGTCGCCGGCCATGGCTTTCTGGTCACGCTCACCGCGGCGCCCTCCGGTGGCCTGCGCCGCACCGTGGGGCCGCTCGCCTTCTTCGTCACGAGTGACGGGCCCCTGATCACGTCGGAATCGCTCTATCTGGATCCACCGGCGGACGAGACGACCGTGCTGCCCGACGCCACCCTGGCCGACCGCCAGCGCTGCCTCGACCTCGTCGGTGGCCTGCCCCAGCCCACCCGCTGACCCGGCCACGCCACCCGGCTCACCCGGCTCATCCGGCTCACTCGGCTCACTCGGCTCATCCTCACGAACCAGGGACGACGAAACGTGGATCTCACTGGAGCATCGGCAGTCGTGACCGGCGCGGCCGGCGGACTGGGTGGCGCTACCGCCCGCCATCTCGTCGGGCTCGGCGTCGCGGTCGTCATCTTCGATCGCGACGCCGAACGGGCGAAGGCGACGGCGGCCGACCTCGGGCCGGCCGCGACCGCTGTCGCCGGCGATGTCACCGACGCGAACGACGTCCAGGCGGCCGTCGACGCGGCCCGCGCCGCCGGCACCCTGTCGATCGTGGCCAACGTGGCCGGTGGGGGCAGCCGGCCGACCCGCACGGTCAGTCGGGACGGCACGCCCCACGACCTGGAGACCTTCCAGCGCATCATCGCGATCAACACCGTCGGCACCTTCAACGTCACCCGGCTCGCCGCCGCCGCGATGGCCACCAACACCCCCGACGAGGACGGCCAGCGCGGCGTGGTGATCAACACCGGCTCACTCGCGGGCTTCGAGGGACAGGCCGGGCAGGTCGCCTATGCCGCGGCGAAGGCGGCCATCCTCGGCATGTCGCTGCCGCTGGCCCGTGACCTCGCCCCGGTGGGCATCCGGGTGTGCGCGATCGCGCCCGGCACGATGGGCACCGAGCTGATGCTGAACGCCCGCCAGGAGTTGCAGGACAAGCTGACCAGCAGCATCGTTTTTCCGCACCGCATGGGACGGCCGGAGGAGTTCGCGCGTCTCGTCGAGGCGATCGTGCGCAATCCGTACCTCAACGGCGAGAAAATCCGCCTCGACGCCGCGCAGCGTCTCCCGGCCAAGTAGGTCGCCGCCCGTGGTCGTACACCACCGGCGGTCGCGGGCCGACATCGGTCGTTGCCGGTCGTCGGCGGATCGCGGCCCACGGCGTGCTTCGGCGGCCGGACATGAATGCCATGCGACAACGATCAGGGGGTTTCCCGGTGACAGAT
>NZ_CADCWS010000331.1 GCF_902806475.1 Candidatus Frankia nodulisporulans
ATGCGTCCGCCCGGCCCGTCGCTCTGCCGCGGGGTGACCGGGAGTGAGCAGCCTCAGCGGGGGAGTCCAGACCAAGCTCGGCCAGGATCGCGGGGGAGAGGCGCCCGGTGCGGCCGACCTGGGCGGAGCCGAGATAGACGACCTTCCAGGTGCCGCCGGTCCGATGTAACAGCGCCCGGACGCCTCCGGCGGTGGGCGAAACGACACCGGCGCCGGCCCAGGTGGGATCGGTCGAGTACTGACCGTTTACTCGGGGCATTCCAGGTGGAACTCGGTGAGGATCGCACGGGGTGTTCCGTCATCGCAGCCGATGTCCGCGGAGCCGAGGCTGGTGACCTTCCAGACGCCGCTGGTCTGGCGCAGAAGCACCCTGGCGCCACCGGCGGTCGGTGAGTCGGTGGCGGCGGTGGCCCAGGTGGGATCGATCGTCGAGACCGCGACCGCCGTCACGGCCGCGTCGGTGGCGAGCGCCGGCTCACGTTTCACGGCCGCGACGATCTCGGCGTACGGCGAGAGAGGCTCGTCGGTGGACGTCGGCGGTGCGGTGGCGGCGATCTCGGGGGTCGTCGTGGCAAGGGGCACCGGGGACGCGGTGACACTGACGGTCGGGGACGCCGTGGCCGGCGCGGTGGTGCCGGTGCCGGTCTCGCCCTTCTGATCGCCCTGGCAGCCGCCCAGCACCAGAGCGAGACCGATCGTCGCCGGGAGCACCACCGATCTCGCGGTGCCGATGATGCGCATACGTGCCACGTCAACCCCCGGAATAGTGCGGTCGGCGGAGGCTAGCACCGATGTCCGGCCGGACCGGGACGGGTCGGATATCGGTCACCCGTTCGGTGCTCCCGGTCACCGGTCCTGGTCACCGAACCCGCTCCCGCCGTGGACCAGGGACCCCGTGGGCCAGTGAGTCGCACGGGCCGGGGAGTTTCACGGGTCGGCTGGGCGCGGTCCGCTGACCGCGATGCCGGAACACGCGAGGATGGGCGGATGGCTGCCGATCCGCGGGTGCTGTACGTCGTGGCGTGCGGGGGATATCCCGCGGCCGAGCTACCGGTGTTCGTCGAGGCCACGCGGGCGTCCGGGTGGGACGTGTGTGTGGTGGCGACACCGGCGGCGCTGGGTTTCCTCGACGTCGAGCGGCTGGCCGCGCTGACCGGCCATCCGGTCCGGTCGCGGTACAAACGCCCGGGCGAGCCGGACGCGCTGCCACCGGCCGACGCGTTCGTCGTCGCGCCGGCCACCTTCAACACCATCAACAAGATCGCGGCTGGTATCTCGGACACCCTGGCACTCGGCCTGCTCAACGAGGCCCTCGGCGGCGGCCGGCCGATCGTCATGGCGCCCTACCCGAACAGCGCGCTGGCCGGTCATCCCGCCTATGCCGCGAGCCTCGAGGCGCTGCGCGGCTGGGGTGTGCGGCTGGTGTCCGGTCGGCCCGGCGACCCGCGTGGGGGAGCGGACCAACCGGGCCGTGAGAACACCGTGTTCCCCTGGGCGGAGCTGACCGACGCCCTGAACGACCTTCGCTGACACGGCCGGAGCCAACGCCGCCGGGCCGCCGCTACGGGGCCGCCGCCCGGGGGTGGCCGGCGAACCCCGTCCGCGCCGACCGGCTCAGCAGGTCACGGCCAGGTGGAACGGCACGACCACACTGGCCTGGCCGCTGGACTTCATCGACACGAAGACGCCGTTGGGCTTACCCGAGCGCTGGGCCACCCGGATGAACGACGCCGTGGGGCTCTCCGTCCCCACTCCGCCGACGGTCGCCGTGTACGCGCAGGCGCGGACGTCCCGGTCGAACATTGTGGTGACCTCCGCTGGCGTAAGGCGACGCCGTTTCGAACAGGCGTGGCCGGTGAATGCGATGCCTCACGGAACCAGGTCGACCGGCGGTCGGGTAATACGCACTTGTGCGTAGCGCAGGGCGCGGACACGGGTGGCGGGCGCATTACAGGTGTCGGATTCCGGTCAGTTCCACGATGGCGCCGACCCACCCTGGAATGCTGGCGCGCACCGGCGCACCATAACCAGGGAGGATAGCGAAACATGTCGGGCGCAACCACGAAAAAGGACCTGCGGGACGTTCTCGAGCTGGTGGGTGTTCTGCACGCCGACGGCCCCGGCGGCGAGCTACCCACACCGGCACTCGCGCACCTGGCGCGGATGGTCGGCTGCGACTCCGCGTCCTACTGTCGGGTGGATCATGCCAGCCGGAGGGTGCTGTCCGCCGTCATCACACCGGCGTGCGACGAGCTGAGTGGATCGGCCGCATTCGCGGCGGTGCTCGACCAGCATCCGGCGTTCACTGCCCATCGCAACCGGCAGTTGCGGTCGGGCACGTCGGTGGCCCTGACGGACCTGGTGGATGGCGCGGCCCTGCGCGACCTGCCGATCTACGCCGACTTCTACCGGCCGCGCCAGATGTGCGACCAGCTGCTCAGCCTCGTCACGATCGGCCGCCGCCAGGGCAGCGTGCTCGTGTTCAACCGCTCCAGGCATGGCTTCTCCACCCGGACCCGGGAGCTGCTCGACCTCGCCTCACCGCTGATCTGCCAGGCGATCGCGCAACGGGCGCGGCTCGCCACCCTGACCACCGCCCTGCGCGACGCCCAGCGTCACGGCGCGGCCACCACTCAGGCCGCCGACCGGCTCGCGGCGCCCACCCCACGCGAACGTGAGGTGGCGGCCTGCCTGGCCGACGGGCTCGGTGACCGCGACATCGCCCGCGCGCTCGATATCAGCCCGCGTACCGTCCAGAAACACCTGGAGCAGATGTACCGCAAGCTCGGCCTGACCAGCCGCGCCGCCCTGGTAGCGGCGATGCGCACCCCCACCCCGTCCACACCGTCCACTGCGACCGGCGCACCGTTGGCTCCTGGCGGCACACCGCCCACCCTGGCCGGCCGGGACACGGACCGCCTCGCCAGCGACGCGGCGTGATCCAGCCTGCGGGGCGATGGGTATCCGCAGGGTGAACACGCCGTCCGAATATCAGATCCGCCTGGACGAGACGCCGACCGTCCGGGTCGGCGCGGTTCAGATCTCGGCCGTTCCCACGGCCCGCAGACCGGCGAGGTCGACGTTGTTCTGCAGGTCGGTGACGGACGCGAAAAAGCCGATCTCGGTGCCATCGGCGGCTGTGACCCGGAGCAGGTAGTCGGCGTACTCCTCCGCCGCTCGGGGGTTGAGTAGCTCGATCCGGCTTCCCGTTTCGGTGATCCATCGCATGAAACCAGTGTGTGGGGTTCTTGAGGGTGAGTCGAGTGCCGTAACGACCTTGCCACGGGGTCGGAGTACCCGTCCGGGTCCTGCTGAGGACGACAGACGAGAGACAACTATCGGTCTGTTTCGGGGCTCGCCGGTTTGCCGGTTGTGATCGGCTCGTCCGGAAACATCCCGTCCAGGCCCACGCCGGCCCACGGCCCGAAACCGCCACGCCCGCAGCCCAGATCCGCCGTTCGTGGCCCGGCTTCGCCGCCCCGCGACCGCAGGTTCGCCGTCCACCGTCCGCGCCCCGTGGCCCGTCGCCGGCAAGGATCGACCTCACCGGACCGAAGGGAGTCGCCGCGCTGGATGTGTCCGTCCGGACTATGGGACGGACCGGGCCCGAACGCATGTCCGCCCACCCTCGGGTCAGTGCGGAAGGTGCATCGAGTCTGTTAAGACGGCCCAATCTTTGTGCTCCTGGCTTTGCTCGGCCCAGCTCGTATGGTGCGATTCCCCGTGGGCCGGACGGTTCTCATCCACGGATTTCCGAATATCAGGAGGCTCGGAGGCTTATGCAGAACTCATGGAATAGAAATGAAATAGAGTGCCCGGATCGCGGAGAATGCTGTGGGG
>NZ_CADCWS010000332.1 GCF_902806475.1 Candidatus Frankia nodulisporulans
GCCTAGCAGGGGTTCGGGCGAAGACCCGGAACTCGGCTTCGGGGCGGGTCCACGTCCCTCTCCCGCGCCGCTGGAGGCTGACTGCGAGACGCCTCAACGGGCCCGGAACGGGTACGTCCTCCGGGTGCCCTGAGGAGCGCGTCCGTTCTCCGGCTGCCCGGGACCGTCAAGACCGCGTATGGCACGCGCACGGACGGATGACGTCATACAGACAGACCCGGATACGAAAAGAATCATGGAGGCAAAGTGGAGGTGATCTTCACTTCAAGATCCTTAGGATCTTGCTTAACTGGCCCCTGACCTGGGCAAACGTGCTCCCGCGAGAGGACTCGAACCTCTAACCTGCCGGTTAACAGCCGGCTGCTCTGCCAATTGAGCTACGCGGGATCGGGTGCCGCAGCACCTGACGCAGTCAGCCTACCTGAGGTTCAGGCCGTCCCGGGCATGGGGTAGGAATCGATCTGGTGTCCCAACGCCAGCCGTCCGGTAGATCACCGCCGGCACGTCCCTCGGTCTTCTGGGAGGCAACATGCGGATCAGGCCCAGCGTCGTCGTCGCACTTGGCGTCGGTTACGTCCTCGGTGCCCGAGCTGGGCGGGAGCAGTACGACGCGATTATGCGTCAGGCGCGGGAAATCCGTGAGCGGCCCGAGGTCCAGGGCGCGGCCGGTCTGATCTCCGCGCAGGCTGGCGCGGCCTTCCAGCGGGTGCGTGGCCTGCTCGGCATCGAGCCCGAGCCGCCCAGGACGCTCCCGTTCCGTCCGCTGGCGGCACATAGCTCCAACGGTGTCAGCTCCGTGAGTACCCATTGATGGTCGGCTGACTCGACCGGGCCGCGAGCGGGCCTCCGCCCAGGTGCCCCGCGGCGCCCGCCCCTTCCCCACCGGCACCGCGATCGTTGTGACGCTGCGCACCCATCGGGACGGTCGCTCCCGGTCGAGAAGAGCGGCGGGGCGGCTACCCGGGTCGTCGTCGTGGTGGGGGGGGGCAGATCGGACGCGATTGCCCCTGTCGCGACCCGCGTGGCTTTCTGCGACCATCTGGACTCCGGAGACGCCGCACGCTCGGTGAGGTCGGTGGCAGGGAGCGGCGCTGGTGTCGGGACGGCGAGTAGGGATGGATGCCCGTTGAGTCCAGGTGGACGGGGCGGCGGACGCCGCGGGGGACAGGGGAACGCGGGGGAGCCAGCCGGCGGGAGGCCCTCCGCTGGCGGATCGCCCGCTGGCGGATCGCCCGCTGGCGGATCGCCCGCTGGCGGATCGCCCGCTGGCGGATCGCCCGCTGGCGGATCGCCCGCTGGCGGGCCGCCTGCTGGGGTGGGGGCGCCGGTGGCGTTGGCCGCCCTGGTGGAACTGCTGGGGCGCCGGTACGCGCTGGGCGTCTACTGGCGGCTACGGGCCGGGGCGGAGTCGTTCCGCACGCTCGAGGCCCGGTTGGACGCACCCGCGGCGCAGCTCACCCAGCGGCTGCGAGAGCTGCGCGAGGGCGGGATCGTCGAAGTGGACGAGGTCGGCGAGTACCGGCTCACCGCGCACGGCCGGCGGCTGCAGGGAGTCATCGAGCCACTGGCGGCCTGGGCCGACGAGTGGGCGGCGTTGCGGCCTCGCCAGCGCGTCCCACGTGGCGCCGCCGATCGCGGTTACGACGGAGCCCTGACGCCCCCGGACGGTCCCCGGGCCGCCGCCGGACTCCAGCGAGAGGCGTCAGTCGTGAACCCAGGATGCCCATCTGGCAACCATCTGTAGCCGATGGGGCGCTGGGGAAGATCTGGGAAGCGCTCGGGCGCGGGACGGCCCGATGGTGGTGCCTGGAAGGCGTGGCGCTTGCGGGCGTTATGACGGATTGCGTTCGCCTATTTGACGAACGGTGATGACGGGTTCACAGCTTGTCTTTCGATGATCTTAAGAATCCTTTAGGTCGCGGGAGATGTGCTGTGTCTGTCGGATTCGACGCGGGAGCGGCAGCGGAACCCCCAAGGCCATGGCGCACTGGTGCTGCTCCCCGTCGATCCGGCCGACCAGAGCTCCACCCGGCGAAGGTAACCCCGACCTTCGGTGGGTGTGCCCAGCCCGGGTCGCGGCCCGTCCCAGCCGCGACCCGGGCTCAAGTCTTTTCCGGCGGTCTTTCGGCATCGAGCCCCGATTGCCTTACTTATTACGGAATGTTCAACACAGTCGGCGCTCGACTGTTCTCATGCCGTGACCAGTTGGCCGCATTGACGAACCATCCGGGTCAATCAGCGCGCCCGGAGCGCGCCGCCGGACGATACCCAGCCCTCAGCCCCAGCCCTCAGCCCCGGGGCTCAGTCGGTGGTGGCGGCCGCGGTGTCGGCGAGGCGGGTGCGGGCGGTGGCGAGGCGGGCGCGGGTGGCGTCCCGGCCGAGGAGCTCGAGGGACTCGAACAGGGGCAGGCCGACGGAGCGCCCGGTCACGGCGACGCGCACGGGGGCCTGGGCCTTGGCGAGCTTCAGGCCGTGCCGCTCGCCGATCTCCAGCAGCGCCGACTTCAGCGCGTCCGCCGTCCAGGAGACAGTGCCGAAGTGCTCGTGGACGTCGGCGAGCAGCGCCGCGGCGGGACCCTTCATCGCCTTCGCCCAGGCCGCGTCGTCCACGGGGGCCTCGGGAAGGAAGAGGAAGTCGACCATGGGAACGATCTCGGCAAGCACCGACAGCCGGGACTGCGCGAGCTCGGCCACGGCCGCGAACACCTTCGGGTCGAACGCGTCGGCCGGCCAGGGCACCGCCGGCGCGCTCAGCCACGGCCGGACGGCGGCGGCGAACTCGTCCACCGTGAGGGCCCGGATGTACTCGCCGTTGAACGCCCGCAGCTTCTTCTCGTCGAAGAACGCCGGTGATGGCTTGACATCGGCCAGGTCGAAGGTGGTCTCGATGGTCTCCCAGGCGACGATCTCCTGGTCGCCGGGCGGTGCCCAGCCGAGCAGCATCAGGTAGTTCTTCATCGCCGCGGGCAGGTAGCCCTCGTCGCGGTAGGACTCGAGCGCCACCTTGTCGCGGCGCTTGGACAGCTTCTGCCGCTTCTCGTTGACGATGACGGGGACATGCGCCCACACCGGCGGTTCGGGTGCGCCGAGGGCCGCCCACAGCAGCTGCTGCTTGGGCGTGTTCGGCAGGTGCTCCTCACCCCGGATGACGTGGGTGATGCCCATCTCGAGGTCGTCGACGACGTTGGCGAGCAGGAACACCGCCGAGCCGTCGGCCCGGGCGATGACGAAGTCCTCAAGGGTGTCGTTGGCGAACTGTGGCTCGCCGCGGATGAGGTCCCGCACGACCGTCACGCCCTCGTCGGGGGTGCGGAACCGCAGCGCCCGCCCGGGGCCGGCGGTCAGGCCCCGGTCACGGCAGTGGCCGTCGTACCCGCGCTGGGGGTTGCCGGTGCGCTCGGCGAGCAGCTCACGGGTGCAGTCGCAGAAGTAGGCCAGGCCAGCCTGCTGGAGGCGGGCGGCGGCGTCCCGATGGGCCTGCGCCCGCGACGACTGCAGGACGGGGCCTTCGTACCGGCCGGGGCTGATGCCCAGCCAGTCGAGGGCGCTGATGATGCCGTCGGTCCATTCCGGCCGGTTGCGGGAGGCGTCGGTGTCCTCGACGCGCAGCACGAAGTCGCCGCCCGCGCGCAGCGCCACCAGCCAGTTGAACAGCGCCGAACGCGCCCCACCGACATGAAAGATGCCGGTGGGAGACGGCGCGAACCGGACCCGTACCCGCCCAGAACTCATGCCGGCGAGCGTACAGGGATCTCGGGGTCTCCCTCGCGCACCGCGGACGGACGACCACGCACCCGACCTGCCCGGCGGGCTGGCTGTGGCGCTGTGT
>NZ_CADCWS010000333.1 GCF_902806475.1 Candidatus Frankia nodulisporulans
ACTGCGGCAGAAAGTCTCCGGGTGCCTCCGCACCCTCACCGGCGCCCGACAGTTCTGCGCGATCGCCACCAAACACGGCATCCCCCTGCTCCCCGCCCTCGTCCAACTCGCCGAGGGCCGCCCCTGGATGCCCGCAACCACCTAACCCACGATCAAAGCGCTACCTGACCAGTTACCCTGGAACTTGCCCGCGTAGGCCTGTTCGATGAAGGCGCCGGCGTCCAGCGCCGGCCGGGTCAGCTCGATGCCGAGTTTCTTCAGATCCGCCTGGATGGCCTGGCCGAGAACATCGCGTTGTTCACGTACCGCGGACGCGAGCAACGGCCAGACGAGGGTGAGTCGACGCCCGTCCCGCGTCCGGTAACCGGCGGAGTCACGGGCGGTCCAGCCGGCCTGGTCGAGCAGCTGGTTGGCCTTGGCAGGGTCGTAGGGCCAGCTGTTCTCCAACGAGGCGTCGTAGGACGGGGTGACCGCGGTGAGCGGGCTCCACGAGCGCCGGTACTGGCCGAAGTAGACCGTTTTGACATCCTGGTCGATGTTCACCCCGCGCTGGAAGGCCTGGCGAACCCGCACATCGGTGAACGGTGCCAGCGCGGTGTTCAGATAGAGGCTGTAGGGGGAACCGGGGGCGTCCCGGCGCAGCACCTGCAGGCGGCTGTTGGCCTCGACCGTACGCACGTTCGCCGGCGGCACCGCGCCGGCGAGATCGACCTGGCCGCTGGTCAGCGAGCCGACCCGGGCCGAGTTCTCCTTGAGGATGCGGATGGTCAGCGTGTCGAGATAGGCCGGCCCGGAATGCCGGGCGTTTTCCGGCGCCCACCGGTACGCCGGGTTCTTCGACAGGACGATGCTCTGACCACGGGTGTAACGGGTGAACAGGAACGGCCCGGTCCCGACGGACGCCGGCCCACCGGCACAGAGCCTGCTCGAGTTGGCGGCGAGTGCCTTCGGCGAGTAGAAGCCGAGATAGGCGGTGCTCGCACCCTGCAGGAACGGGGAGAAGGGCGAGGAGAAGTTCACCCGCACGGTGGAGTCGTCGACGACGTCGGTGCCGGTGTAGGGGCCGAGCAGGCTTGAGGCGAACCGTGACTTGGTCGCCGGTGCGACGATGTGGTCGAAGTTGGCCTTGACGGCCTGGGCGTTGAACGGCGTGCCGTCGGAGAACGTGACCCCCTTACGCAGAGTGAATGTATAGCTCCTGTGGTCCGGAGCGATCGTCCACGACGTGGCGAGCCAGGGGTGGAAGGTGCCGGCGGTGTCCTCGGAGACCAGTGAGTCGAACACGTTGCGCTGGATCGCCGCGGTGATGTCCTGCGGGCTCACGTGAATGTCGAAGCAGGTCGGCTCGGTGTCGATGGCGTAGGTCAACGATCCGCCCGCGACCGGCGGCCCCGCACTCGCGGCGTCCGGTGCGGCCGGGGCGGAACCGGAGCTACAGGCGACAAGCAGCAGCACGGCGGTGACAGCTGTCGCCGTCATCGTGCGCACGGGCCGAACCGCGAGGCGTCTGAGTCGGGGCAACCGCATGGAGGAACTCCCAGGATGTCAGAGCTTGAAAAGATGACGAGTCAGACGTCCTCGGTCGTCCCGCTTGGCCGCGCCGGTCCGACCGGTGCACCTGAGCCGACCGGCTCGCCTGAGCTGGCAGTGCCGTCCGGGCTGGCAGTGCTGTCTGGGCTGGCGAGGCTGCCACCGGTGTCCGCAGCGGTCACTGCGGCACCGACGCCGAGTCGGGCGAGGAGCTCGGCGCGCAGGGCGACGAAGGCCGGATCGGTCACGTTTCGCGGCCGTGGCAGGTTGATCTCCAGACTGTGCGAGATCACTCCGCTTTCCATCACCAGTGCGCGGTCGGCGAGCAGCAGTGCTTCCTCGACGTCATGCGTGACCAGCAGCACCGCCGGACGGTGCCGCTGCCACAGCTGCTCCACGAGGGTCTGCACCCTGATCCGGGTCAGGGCGTCAAGGGCGCCGAACGGCTCGTCCAACAGCATCAGCTGGGGGTCGCGCACCAGAGCTCGGGCCAGCGACGCGCGTTGTGCCTCGCCGCCAGACAGCGTGCTTGGCCAGGCGTTGGCCCGGTGGGCCAGCCCGACCTCCGTCAGGGCCTCGAGCGCCCGAGCCTTGTCCGGTCGGCCCGGCAGGCCCAGCACGACGTTGCGCCAGACCCGCTTCCACGGCAGCAGTCTGGGAGACTGGAAGGCGACCGCCCGTCGGGGCGCGATCTGGACCTTGCCGCTGATCTCGTTGTCCAGGTCGGCCAGAATGCGCAGCAGGGTGCTCTTCCCGCATCCGCTCGTGCCCAGCAGTGTGACGAACTGGCCAGCCGGGATGGCCAGGTCCAACCCGCGGATGACCGGCGTTTCGCCGAACGAACGCCACAGGTCGCGCGCGACGACGGCGGAGGCAGGCACCGTCCCCGCCGTCGTCGCGCTCCCCGCCGTCCCCGGGGTTGCTGACACTCCCGATGTCTTTTGCGTACCTGGCATCCCCGACGGAGCAGCCGTGGGGGTCATGCTCCGCTGAAAGCCGGTCGCCACGACAGCAGCACCCTTTCGAAAAGGCGGACAAAGGCATCGACGGTGAGTCCGAGAACGGCATAGACAACGAGGCAGACCACGATGATGTCGGTGCGCTGGAACTCCTGCGCCTGGTTCATGAGCTGCCCCAGGCCCTGGTTCGCGTTGATCTGCTCGGCGAAGATGAGTGCGAGCCAGGAGATCGCGAGGGAGAACCGCAACCCGACCAGCACGCTGGGCAACGCGCCGGGCAGAATGACGTGCCTGATCAGCCCGGTACGGTTCAGTCCGACCGTGCGGGCGGCCTCCACGAGGTCGATGTCGACGTTGCGGATGCCGGCATAGGTGTTGATGTACAAGGGGAATGCGACGCCAAAGGCGACCAGCGCGACCTTCGGCGTCTCGCCGATGCCGAACCAGATGATGAACAACGGAATCAGGCCCACGAAGGGAACCGTTCTGATCATCTGGACCGAGGCGTCGATGAGATCCTCGCCGAGCCGGAACAGCCCTGCGAGCAGGGCCAGGCCGACCCCGATGGCCCCGCCGAGCAGTAGGCCCGTCCCGGCCCGACGCAATGACACGGCGACCGCCCGGGGTAGCTCGCCGTTGCCGACCAGATGACCGAAGGTGGTCACCACCGTCCAGGGGGAGGCCAGAAGGTCGCTGGAAGCACTGCCCGCCCACACGGCGATCTGCCAGGCGGCCAGGAGAACCAGCGGCCCCACGGGCCGTCGCGCCCACCGGGGCACCCCGCGTCGTCGGGCGGTCGACGGGCGAACGGTAACCAGGTCCGTGCTGGCGGGGTCCGCGTTGACCGGGTCGGCGTCGACCAGGTCAACGGCGGCCATGTCGCCTGTCAGCGCGACGACGGGACCTGGCTGTGTGGACGTAGGGGGTCGGGTCCCCTCGCGGCCGCGCTCACGTCCGTCCTTCTCCGCGGGAATAGCCTCGGTGGTCACGCGGATCCCCCCGTCGATGGCATGAATGTGATGGCAGGCCTCGCACCTCGCCAGATTGGCGTTTTTGGGCATGCCGACGGCACGGATGCGCTGCGGTTCGCGCTATCGGCGACGCGCCGAGGTCTCTTTTCGCCTGCTGCTTGGCGCGTCGACCGGACGCGGACCGGCGCCGGAGCGGATGACATGCACCCGTCAACAAAGTTCTTGGCGCTCCGTCAAGCAGAGAGGCCAAAATCCCAGCTCGGAAACCTGGCTGTCAGTCCCTACACGCCGCGGACTTGACTCGCTGAAAGTCGATGTGCCCACGGGTGACCAGTCGCGCTGATCTGTACACGGGAGCAACCAAAGCA
>NZ_CADCWS010000334.1 GCF_902806475.1 Candidatus Frankia nodulisporulans
GCAACCCGTCCTGGCCGGTAATCCCGGTAATCAGCGCACGCGGCACGTCGATCCTCCTGTTGACCACCTGGTACTGGTCGGAAGGTTAGCGTCAGGTAAACACGGACGTTCAGCCGGGTCCCGCTCCCGCGGCCTGGGGGATGGTGGTGGTCGTCGGTGCGGATGCGGACGGTGGGAGCGCGCGGGCGATCTGCAACAGCTGGGGAATGATCGCGGTGCCGATCCGCTGGCCACCGCCGTCGGAGATGTGGACGCCGTCGTCGTCGCGCAGGCGCACGCCATCGAGTTCGTCGACGTATCGGTTACCCGGCGTGAGAACGGAGCCCAGATCAATGACGGTCGTGCCGGGGTGGCGGCCGGCGGCCTGGTGCAGCAGTTCGTTGAACCGCAGGACCCGTTCGGGCCGGGTCTCCGGATAGATGCCGCCGTCCGGAGCCTCGGTGGGTTTGAAGATCGGCGCGGTGAGGAGCACCACTTTTGCGCCTTTTGCGCCAAGTGTCGTGATGGCAAGATCGAGTTCGCGGGCGAGATACGCGTCGAAGGACGGTTCCCCGACGTGCGTCCAGCGACCGTCCTGGAGCTGGTCGGTGACCTCCCAGCGGCCGACCAGCAGCATCGCGATGGCCGGGTTGACCTCGTTGATCTCGCGGGCGAACCGGGCCGGCCACTGGTCGCAGCCGTCGGTCGGCGGCCCGGCCTGGCCGAGGATCCGCCGCTGCATGCCCCGGGCGACACCACAGCCCAGCATCGAGTAGTCGTGCATCTGCAGGCCCTGGGCGGCGGCCATCGTGGAGAACTGGCTGTAGTCCAGGGTGAGCGCCACCGAGTCACCGCCGAGCGCGACCTTCACCGGCGCCCCCGATCCCACTGCCGACCGGTGGGCGACGGCCGGCACCGGGGCGCTCTGCGCCTGCCGGGCGAGCGCCTCGAGCTGCGCGGGGGTGCGCACCGACCCCGGGGTGCCGGCGGTGGCGAGGAGAATCACCCCGAGCACACCCGCGAACACCGCCGGCACCATCACCCGCGGTCGGGGCAGCCGGACGCGCCCTCGCCGGATCGGGTTCTCCACCAGGTGGAACGACGCCAGCGTGATGGCCAACGTGACCGCCAGCCGCAGCGCGAGCAGCACGACACCGGTCGCACCGGTACGGGTGGCCGTCAGCGTCAGGAACACCGGCCAGTGCCACAGGTACAGGCCGTAGGAGATCCGTCCGACGAAGGTCAGCGGGGCCAGCGACAGAAACCGCGACAGCGGCCCCTTCGGCGCCTCCACCAGCGAGGCGACCAGCACCATCACCAGCACCGCGACCCCGAGGAAACCGCCCAGGTACAACGGTCGGCTCTCACCGCTGACCGTCATCCAGATCACCAGCAACGCCACCGCGGCGACGCAGCCGGCACCGGAGAGCACCGAACGGGCCCGGTCGGAGATCGGCCGGGTGCGCTGCCCCCGCCACACCGCCAGGGCCGCACCGACCAGCAGCGTCTGCGAGCGGCTGTCCGTGCCGTAGTAGATGCGGGTCGGATCGGTGCCGGTCAGCAGCAGCCCGGCGCCGATCAGCGCCGAGGCGGCCCCGCCCAGCACGGCCACCGACAGGGCCAGCGACTGGGCCTTCTGCCGTTGCCGACGCCAGCGTTCCACCGTGCGCGCGCTGTGGCGCATCAGCAGGAACACCACCAGCGGCCACAGGACGTAGAACTGCTCCTCGACCGAGAGTGACCAGGTGTGCAGCAGCGGCGACGGCGCGGAGAAATGATTGAAGTAGCTCTGGTCGGACAGCGCGAAGCGCCAGTTCGCGACGTAGAGCAGGGTCGAGAGCGCGTCCAGGCGCACCGTCGCGACGTCGCCGGGAGCCGCGACCCAGCGGGCGTAGGCCGCCACGACCACGAGCAGCACCAGCAGCGCGGGCATCAGCCGGCGGGACCGCCGAATCCAGAAGCTGCGCAGATCGATGCGTCGGGTGTTGCGGTACTCGGTGACCAGCAGCCCGGTGATCAGGAACCCCGACAGCACGAAGAACGTGTCGACCCCGAGCAGCCCGCCCGGCATCCACGAGATGCCCGCGTGGTAGGCGATCACCGCCATCACCGCGAAGGCGCGCAGGCCGTCCAACGCGGGCAGATGGCCCAGCGGGGCGAGCACGGGCCCGGTGGCGTCCAGGTCGTCGATCGGACGCAGGCGGGTGGTGGGCGGGGCGTCCCGGGCCCCGTCACGGTGCGAGCCGGCGCCGCGACGGACATCAGGGATGCCACGACCGGTGCGGACACCCCGGACCTCCCGCTCGGCCGGCCCGCCTTGGCCCGGGGCCGGCCCGCGGCCCACGCGGACCGGGGGCGCGGGGGACGGGCGCCGTTCGGCGGGACGGGCCTCGCGGTCGTGTTCGCGGTGCTGCGGGAGCGCGGGGACGCGGCTGCCGTCCTCGGGGCGGACCGCTCGCGCGGGGGGCCGCCCGCCACCGTCGGGCCGGTGGGCACCACCGCCGCCCCGGGTCGACCCGCGGTTGCCGCGGGTCACGATCGGGGTAGTGGCGGGCTGTGCGTCCATGGATTGCCGCCCGGGCCGGCCGCCCGCGCCGAGGGGGACCGTGTCGGCGTCGTTGGTGGTCAGCCTGTCCCTCCTCGCCGTCGTCGTCGGGCGTTGGTGGTGCCTTCCTCGGGTGCGGGACCGGGCCGCGGTTCACCTGCCGGGCCACACCTCGACCACGAGAAGGCGTCCGACCGAAAAGGCTAGCTGCCGGCCGCCTGGGCCGTGCACCCGCGGTGCATCCGCGGTACATCCGGGCCATTCGGTGGGGACGCCCTGCTTGGCCGGGCACAGGACGTTGGTACCTTGCGGCCGTGTCCGAGACGACAGCCGGGTACCCACGTTCGGTGGAGGCGCGGTCGATGCCGCGTGGCGGCGGATGGCCCTGGCTGGCCGGATTCGGTGGGCTCGGTCACGCCCGCCACCGCGCCCCCATCCGGCGCTGGCGGACCTGGCTGGCGCTGATCTGCCTGGTGGGCCTCGGGATTCGGCTTTTTTACCTGTTCCACTGGCTGCATCCCGTTCCGGTGCAGGGTGATCCGTACTACTACCATGAGGCCGCGAATCTATTCGCCGACGGACGGGGATGGCCCGACCCGTACGAACTACGCCTTTCTGGACATTACGTTGCGGATGCGCAGTATCCCCCGTTGACCAGCGTGCTGCTGGCGATTCCGTCACTGTTCGGATTCACCAGTTTTCTGAGCCACCAGATCTTCTCCTGCCTGCTCGGCGTCGGCGCGATCGTTCTGGTCGCGCTGGCCGGGCGTCGCGTCGCGGGCCCGGCCACCGGCCTCGTGGCGGCCGACCTCGCCGCCGTGTACCCGGGGATGTGGCTCAACGACCCACTGGTGATGTCGGAGACGACCGGCATCCTGACCTGCGCCTGGCTGATCCTGGCCGCCTGCCGCTTCCGGGACCGCCGCGGTCGCCTGGACGCCGCCGTCCTCGGGCTCGCGCTCGCGGCGGTGATGCTGGCCCGGGCCGAACTGGCGTTGCTCGCCTTCGTGCTCGTCGTGCCACTGATCGGGTTGGCCCGCGGGCTCGCCTGGCGCCGCCGCCTGGGGCTGCTCGCCCTCGCCACGCTGACCAGCGTGCTGGCGGTCGTGCCATGGACGATCTACAACCTGACCCGCTTCAGTGAGCCCGAGTACCTCTCGACGGGTCTGGGCACCACCCTGGCCGTCACCCACTGCCCGGCGACCTACTACGGCGAGCATCTGGGCTGGTGGTCGTTCGACTGCGTGCTCGCACTGCCGCCGGCCCCGTCCGAACGCTCCGAACGGGACGTG
>NZ_CADCWS010000335.1 GCF_902806475.1 Candidatus Frankia nodulisporulans
TGGACGCACCCGCGGACGGCCGCCGAGACAGCGGCGTCCCTGCAGGCCGCCGGCGTCCCCGCCGAACCGGTCATGACCTTCGCCGATCTTGCCACCGACCCGCATCTGGCCGCCCGCGAGGCGTTCGTCGAGGTCGACCATCCGGTGCTCGGACGCCAGCGGGTGCTGCGGCCACCGTGGCACTTCTCCGCCGGTGGACGTGGCGGCACCGGCGGCGGCGAGGTCCGCCCCGGTCCCGTCCTCGGCGCCGACACCGAGACGATCCTCGCCCGCTACACCGACCGAGAGGTGGCCCAGTGACGGGCACGCGGCCCCAGCAGGTGAAGGTCGGTTTCGTCGTCGGCGGTGAGCTGGCACGAGCCGCCCGGTTCGACGCACTGCCCATCGACTCGTTGTGGACGGGCGGGCACGTCGCCTCCCGTAATCCCTCGACCGAGGCGATGATGACCCTGGCGCGGCTGTCCGCGGTGACCGAACGGGTCCGGCTGGGCACGTCCATTTTGCTGCTGCCGCTGTATCCACCGGCGATCATCGCGAAGCAGGTCGCCGACCTCGACCGGGCCAGCGGCGGCCGGCTGACCCTCGGCGTCGGCATCGGCGGGGAGTACCCGCAGGAGTTCCGCGTCTGCCAGGTCCCCCTGAACGAACGCGGCCGCCGCCTGGACGAGGCGATCCCCCTGCTGCGCAGACTCTGGACGGCGCAGGAGATCACCCACGAGGGCCCGTTCTACTCCATGGCGGACGTCCGGATTCACCCCGCGCCCGCCCAGGCCGGCGGCCCACCCATCGTCATCGCCGGCCGCAGGGAACGGGCGATGCGCCGCGCAGCCCTCGTCGGCGACGGCTGGATGCCCTACCTGTACTCGCCGCGGCGCTATGCGGCCTCGGTTCAGACGATCAGCGCCCTGGCCGCCGAAGCCGGCCGTGACCTGACCGGATTCGAATACCACGCGTTCGTCTTCGTCAACGTCGACAAGGACGGCGACCGGGCCCGCGAGGAGGCCGCCCGCACCATCGGCGGCAACTACGACCAGGACTTCCGCGCGATGATCGACAACGTCGCGGCCGTGGGCACCCCCGAGGAGGTCACCCGCAAACTGACGGATTTCGTCGCCGCCGGTGTCCAGCACTTCGTCTTCATGCCGGCACCCGGCACCGGCGATCCCGACGACGTCGTCCACCGCCTGCTCGACGACGTCCTGCCCGCCGTCCACGCCGAGACCGCTTCGGCGGCCGGACCCACGTAGGCCCGCGTCACCGTGATGGCCCGTCACCGTGATGGCATGGTCGGTAGGTGATCTGGCGGATCAGGGTCTCGGACGGCCCGCGGCCCGCGTTCCCGCTGGCGTCGCACGATCTGGGCGACCCCGTAGCCGAACAGCAGCCCGAACATCGGGAACGCCCGTCCGTCGACGAAGGTGGCGATCAGCCAGATGACGGCCGCGTCGAGGCCCGACCCGTCCCGGGGATAGCCGCCGAGCACCGACGAGCCGCGCAGAAAGTAGTGCGAGTTCGCCAGGGCGATGAACAACAGCATGAACCCGCGGGCGAGGTCCGGGCCCAACGCCCGGGCCTCGAGCGCCAGGGGCTGTGCAGGAGTCGATGTCACCGATCCAGTCAAGGACACCCATCGTGGTGAGCACATCCGGCGCGGGACGGAACTGTCACCTCCCCCTGAAGGCGGAATCCACGGTCCGGGGGGTCGACGTGGGGATCACCGTGCCCACGGCTACCCGGGTGCCGCCTGTGCGCTGATGGTCGTGCGGATGCGTTCGGTGATGCGGATCGCCGGGTCGCGCAGCAGACCGCGGAAGATGATCCGACCGTGGTCGGTGACCAGTTCGAGGTCGGCGACGGCGACCAGGATCCCGCGCCGGCGGTGGGCGAGCCGGGCCTCGTGGACCTGCGGCCAGGCGATTCGCAGCAGCTGGCTGAGGGTGCCGTTGGTCTCGCGGTCGGCGATCGTGATGCCGCCGCTGGTGAGCGCGATGATGCCGGAGCCGGGCGTCGAACGGCCGAAGGTGCCGTTCGCGATGTCCAGCGGTGTCTCATCCGGGCGCAGCAGCCGTGTGACGACCTCGATGAGTGCGTCCCGGTCACCCCACCGTTGGTAGGGCGGGAACGCGTCGTCGACGAAACGTCCGATGTCGGCGGCTGACAGCGGCCCCGCCGGTGGAGGCGCCGTGGGGCCGGTCGGGCCGCCGGGGTCGGCCGACTCCTCGGCCTCGGCGGCGCTGGCGGCCGCCCGCAGGAGGTCGTTCGCCGGATAGCACCCGGCGGCGACAGCCAGGACGCGACGGCGGCCGTCGGCCAGGATGCCCATCCCCAGCAGGTCGTTCACCTCGTGCCAGAACTCCGACGGGCTGCGCGCCTGCCACGTCGGCAGCCGAGCATGGTCAAACCCCGCCTCCGCGAGGACCTGGACGGCTTCGGTGCGCTGGTGAAACACCCGCGCCACCTCGGCCAGCTCGGCGGCGGTCAGCCGGGTAGCTCCACCCGGCCGCGCACGATGCTCTCCCACCCGCGCCCCCCGCTCGCTCAGGCACCCGCGAACATCGTGATCTTACCGCGCCGGTGTGACCAGGAGCCGGGCTCGCGATCAGCGGAAGGAATCAGGTGTGGACGCCGTCGACGAGGACGTCGACCTTCTCGTCGTAGAAGCAGACCAGGCCGGCGATGCGGATACTCTCGAACAGCGGCGTGGGGTAGTACCAGACGACATCCTCGTGGACCTTGCCGTTCACCCGCACGGAATGGTAGCTCGCGGTTCCCTTGTACGGGCAGTGGGTGGCGGAATCCGACGATGTGAGCAGCTCGGTACGCACATCTGTCAGCGGCAGGTAATAGCGGGGCCGCAGACCGGATTCGAACAACACCACCGGACGGACCGAATCGGCGACCGTCACACCGTCGATCTCCACCCGGACATGCCGGGAGCTCGCGAGAACGTCGATGCGGTGATACGGGTTGCGGGCGTGCCCGTAGACGATCTCGTCCTCCTCCAGCCAGGTGTCCAGCGCGTTCCAGTCGAACCGGACGAGCCCACGCAGCGCCGGGATGGGGGAGTCGGGGTGGGTGACGGCGGCATCGGGGGCGGTGTGGTCGCCGATGACGACGTCGTGGCGAACCGCCGCACCCCGGCTCGGCGAGCGGTTGACCGTCCCGTTGGGCACCAGCGTCGCGCGGACGTCCTCGGCGGGCAGGTAGTAGACGGGGTAGTGCGGGCCCTCCCAGACCAGCACCGGGCGGACCGTGTCCACCACGACCTGGCCGCCGAGCAGGGCCCGTACCCGCTTGCCCGCCCGCTCGGCGTGGACCCGCTCACCGCCGACGGCACTGGCCGGTTTCGAGGCACCGGCGGCCGGCAGGGCCGCCAACGCCGCGGCTGCTGCCTGAGTGTCGGCTGCCTGAGTGTCGGTGGCTGCCCGCGTGTCGGTGGGTGTGGGTGTGGTGCCCGGGGGAGTGCTCGTCATGGCTCTGGTTCCCTCCACCGCGTCCGTGTCCGCGCACCTGCGCGGACGTTCGTCACAGCATTCGATCGTGCGTGGCCTGCCGGCGTCCACCAGAACAACGACCCGCCCGCGGGCCTTCCCGACCCACCGGGCACGGCGGGCCGCGGGCGTCGATGCCCCACCACCTCGACCGGCCGGGCGGTCACCGTCACGCGGACCTGAAAACCGGCTCGGATGTGTCACCGAAAAGTGCGATCCGATGCTGTGACGCCGGCATATCCCGGAACCGGGAAAAAGGCCGACCCGGTGGCGGACAACCAGTAGCATCCCCCTTCGTACGGCTGG
>NZ_CADCWS010000336.1 GCF_902806475.1 Candidatus Frankia nodulisporulans
GGTGATCTCGATGGCGGTTTCCAGGTGGTGGATGAGGAACCGCAGCTGGTCGGTGGTGTAGGTGGCGTGGAGCCGGTCGAAGGCGGCGCCGATGCCGAGGTAGACGTTGTCGCGGGCGGCCAGGCCCGCGAGGTCGACGGTGACGTCGACCTCGCGTTTGTCGTGCGGGTCGGTCTGGCGGTGGGCGAGGTGCTGGGCGAGTGGAACATGGTCGTCCAGGCGGCTGCGGATGCGTGCGGCGACGGCGTCGAGCAGGGGTTCCCGGACGTCGGGGGGCGAGCTTGCGGTAGGCAGCGCCATCCACCCGCCGGGTGGAGCGCCTCGTGCGCACGCCGCCAGCCGATCGCCGGGTCGACCCAGTGCCAGACGGTTCTTCCGCGGCCAGTTGTCCGCGTTTCAGACCGGGTCGGGGCGGCGCAGGCGGAGGTGGAGCAGGGCGATGACGGCCAGGCCGTATTCGCGGCTGGTCCGCTCGAGGCTGACGTGGGTGACTCGCCAGCCGGCGGCGACGGCGGGTACGCCGAGGGCGAGGTAGCACAGGACGTACACGGTGGCCAGGACGCCGGCGAGCACGGTGCCGGTGAACAGGGCGGTGGTGGAGCCGGCGGCGACGGCGAGCAGGGTCAGGGCCACGCCGACGATGAGCCCGACGAGGCCGGTGAGCATCACCGTGGCGGCCGGGGCGGTGCGGGCGAGGACGACGGTGAGGGCCGCGGTGCCGGCCAGGGCGAGCACGGCGAGGCCGCCGAGCAGGATCGCGTGGCTGCCGGTGGCCGCGCCCGCGCCCGCGACGCGGCGGGCCAGGGCCGGGCCGAGGGAGAAGTAGAAGCCGGTCAGGGCCCAGGTGGCCACCAGGCAGGGCCCGGCGGCGGGCAGGACGCGGCGTACCGGGGCGGGCAGGCTCAGGTGCGGTCGCAGGCTGGCCAGCGCCCCGGGGACCCGGGGCGACGTTTCGGTCATGACCAGGACGCCGGCGGCCTGGGCTGCGACGACGGCGAGCAGGAGCAGGTAGACGAGCCGGGTGGGCGCGGGCAGCAGCGCGACGCACAGGGCCGAGCCGGTGGCGCCGAGCGCGGTCCCGGCGAAGGAACCGGCGGCGTTGAACAGGGCGCCGCGGGTGGGGTGCAGATCCAGCAGGGCGGCGCCGAGGGCGCCCATGGCCGTGCCGGTGGCCAGGCCCTGCCCGGCGCGGGCGGCCACGAGTGCCGCGACGCCGTCGGCGCGCACGAACACGGCCAGGGCGAGGATCTGTACGGCGCAGGCGGCGAGCAGCACGGGGCGGCGCCCGAGATGGTCGGACAGGCCGCCGACGACGAGCAGGGAACCCAGGACGGCCAGGGCGTAGACGCCGAACACGACGGTCAGGGTGATCGGGGAGAACCCCCAGTGCGCCTGGTAGACGGCGTACAGGGGGGTGGGGACGACGGAGGAGACGAGGAAGGAGGTGAGCATCGAGGCGGCCAGGGCGAAACTGGCCCCCGTCCCGAGCCGGCCGGCGATCCCGCTGCCCGCCGGCACGTGCCCGATGGTGTTGGCGTCGGGCGCGAGGGTGGGCAGCGCGGGGGGCACGGGCATCGGGGTCCCTTCCACCGGACGGCGGGCACCTGGCGGGTGTGGGCCACCATCCGGCCCGTCACAGCCAACCCATTAAAGCCACAAGTTTGCGTTAGTGGGGACGGTAGTCCACCCCACCCGTTAACGCAAAGATTTCGCGTGAGGCGGGGGGTTGTGCACTACGCTCGAGACGTGAGTCCCGAGGGTCCGCGTCCGGGTGGGCGTAGCGCGCGGGTGCAGGCCGCGGTGCACCAGGCGGTGCGGGGGTTGCAGGCCGAGCGTCCCCGCGGGGAGATCACCGTGCCGCGGGTGGCGGCGCGGGCGGGAGTGACACCGTCGACGGTGTACCGGCGCTGGGGGGATCTCACCGAGCTGCTGGCCGATGTCGCCGCCGAACGGCTGCGCCCGGATCGTCCCCCCGTCGACGCCGGGGGGTTGCGCGCGGATCTGCTGGCCTATGTCGGGGGGTATCTCGAGGAGGTGTCGTCGCCGACGGGCCGGGCGGTGCTGCGTGACGTGGTGGCCGCCTCGTCGGCGCCGGAGCTGCCGGCGGGCCGCTGTGACGCGTATGTCCGCGCGCAGCTGGGGATCATCGTCGAGCGGGCGCGGGGCCGGGGTGAGCGGGTGCCGCCGGTGGCGCGGATCGTCGAGACGGTGATGGCGCCGATCACCTACAGCGTGCTGTTCGCGTCCGCGCCGCTGGCCGCCGCCGATGTGCGGCGTCTGGTCGACACCGCCCTCGCTCCCACGGTGACCGCCGCCGGGTGACCGTGGCGGGCATCCCCCTGACGGCCCCGATGATGTGATTCCGACCACATGAAGATCGACATGTGGATAAGGGTGTCGATGGGGCGGTGGGTAACGTGGCGTGCGCCTGTGGACGTCCTGTGGAGAAAGTCTGATCCTGCGCGGCGCCGGGAAGTCAAGGGGTGGCGGTGTGTATGCGCTGCGGTATCACTGGTGCATGGCCTCGCTGCACCTGTCCCCCCGTCACCGTCAGCGTTCCACGCCGTCCCCCGTCGCCGCTTCCGCCGCCTCCGCTGTCTCCGGCGCCGGTGTCCCTGCGATCGCCGCCGGTGCGGGCGCGCCCCGTCCGGTGTCGTCACCTCGGGCGGGTGCGGGTGCGGCCGCGTCCGGCGCGGGTTCGTCCGGCGGTGCGTCGCCGCGCAGGGGGGTGGTCCGCGGCGCGGGGACGGCGCTGCCGCCGAGTGTGGCGCGGGTGGCGGCGCGGACCCGGTTGTCCGTGGAGCTGCTCGCGGCGCTGCTGGAGGTCGAGTCGCGGACCCACGCCACGCTCGAGGACATCGAACGCGCCGACGCGCTCGCCGAACGTCTGCTGGTACGTCGCGGCGACCGGCTGCGTGCCTCCGCCGGTCTCACCCCCGCCGCGTGAGCATCCCACCCCGCGCCGAACGGGGGTCGGTGGGCCCAGCCGGGGTCGGTGGACGGGCTGCTTCTGCCGCATCTGCCGTGCCCTGCCCGGCTGGGCAGCCTGTCGTGGACGTCGGGTGGGGCCCCGTCAGCGGCCGTGACCATGAGATGCCGAGGGTTGGTCGGGGATGGGGACCTCGCCACGCCGAACAACCCTCGGCATGGCGCCTCACAACCCTCGGCGTGAGGCCCCGACCCGACACCTGCGCACCTTGGCCGCCCCCACGGGGTCTGCCCGGGTGTTCCTGCGCGGACGTGGATGCCGATGGGGTGGACGGCAGGCGGCGGAAGGGGGCGGGGGCGCGGCGTAGGGTGCCGGCCATGGTGGCGATGGAGGCGGGGCAGTGGCGGGCGTTCGTGTCGGCGGGGACGCGCACGGGCAAGCTCGCGACGGTGCGGGCGGACGGGCGTCCGCATGTGGCGCCGATCTGGTTCCTGCTCGACGGCGAGGACGTGGTGTTCAACACCGGGGCGTCCTCGGTGAAGGGCCGGTCGTTGGCACGCACGGGGGTGGCGTCGCTGTGTGTGGATGACGAGGCGCCGCCGTTCGCGTTCGTGACCGTGACGGGGACGGTGCGCCTGAGCGAGGATCTGGACGAGGTGCGGGTGTGGGCGACGCGGATCGCCGCCCGGTACATGGGTGCGGCGGCGGCGCCGGCCTACGGGGCGCGTAACGGGGTGCCCGGGGAGCTGCTGGTGCGGCTCACGCCCACCTCGATCGTCGCCGAGCAGGGCGTCGCCGACTGATCTGCGGCCGGTCGGCCCAGGCCCGGTCGGCCCAGGCCCGGTCGGCCAGGACCCGGT
>NZ_CADCWS010000337.1 GCF_902806475.1 Candidatus Frankia nodulisporulans
TGAAACGGAATTCCCCAACCAGCCACGAGGAGCCTGAATCCCGGCGTCTTTCCCCGTACGACCAGGCTTTTCTCGGATTTCAACAGGGCGCGCCGAGCGTCGCCCTGGACAAGGGGGCCCTGCTGTTCGTCGACGGACGCCCACCGAGCGACCAGGAATGGCGGGCCCACGTGGCCGGGCAGATGGCCCGCCAGCCGGCGCTGCGGGAGCGGCTCGCGACGAACCGGCGCGGGGAACCGGTGTGGTCAACAATTCCGATGAACGACGCCGACATCGACTACCACGCCGCGGTCTGGCCTGAGCCGACCGGGTCGGACCCGCGGAGATCCGGGCCACAGGTGATTGACGAGATCGCGGGCTCCACCCGTCTTGATCTGAGCCGACCACCGTGGAGGGTCTTCCTCGTTCGCCGAGGCGGTGGGAACGCCGACGGTTTTATGATCCATTACCGTTGCAGCCACATCCAGCAGAACAGTGCGGCCATGCACAGTGCACTGTGGATGCTGTTCGGCGAGGATTCGGCACCGGTGTCGATCGGCCGGTTACGGACCCGTCCGCAGGTGCGACCGCGCGATCTGCTCGCCGAGGCCAACCGGGCCCGGCACAACCCGCTGGGGCGCAACGACCTGACGATCTGGGGCGGTCGCCCCACGGGACCGAACCGGCATCATCTGGCCGAGACCACCCTGACGACCCTGCGTCGGGCAGGCCGGCGCCACGGCGTGACCATCAACGACATCTTTCTCACCGCACTCGCCGGCGCCGTCCGCGCCTGGGCACCGCGGGACTGGGATCTCGCCGCCCATCCACTCCTGCACACCGCGATGCCGCTCAGCGTCCGGCCGCCCGACCAGGAGCGGACCCTGAGTAACTACTCGTCACTCGTCTGGGTGCCGTTTCCCGTCGGTGAACCGGATCGTCACCTGCGCCTGCAGCGTGTCTCGAACCACACCCGCGTGCTCAGGGACACCGAGCCGGCGCTGCTCGAGCGGACCGTCCTCGCCCGACTGCCGGCGTCGCTGGTCCGCCAGATCGCGACGACCTCCACGCGTCTCGGTGATCCGAAAAAGGCGAAATACCCGATCTCGGTCAGCAATCCGCGTGGTATGTCCGGCCCGCTCGCCGTCTGCGGGCGACGGATCACCGGGCTGGCCCATTTCCCGCTGCGCGGCCAGGGTCCGCTGAGCGTCGTCCTTGGCGGACTGGACGATCAGGTGAGCGTCGCTTTCACCGTGGCGGAGAGTGTCTCCAACGCGGACCTGCTACCGGGTCTGTTCCTCCACGAGCTGCATCACCTCACCTGAACCGTCAGCCCGCCACCGCCGTCAGATCGCGAAGTCCTCACCCTGCCAGACGCCGCCCTTCGGGGGGCGGATCGTCACCCGGGGCGGGTTGCCGCCCGAGCCGGAGCGGCCTCGACCGCCTGAGCCCCCGACCCCCGCGGCTCGGCCAATGCCGGGAGCCCCACCCGTGCGCGCCGGGCGAGCCGCACCGCCGTCCCCACTTCCGGTGGTGCCGGTGGCGCCGCCGGAGCTGGCATCGCCGTCGGCCCCGGTGGTGGTGGCGGTGGCGGCCTGGAGGGCGGCGGTCGCCTCGAGCCGGTCGACGCGGGTGAGCAGGGACTGCAGGCTCAGACCGAGCGGGTCGGGCAGGGAGTCGTCGTGGTGGGCGGGCTGCGGACGGCTGCGGGTGATGATCTGGCCGGGGACGCCGACGACGACCGCACCGGGCGGCACCTTGCGCACGACGACGGCGTTCGCGCCGATGCGGCTGTCCGCGCCGACGGTGAACGGGCCGAGCACCTTGGCGCCGGCGCCGATGACGACCCGGTCTCCGATCGTCGGATGGCGTTTGGTGGGTTCGAGGCTGGTGCCGCCGAGGGTGACGCCGTGGTAGATCGTCACGTCGTTGCCGACCTCGGCCGTCTCGCCGATGACGACGCCGGTGGCATGGTCGATGAACACGCCGTCGCCGACCTGGGCGCCCGGGTGGATCTCGGCGCCGGTGAGCGCCCGGGCGACGGTGGCGCCGACGCGGGCGGGCAGCGGCAGGCCGTGCGTCCACAGCCAGTGGTTGACCCGGTAGGCCCACAGCGCGTGGACGCCCGGGTAGCACAGGGCCACTTCGAGGCTGGAGCGGGCGGCCGGGTCACGGTCACGGGCGGCGCGCAGGTCGCGGCGCAACTGCCCGAGCCCGGCACGACCCAGCCCGCCCAGCCGAGCGGCCGCCAGACGGGGTCCCGTCGAGCCGGACGTGGCCGCTCGGTCCGTCGCCGCCGCCGGACGAGCGCCGGCACCAGCGCCCGAAGCGGAGCCGGACCCCGAGCCGACACCGGATGCGGACACAGATCCGGAGCCGGCTGGCCGGGACCGGGTCGGCAGGGGTGGGGAGAGCCTGCGCGGAGCGGGCCTGGACATGATCAGTCCTCGAGGCCGTCGAACAGCGGGGTGGACAGGTACCGCTCCCCGAAGTCGGGCAGCACGACGACGACCAGTTTCCCGGCGTTCTCCGGCCGGCCCGCGACCTTCAGCGCCGCCACCGCCGCGGCACCCGAGGAGATGCCGACGAGCAGCCCCTCCTCGCGGGCGAGCCGGCGGGCGAGCACCATCGCGTCCTCGGCCTCGACCTGGATGATCTCGTCCACGATGGCGGTGTCGAGGACCTTGGGGACGAAGCCGGCGCCGATGCCCTGGATGGGATGCGGCCCCTTCGCACCACCGGAGAGCACCGGGGACGCGGCCGGCTCCACGGCGACGAACCGCGCGGACGGCCGGCGCTGTTTGATGACCTCGGCGACACCGGTGATCGTCCCACCGGTGCCGACGCCGGCGACGAGGATGTCGATCTGCCCGTCGGTGTCGCGCCAGATCTCCTCGGCGGTGGTCACCCGGTGGATCGCCGCGTTCGCCGGGTTCTCGAACTGCTGCGGCATGAAGTAGCGGGAGTCGCTCTTGGCGAGCTCCTCGGCCTTGGCGATCGCGCCGCCCATTCCCTCCGGGCCGGGGGTGAGCACGAGCTGCGCGCCGTAGGCCCGCAGCAGCATCCGGCGTTCGACGCTCATCGTCTCCGGCATCGTCAGCACACACTGGTAACCGCGGGCCGCGCACACCATCGCCAGCGCGATCCCGGTGTTGCCGCTGGTCGGCTCGACGATGACGGTGCCCGGCCCGATCGCGCCGGCCGCCTCGGCGGCGTCGATGAGCGCGAGACCGAGCCGGTCCTTCACACTGTGCGCGGGGTTGAACGACTCGAGCTTGGCGACGACCTGCGCCCCCGCACCCTCGGTGACCCGGCGCAGCCGCACCAGCGGGGTGTTCCCCACCAGGTGCGTGATGTCCTCGGCGATCCTCATCGACGTCCCTACTCCTCGCACCCGTGCCCGCCCGTGTTCACGGGGCGCGCCCGGACTCGTCGGCGTCCTCGTCCATCGGCAAGGGTATGCCGCGGGTCTGACCGGACCGCCCCCTGTGGGCCACCCGGCACCGCCGGCCAGCCCCGGCTACCCGAGTCCACAGAAGGGCAACAGCAGGTCCTCGCCACGCGGCACGCCTAACCGCGCGCCGCTAATAAGCCTGGCTTATACTGGGGTCATGTGGGAGGTCGTGCTGCATCCCGAGGTCGAACGATGGTTCCTCGATCTATGCCGCACGGACCCCGTCAGCGCCGACCAGGTCGCGGAAGCCATCGACGTGCTCACCGAGAGCGGCCCCGGCCTTGGTCGCCCCCTCGTCGATCGACTCAAGGGCAGTACCTATCATCACATGAAGGAGCTTCGGC
>NZ_CADCWS010000338.1 GCF_902806475.1 Candidatus Frankia nodulisporulans
GGATCGGCAGGAATGGGAACGCCGAGAGGGAGATCCTCCTGTCCGTTGGAGATGGTGCCGTCAGGGGGGCCGCCATGCGGTTCAGGGCCGGCGGCGTCATTCGGATGAATGAGCATGATCGAACGATAGCGCAATCCGAGACAGATGTCGAACCCTTGTTCGAATCGTGTGGAAGGATGGCCCTGTGGAAAACGCACCCCCCGAGAGGGCTAGACGTGTGACCACCCTTCCTGGCGGTGTTCGGCGATCGCCTCGTGTGACCAGGATTGATGCGACCGAGGAATCCAGGACCTCCGACCAGGGCGCGCGACGTACAACGGGGCCAGGGCATGTTCCGTCTCCAGGCATGTCTTGCCTCGGGCCCGTCTCGGCGTGACGCGGACGGTGGGGCTCGCCGCGGTGGAGCCGCTGTGGGCTGTGTCCGCAGAGCGGGGACGGGCCGAGCCGGCAGGCCTGTGGAATCAGGCCCGCGGTGCATGCCCGGCTGCTGGCGATCGTCGGGGTGGCGGGAAGCACGGCGATGTGGTCAGGGGCGATGAGTGGAGTCGACGATGGGAGTGCGGAGCGTGCCGAGGCGCTCGATGGTGACCTCGACGGTGTCGCCCGGGTGAAGGTAGCGAGGGGGTGTACGGGTGTAGCCGACGCCGGCGGGCGTGCCGGTGATCAGGATGTCCCCGGGCTGCAAGGTGAGGGTCCGGCTGACGAACGAGAGGATCCGTCCAATCGAGAAGATCATGTTGCTGGTGTCGCCGTCCTGGACGGTCTCGCCGTTGACGGTCGTGACCAGTCGCAGTCCTGCGGCAGGATCGCCGACCTCGTCGGCGGTCACCACCGGGCCGATGGGTCCGCTGCGGTCGGCGTTCTTGCCGAGCGTCCACTGCGCCGAGGATCCCTGTGCTCGTCGTGCGCTGAGGTCGTTGAACACCGCGTAGCCGAACACGGCGGCGGCCGCGGTCGCCTCGTC
Source organism: Candidatus Frankia nodulisporulans (assembly GCF_902806475.1). GTDB lineage: Bacteria > Actinomycetota > Actinomycetes > Frankiales > Frankiaceae > Frankia > Frankia umida. The sequence continues at coordinate 965 of NZ_CADCWS010000338.1, forward strand.
CACGTCGGTGAGCGCCGTCCCCACCACAACCGCGAGCTCACCCTCCCAGTCGAGCCCCCGCTCGCCCGGGGGGGGACAGGCACCGGCGTCCCGCCCGCGCACAGCGACGCCGTCCACCGCGCGAACAGCGGCGGGGACTTCGGCACCGCAAGTCCCGTCTCGGCCGCATGATCGTGGTAGTTCAGCCCCATCCCCAGCACCCGTGCCCCCGCCCGCACGGCCGGCACGAGGTCGGCCTCGTCCAGCGTGCGCACATCGGCCGGTGCGGGCACCTCGACCGTTGGGCGCTGCCCCTGGGATGAAAGGCCCTGCGTGGCCACGATCCGTCGGGCGGTGTCGGACCATTCGTGGAGGTCGGCATAGAACTCATCCACCTCGGTCAACAGCGCCACGCTGGCACCAGAAGGTGAGGCAGGTGATGCAGGGGGAGTCGAGAGCGTGACAGCGGACGTTGCGTACACGGGGCCACTCGGGGTGCCGTCCACGTCGGATACCAGCAGCAGGCCGACGAGAACCCGTCGCCCCTCCCGTACGCCCACGAACCGCATGATCCACGACCCTCCGAACAGCCGGGCCTGTCACCTGCCCTCGGTGATGGTGGTGCGAGGCGAAAGGCGAGTCTGACTTACCAAGGATGCCGCAGCGCTGCTCGCGACCACCGAACATCGCGACCACCGAACAGTGCGGCCGTCGCCCGACTGATTCAGAGCCGCCCCGGCACCGCAGATCATGCGAAGCGCAGATCATGCGAAGCGCGGGTCGGCGTGCGGCTCCGATCAGGAGGCGGCGGGGTAGGGCTTGGCGCAGGTGAGAGCGCCGTAGGAGAGCGCGTCGAGCTGAGCTTCGGTGGGCTGGCCGGGCTGGGAGGAGGTGGACTGCTGGAGTTCGGCGAGGCGGGGGCCCTGCCAGCCGTACAGGAGCCTGGTGACGGTCCAGGTGCCTGCGGCGCCGTCGACCTCGACGTGGTTGACCAGCAGGGACGGCTTTGTCGTACCGGTCCGGGCGACGCAGCGGTAACCGTCGCCGCCCGCGGCGGAGGCGCCGATGAGCAGGGGGAAACGGGCGCCGGCGCCGTCCTGGACGGCGGTCAGCCGGCTGTCGAGGATGGTGAGGATCTCGGCGTCGGCGGTGGAGGCTCCGTATCCGACGGCGACCAGTGCCTCGTCGCCGGGCTCACCGTTGAGGTCGATGGTCTGCAGGATCGTGGGGTGCAGCGAATCCCCGGCGTCCAACTGGCTGTCCAGCGCGACCTCGGACTCCTGGCCGGTGGCGAGGATCGCGCGGGCGAGCAGGGCGCGCCCACCGCCGGGCGGGGTGCGCTCGAAGACGAGCAGGCGGTCAGGGCGGCCGTCGCCGTCGAGGTCGCTGATGGCGACGTTCACACAGGTGGCGTTGGTGGGAATGCGGGGGTTGCGCTGCGGGCTCGGGCAGTCGAACCGGGTACCGCTGGCCTCGCGGATCTGCTCGGCATCACTGCCTGTGCCGCTGGTGGAACCGGCCGAGGCGGTGGACGAGGCGAACGTCTGCGCGTCGCGATCCGCGGCTGCCGCGTCCGCGGTGGACGTGCCGTCGCAACCGGCGGCGAGCAGCCCGGCCGACAGGAGGCAGGCGGCCGCCCATCCGGTGACGACGAATCGACGCGCTGCCATGGTTCCCCCCGAGGCTGATGTCGCGAGATTGTCGCACAGCAAGTGGGTTCGTAAGCAGTGTGGTCGGCGGCGACAGCCGCGAGCCCGGGTCGGGTGATGGCCTGGCCCGACCCGGGCGGCTGCGGTGCGGTGTGGTGTCTCGATGCCTGGCCGTTGTGGTGACTAGGCGGTGACGATCTCCGAGCGCAGGGGCGCGAGGGCGGCGCCGATGTCGCCGGCGGTGGGGGCGGAGACGCCGAGGCCGGACAGGGCGGCGAGCAGGTGGTTCACCACCGCGTCGAACTGGGCGTTGTTGATTTTCAGGGGAGCGTGGATGGTGGGGATGACGCGCCCGGAGTACGTCTCGGGGCCGCCGATCGCGGCGGAGATGAACGCCCGCTGGTGGGCCTTGAGGCTGGGGATGTCCTTGCCGGCGAAGAAGGGGGCGAGCTGCGGGTCAGCCGTGATCCGGACGTAGAAGTCGTCGACGGCGGCCTCGACGGCCTTCGCGCCGCCGATCGTGTCATAGGAGCTCATCGAAGGACTCGCTTTCGCAGTAGAGGCCCGGCCTGACCGGGGATGGGCCACTGCTTCACTCAACTCGCCCGCTGGTGGACACGTAAGGTGCCGGAGGTCCACATGTACGGGAAGGAAGGCCGGCGGCCCGGGGGCCGCCTGGCTCGTTTCCCTTGGTGTTTCCACCGGTGTGGCGCGCAGGTGCCACCACCGTTGTCACCGGCCTGGCCAACCCAGGCTCGGGTGGCGCGTGTTACGCGAGTCGGATGTCGGCGACGGTGAGGGCCGGGTTGGCCGGCTGATAGGTGACCTCGCGAATTCCGAGGGCACCGGCGAGTTTTCCCGGTGGAAGGGTCACCGGTGTGGGCGCGGGACCTTCGCCGGGGCGTGGAAGGGGATACGCGGTCGTGGTCGCGCTGTGAAAGGTGACATTTCCCTCCCGCTTGGTGAAGAGCTGGTGGACATGGCCGTTCAGACAGGTCACCGACGAGAACCGACCAAGCTGGTTCAGGACGGCGGCGGCGTCGTCGGTGCCCCAACCCCATTTCGGGTACATGGCGAACAGCGGAATGTGGCTGAACACGACGATCGGCGTGTCGGCGGACAGGCCGGCGACATCCTTGCGGACGAACTCGATCTGCTCGGC
>NZ_CADCWS010000339.1 GCF_902806475.1 Candidatus Frankia nodulisporulans
CCTCGGCGTGGGAGTCGCTGCGCCGCCAGCACCATCCGCACTGGACGTGGCGTATCCAGATCGACGGGCCGGCCGAGGCGATCCGGGCCACGCTGGCCGCCTGCGGTGCCACCGCCGACGGGCGGGTCGAGATCGCCGCGCATGGCACCCGCGAGGGTCCCGCCGTCGCCCGCAACATCGCCCTCGGTGCGTGCACCGCGCCGCTGATCCAGAACCTGGACGCCGACGATGAGCTCGAACCCGAGGCCCTCGGCGCCCTGTCCGGCGCGCTGGCAGCCCATCCCGACGCCGGCTTCGCCGCCGGGCACGCCCGCGACCTGCACCCCGACGGCAGCCTGCACGTCACGCCGCTGGCGATACCCGCCGGCCCGCTGGTCCGCGGCGCACTCGCCGTCGCCTGGAAGGCAGCGCTGCCCGAGCGGACCCTGCCACCCATCCATCCCGCCGGTGTCATGTGGCGGCGCACCCTGCTGTTCACCCTCGGTGGATGGGCTGCGCTGCGTGGTGTGGAGGACACCGCGACCCTGCTCGCCGGTTCCGCGCTCGCCACGGGCGTCCTGTTGGACCTGCCCACCCTGCGTTACCGCCGTCATGGCGCCCAGCACTCGCGCCGAAACGAAAAATTCTCGGGGGGGGGGAGGGTGCCAGTATCTGCTCATCTGGCAGCGCGCTTCGTTGCTTTTCGCCGGCCCGCCCTGGGCGGGCCACGAATCGTGGTGACGGGCCGGCGGTCGGATCAGAAGGTAAGGGTCGTCCTTCGTCGGGGTGAACACGAAGATCCTGTCGGCGATGGATTCCGGACCACACCGCTGCCCGAACGCGTACGGCTGGGCCTCGCGTACGGCTGGGCCTCGCGTACGGCTGGGCCTCGGGGACGGCCTGCGCGCGCGGCACGGCATGTTCGAGATGCTCGAGCTTGTCAGCGAGGTCGTTGTCCAGGCCGGGGCGAGCCGAGGGCAGAACGCGCATCGCGGTACGCGAGAACAGGTTCGCGCGCAGGAAGCCGAGGGCGAGACCGCCGGGCGCACCGGCCAGCGGGTTCGTTGACCCGCGCGGAACGCCCTCGTACTGTAGGTAAACCTTACCTACCTGGGGAGTCGTCGTGAACGATCAGGTCGTCAGGCGCGGTCGGCTTCGTGGGGGCCACCATCGCAGCCGTCCGGAACGGGTGGCCGCGGCATGACGAACCTGAAGGCGGCCGTGCGAGCGCTGTCGGTCGAGCGGCCGGGGCGGTTCCTGCGCTGCCCGGTGCGGGTCGAGTCCGTCGCCGTGGTCTCGCCGTCCTTCCAGCGGGTGACGCTGGTCGCCGACGGTTTCGCCGGGTACACCGAGCAGCTGCCGGCCGACGCGTTCCGGCTGTTCCCCGGTGGGGTCGAGGAGCCCGCGGCCGGGTCGGCCGCGGGTGCGGTCGAGCCAGGGGTGTCGCGGGCGTTCACCGTGCGGTCGTTCGATCCGGCGGAGAACCGGCTGGTCTTCGACGCACACGTCCATCATGGTGGGCTCACAGCCCGCTGGCTTGACGGCGCCGCCGACGGTGGCACCGCCGAGCTGATCGGTATGCGGGTCGAGTTCGTCCCGGGGCCGATCGCCGCGCGGGTGGCCGACACGGTGCTGCTTCTCGCCGACCTCAGCGGTCTGCCGGCGGTCGCGGCCATCCTGACCGCGTTGTCGCCCGACCAGTCCGCCACCGTGGTGATCAGTGGCCGCGGTGGCGGGGGATCAGCCGCTGCTGCCCGCGCGCCCGGGAGACGACGTCCGCTGGGTGCCCGCCGGTGGCCTGGTCGACGCGGTGGGTGGGTTGCCGCGCCCGGCCGGTGTGGCGGCGGGTTGGGTGGCCTCCGAAGCCGGGGAGGTCCGGGCGATCCGGCGCCTTCTGCTCGGCGAGCTGGGGGTGGACCGCGCCCAGCTGCACGCCGCGGCCTACTGGAAGCGCGGGAGCAGTTTCGACGACCTCGACGCCCAGAACGCCCGCCGCTACGCCGAGGCGATCGCCGCCGGCCACGACGTCACCGATCCCGCCGTCCTCGAGGAACTCGCCTTCTCCTGACCGGGCTGGCTCCTGAGTCGGCTGGCTGATGGCGGGGGGCGGGGATCGCGGGGTAGCGGGGGTCAGGGCGTCCCGTCGCAGGTGAGCAGGCCTGCTCGGGCCTTGCTGGTGAGGACGGCGGTGGCGGCCTCGGCGAGACGGTGGGCGAAGGTCGGGTCGCGGTGGGCCGCCGCGGCCAGCGCCGTACTCATCGTCACACCATCGGCGCCGCGTACCGACAGTGCCAGGTCCCCGCCGGCGGCGATGAAGCGCACGGCCCGTTCCCCCACCGGCACCGACCCGACGGCGACCGCAGCCCCCAGGTCGTCGGACATCACCAGGCCACGGAACCCCAACTGCCCACGCAGCAGACCGGTGATGATCGGCTGGGAGAACACCGCCAACGCGGCCGGGTCAAGCCGCGGGTAGCGGGCCAGTGACACCATCATCGCCGCGGTATCGGCGGAGATCGCGGTGCGAAACGGCTCCAGGTTCGGGTCGGACGGGTCCGCCACGTCGTCCACGGCCTCGGTGGACGTGTCGGTGTTGGCGTGCACCCGGCCGAGCCCCGGGAAGTGCTTGGCCGTGGCCAGCAGGCCGCTGTCCTGCATCGCGGGGATGACGACGCCCAGCGCCGCGGCGACGCCGTCCGGGTCGGTGCCGAAGTTGCGCTGGGACACGCCGATCGGCGGGTTGGCCCGGGCGGTACCCGCGGCGACGGTGTCGGCGACCGGCGCCAGGTCCAGCGTCACCCCGGCGCCGGCCAGGGCGCGTGCCCAGCTCGCGGTACGTTCCCGCAGGTCGGACGCATCCCAACGGCCCTGTTCGACGGCGTTCGGGATGCGCTCGAAACCTGCCCCCGACAGCGTCTGGACCTGGCCACCCTCCTGATCCACCGCGATGTGCAGGGCGATGCCGACATCGCGCCGCGCCGCGTCCTGCACGGCGCGCAGATCCGCACCCAGCTCGGACGCGGGCTGGGTGGAACGTCCGGCCAGGAACACCCCACCAAGGCGGGAGCGTCGGACGACGTCGACGGCCGCCCGCGCCCCGGTGATGGGCACCCCGACCATGACGACCTGCCCGGCCTGCCCTTCAACACCCAACCCGCCCGCCCGAGCCGCGACGCAGGCCGCTGCGGCGACACTCAGCCCCGCGGCTGACCGTCCACTCCCGGCGGACCCGGCGGACGTTCCGCCTTTTCCCGCCACCGACGTCGACCCCGCAGTGCCGCCGCTGCTGCCGCTCGTACCACCGCGACCGCTGGCCGCATCCGGCCTGGTGGTGGCACTCGGACCGTCCGCGGCATCGAGGCGGTTGCCGAGGGCGACGGCCAGACCGGGGCTGGACGTGGCCGGATCGGGCGTCCGGGAGGGACTGTCGACCTGCGTGGACGCATCGACGTCGTGAGGTTCGGGCCGGCCGAGACCGCCCACGACGACGGAGCAGAACCCGAGGACCACCATCAGCAGCGCCGACACGGTGAGCCGCCGTCCGTCCTTACCACGAAAGATCCGGAGCATCGTGTTTACGGTACATTTCCGGCTCGTGTCGATGTGCGCCGCGGGGTGGCCAGGGCACAGTGGGCAGCACGGTGACGGGGAACCCTGACTGTGCGTGGCCAGCCTCTCGCCCGTGGGCCAGCAGCGAAAGTTGACCTTGCAAC
>NZ_CADCWS010000340.1 GCF_902806475.1 Candidatus Frankia nodulisporulans
CCGACCCACCGGGCGACCCGGTCAAGACCACGCTCGCCGGGAGCGTCGCGGGCGCGCCGGTGGCGTCGACCAGGCGTCCGTCGGCGAGGGTGAACAGGAGGATCAGCTCGGGATCCCGCAACGCGGCGGCAAGTACACCGCGCAGCTCCCCGGGCGCGGCGGGGGCCGTCCCGAGCCGGTCGGCGTAGGTGCGGACGCGGCCGACCGCGTCGAACCGTCGGCGGTCGAACCATCGGTCGATCGTTGCCTGGGCGGTGCGCCGGGCGGGGCTGACCAGCGCTGCGGCGGCGAGGGTGGCGCCGGCGACCGCGGTGCTGCGCCCATGCGCGAGGCCAGCGGCGCAGCCGGCGAAGGTGGCGGCGGCGAACAGGGTCAGCGAGCCGTAGACCAGGGTGCGATTGATCAGCCGGTCGACGTACCACAGCTGGTAGCGCTCGACGGCGAGAAGCATCGCGGCGACGACGGCCAGGGTACCGGCCAAGTTGAGGCCGGCGCCCGGAGCGACGATGTCGCCGGCCAGGTTCAGGACGGCGCCGGCGGCGGCGCCGAACAGCTGCCACTTGACCTGCTGGCGGACCACGGGCGCGGCGCGGCGCAGCCGGCTGATCAGACTCGCGAGCCCCGCCGGCAGGCCGGTCAGCACGGCGCCGACCGCCACGGCGAAGGCGACGCCCGCGATGGCCGGCACGACCCCGGGCGGGGTCGTCGCGTCCGGCAGCGTCCGCGGGCCGCGGTACGGCCAGCTCAGTACCGCCACAACCGCGACGGCCGCGAGCCCAACCGGGACCGGCGCCTGCGCGAACCGCCAGCGTCGGCCCGGAGGCAGCCCACCGTCGGGGAACCAGAGTAGGAACAGCGGCGCCAGCGTCGGCGCTGGAAGCCTCGACCAGAGGGACAGCCAGGAGGCGACTGGACCGCCGGGCCCTGTACCCGGGCCGATGACGTAGACGTGGTCGGCCCACACGGTGGACATGACGAACAGGGCTCTGGACGCCCCGGCGATCGAGAAGACCCAGGCCAGCCGGTTGCTGGGCTCCCGATAGACGATCGCAGCGCCCAGCAGCGGCAGTGTCACCGCCAGCACCACGGAGAACCCCGCATCGCCTCGGGCGAACCGCCCCCAGGTCAGGCCGTCGTACACCGCCACGACGAGCGCCGTGACCGTGACCGCCACCGACCCTGCCGCGACAGCCCACGCGATCCACCGCCGCCAGCGCGCGTCGACACCCGGGGCCGGTCTCGCCCGCCGCGACCAGGACGGCCAGAAGCCGCCCATCCGTTCCACGTCCCCAGCGCGCGGGGGTCGATGCGCGACCAGTGGAGCCACGCCGGCGCCCGCCGGCCGGCGCCCGAGAAATCCGCGCCCACCACTGCGCCCGCGCGATGGCCCGTCTGCACTCACACAGCCATGGTCACCTACCCGGCCACCACTGCGCCTCCGTGTGGGCACGGAGCGGACAGTCCCGCGCATGCACGGACGCGGACGACCCGGGTGACAGCGCACAGTTCACCCCCAGAACACCCCCCGCACGACCGGGAACCGGCGGTCACGACCACGCGGCCAGCCGTCCTCGTCTACACCCAGGAGGTCCCCATGTCCGCCATCCTTCCGCTGCTCGGCGGCCTGCTGCTCGGCCGGTTCGCCACCACCCGGCTCGCGGTCGGCATCCAGGTCGCGCTCTACGCGGTAGCCGCCGCAGCCCTCATCGCGACCGCACCCGACCACGGCGGCTCTCACACCGACGGAGTCCTGCTCAGCCTCGTGCTCGCGCCACTGTCCGCACTCACCTTCTTCATCGGCTGGCGGTGGCGCCGGCACGCCCAGCGCGTCTGACCCCGGTCGCGGCGCGCACAAGCCGCCCCTGGCGAGGTCGTCCACCGACGACCTCGCCTCTATGGGGAGTCATAGCCGCCATCTCACCAGGTGGCCAACGTCCGCCAATCGGATCTCCCTGAGGGAAGGGGCTCGTCGAGGACCCGAGGGTAGACCGGGGGCTTGTCGGTGGTGACCTCGACCGGCCGGCGCCCGTGGGACAGCGCCTGGGTGAAGAACGTGCGGGCGGCGGCCTGGTCACGGCGGGTGCTGGCCAGGACGTCGATGACCTGCCCGTGCTGGTCAACCGCCCGGTACAGGTAAGTCCTGCGACCTGCGACCTTCACGTACGTTTCATCGACGAACCATCTGTCGCCTGGTTGGTGCCGGCAGGGCCGGGCCGCGTTCACGAGCAAGGGCGTGAAGCGCTGCACCCACCGGAAGATCGTGACGTGGTCGACCTCGAGGCCGCGTTCGGCGAGGAGCTCTTCGACATCCCGGTAGGACAGGGCGAACCGCAGGTACCACCGAACCGTAAGAACGATCACTTCTGGCGGGAACCGGAACCCCACGAACTCCAACACCGGAACCGGCGGAACGGCCACACCTCGACGCATCATCTGATCATGCACGGCGGCCAGCCCGAGAGCATGCCCCGGCCGGACGCAACAGCGCCCAGAACATCCGCCGCGGCCACTACAAACTCGGGATCGACAGCAGCCCGCAGCTGAGACTGGTCGCTGCGTTTACCGAACTCGCCGCCGCTGTCTGACTGGCGGTCACCCCGGTCGCTGGCACGCCCAGCTTCCCCGCAATGCAACAGTGCCGCCAGGGTTCGCCGGTAGACTTGTGGCTATGAGCATCGCCGGCCGCATCACGGCTGACCCGACCATCATGGCGGGCGCGCCGGCGATTCGCGGTACCCGGGTCACCGTGTCCGCGGTGCTGGGCCAGCTCGCGGCTGGCTCGACGGTCGAGGAACTGCTCGCCGACTACCCGTCGCTCACCCGCGACGACGTGCTCGCAGCTCTCGCGTTCGCCGCGGAGACAATGCCGCAAGAGCGCCCGTTTATCGCCGCATGAGGTTTCTCGTCGACGAGAACCTCTCCCCACGGGTCGCCGAACTGTTGCGCGACAAGGGCATCGACACGACACACGTCCTCGAGCGCGGGCTCGGCGGTTCCCCTGACACCGAGGTCAGCACGTTCGCCGTCACCGAGAGACGTTCGATCATCTCGGCCGACAGCGACTTCACCACTCTGCTCGCGCTCAGCCGCGGCATCGCGCCCTCGCTGGTCCTGCTCCGATCCGGCGACCAGCTCAAGCCCGACGCGCAAGCCGCCCTGCTGCTGGCGAACCTGCCCGCACTGGAAGCCGACCTCGAACAGGGCGTCGTCGTCTCGCTCAGCACCACCCACGTGCGGGTCCGTCGGCTTCCGCTTCGCTGAATACTGCTACCCCCGCTCCGGCCCGTGGTTTCCGCGCTTGTCCCACGCCGGGCTGCGATTAGCTACGTACCGTAGTCGGAGTGCGTCCCCGTCCAGCAAGTTTGGGTATGTCCGTCATACTGTGGCGTCGTGCGCCGCATCCGAACGGCGTGTGGGCGCATTGTGTGCGCGGATGCTCCGGTACGGCGCGGCATCGGCCGGCACATTCCGGCACGGAAAACGCCCTGACCTCGGATTTTGCGGCACCGCGCGGCACGTTCCGGTATGCTCAAATACGCGGTTTTTCGTCTTGTAATCGGGTGAGGACGCTACTCGGCTCGCGGACCCGCTTCGGACATACCACCCCCGCCCTGCCGTTTTGTACGACTAAAAATTGTTTATCCAGATATAAAGATCGTGGGTGGGCTTGCGGTAACTGGTCAGGT
>NZ_CADCWS010000341.1 GCF_902806475.1 Candidatus Frankia nodulisporulans
GGCCGCGGCCCGCCGGCGTCCGTGGGACGTCAGGTACCGGACGTCCCACCTGCGGTGACGCTCGCCCGTCCCGTCCCGAATGTGGCCTGGGTCGGCGATCAGGGCGCGGGGGATGGCCGGACAGTAGTGTGACCAGGCGGGTCGCGGAGCATGACGCTGACCGGATGACGCGGGACGGATCGCACAGCGACGGAGGACAACGGTGACGGCCGAGGCGAAGCAGGCGGCGGACTTCCGGCCACGGCGCTCGGTGCTCTACATGCCGGGCGCGAACGAGCGGGCGTTGGAGAAGGCCAAGGGCATTCCGGCCGACGCGCTCATCCTTGACCTGGAGGACGCGGTCGCGCCGTCCGCCAAGGAGTCGGCGCGCGAGCGGGTCTGCGCCGCCGTCGTCGAAGGCGGCTACGGGCAGCGTGAGCTGATCATCCGGGTGAACGGGCGTGACACCGACTGGCACGCCGACGACCTGCGGGCCGCCGCGAAGGCCGGGCCGGACGCCATCCTGGTGCCGAAGGTCGGCTCGGCGGACGAGGTGCACGCCATCGAGCGTGATCTCGTCGCCGCGGGCGCGCCCGAGCACACGAAGATCTGGGCGATGGTCGAGACCCCGATCGCCATGCTGCACGCCCTCGACATCGCCAGCGCCTCCCCGCGCCTCGCGGTGCTGATCATGGGCACGAACGACCTGGCCAAGGAGCTGCGCGTCGAGCACGTCCCCGGGCGCGCGCCGCTGCTCACGGGTCTGGGCCTCAGCCTGCTCGCGGCCCGCGCCGCCGGCAAGGTGATCATCGATGGCGTCTACAACAACGTCAAGGACGCCGAAGGCTTCGCCGCCGAATGCCAGCAGGGCCGTGAGCTGGGCTTCGACGGTAAGACGCTGATCCACCCCGGTCAGGTCGAGCCGTGCAACACCGCCTTCTCCCCGACCGAGGCGCAGCTTGCCGAGTCCGCCGAGATCGTCAAGGCCTGGGCGGAGGCGGAGGCGGAGGGCCGCGGTGTCGTCACCGTCAACGGTCGGATGATCGAGAACCTGCACGTCGACAACGCCCGCCGCCTGCTCGCCGTCGGCGAGGCCATCAAGGCCCGGTCCGCCAGCTAGCCGCTTCCTCATGGGCCCGGGAGCGTGCTCGGCGCCGGCGCCCGCGCCCCCGCCCCGCAGCGGCAAATTGGTCACGGTGTGTAATGCCGGTTGCCGGTGGCAGCCGGACGAGTATGGCGGGCGGGTCTGGGCGGGGTCGGGATAACCCGACCACGGCCGGACGGGCGTACCGGCTGGGATGGTGCCGCCGGACGCGCCAGTGTGGACCATGTCCACGCCGCACCGCGACCCGAGGCATCGATGACCATGACCGTCCCACCACCGCCGGATCCCGACCCGCTGACCTCGCTGACCTCGCCGATCCCGCCCACCTCACCGATCCCGGCGACCTGGCCGTCGACCTCGCCGATCCCGTCGACCGCGACGGACGCGGGTGAGGGTGGCCGCCGGGTGGATCCCACCAACGTCGCGAACGTCGAAGTCAACGGTTTCGCGCCGGGGAGAGAACGTCCGGGAGCACACCAGGCGGGGGAACGGCCGGCCGGGGGGCGTGGGTCGGTGGAACGTGGCTCTCGCACTGGCGCGTCCGGGGGGTGGTTGTACGGGCGTTTCATGCGGGAGGTGGGGTACACGCTGGTGTGTTTTCCGCTGGCGATTGTCGGGTTTGTCTATGTGGTGGTGGCGCTGTCGACGGGTCCGGCGCTGGCGGTGACGTTCCTGGGGATTCCGCTGCTGGCGACGATGCTGGTGGGGGCACGGGGGTTCGGGACGGTGCAGCGTGCCCTGGCCGCGGAGATGCTCGGTGATCGGGTGGCTCCGCCGCGTCCGCTGCGCCCCCGTCGCCGAGGGGCGAAGAGCTGGGTCTGGGCGGGCCTCAGGGACGGGGCCGGCTGGCGGGCATGTGTCTATCTGCTGGTGAAGTTTCCGCTGGCGATCACGAACTTCGTGGTGACCGTAGCGTTCTGTTCGGCCGGACTGGGTGGGGTGACCTATCCGGTGTGGCAGCGGTACCTGCCCGTGCAGCATGACAGCGCGGGACGACCGCATCGCGGTGCCTCCTTCGGCACCGACTACTTCCTGGACACCTGGCCGCGGATGGCGATGGCGGTCGCGGCCGGCGCCGTGCTGCTCTACCTGGCCCGGCCATTGATTCACGGGCTGGTGGGGCTGGACCGGCTGCTCATCCGCGGCCTGCTCGGCCCGACGAACCGGCAGCTCGCCGCGGAACGGATGCACGAGCTGGAGTTCACCCGGGCGAGCGCGGTCGACGACTCGGCCGCGGCGCTACGCCGCATCGAACGGGACCTGCATGACGGCGCACAGGCCAGACTCGTGTCGATGGCGATGAATCTCGGCGCGGTCCGGGAACAGCTCGCCACCGCGGACGGCGACAGCCTCGACCTCGACCGGACCCGGTCGAGGTCGACGCCGCCCACCGCGACGTCAAGGAGGCCCTCGTCGAGCTGCGTGACCTCGCCCGCGGTATCCACCCGCCGATCCTCGACCATGGTCTCGAGGCGGCGCTGGAAAGCCTCGCCGCCCGAGGCGCCGGCGCCAGCACCAGCGGCGGTGCTGGCGGGCAGCCGGTGGCGCTGCATGTCGACCTGCCCCAGCGGCCGTCGGCGGCGATCGAGACGATCGCCTACTTCTGCGCCGCGGAGCTGTTCACCAACGCCGTCAGGCACGGCCGGGCCGACGAGATCCGAATCGGTGTCATCGGACGCGCCGGACGGCTCCGGCTCACCGTCGTCGACGACGGGACGGGCGGTGCCGCCCTCGAACCCGGCGGCGGCCTGACCGGGCTCGTCGAGCGGGTCCGCACGGTGGACGGCTGGCTCGACGTCACCAGCCCACCCGGCGGACCCACCCGCATCACCATCGACCTTCCCCTGCACGCCTGACCCCTGGCGCCGACGGGTCAGTCACGGCGAAGGCGCCTGACCGCATTCCGGGACTCGAGGAACGCGGTTCTATCCAGGACTGCGGTCCGGGCCGCTGTCGGGCCCCGCGCCCGGCGCGGGATCGGGATGCTCCCGACGTGCTTGCAGATGATCCACGTCCGGGGGTGAACGGGCCGGAGGCGGCGAGGTGCCAAGCCGATCACGTATCTCCGTAAGTCGCTGTGCGAGGGGGACACGCTCCTCTGCTCCACCTGCCGGCGATGGACCGACGCGGTGTGCGAGGCGGGCGGCGAGATCGCGGGCAGCCGGACGATCTGTGGGCTGAAGCAGCGGGTCGGCGCGGTTCACCGTCGCGTGCAGGTCGGGGACGTACGGGGTGGCCAGGCGTTCCGCGAGGTTCTCGGCTTTGCTGGTGAACCAACTGCTTTCCGTGGCCGACCAGGAACGCTCACGCTCCGTGATAATTGTCTGCCGCGCGGCTGGTGGCTCCATCCATGCGCCGCGTTCGTCGCGGTGATTCGTGTAAAGAGGTTCGCCCCCGCCCCGGCGATAGACATGGACGACGTCCGCCCTGATGTCGCCGGTGTCGATCAGTGTGGCGCTCTCCAGAACACCCTGGTAGTTGCGATCCTGAATTTCGGGTGGGCAGTAGGCCCCGAAACCCTGTTCCTCGACCTGCCGCTGATACCGCTCGAGTACTCCGAGTCCGCTA
>NZ_CADCWS010000342.1 GCF_902806475.1 Candidatus Frankia nodulisporulans
CTCGGGTGTCAGCGCTGCCGGGCGGGCTGCGGGGCCCGCGGGGCGCCGGTCGAGGGAGCGCCGGTCGGTGGAGCGCTGGTTGGTGGTGCCGTGCCGGGCGTGCCGGCCGGCCGAATGGCTACCCACGGGGGCCTCCGGACGGAACACGAGGTCGCGCCGCCATCAGGACGGGCGCATGGACAGGACCCATCGGCGAACGCGGACCGGCCGCGGGTCGTGGGCTGAGGGCTCGATGACCCCGCACTATGCCTCCGGCTGCACTGGTGTGGTGAGCCCCCCCGGGTCGCACGGCACCCCCACGCGCACTGTCACAGTACCCGACCAACGCAGAGTGGCAAATATCAGACGGAGGGCGCGTAACGGCGCTGTGGCCGCGTGATGTCCGTCGGCCTGGCCCCTCTGGGCGTCCGGACGAAGCCGCCGGAAGTACGGGAAACGACGACAACGACGACGAGGCCGGGACCCGCACGTCGTGTGCGCGTCCCGGCCTCGTCCACTACCGGTCTGACCTGCCCCGTGGGGACTGGGATCAGTCGATGGTCCAGGTCTCCCCACCGGAGATCATCGCCATCAGATCACCGTCGCCCTGCTTCGCCTTCGCGTCGGCGACCTGCTTGTTGAGCGCCTCGTCGTAGGTGGGGACATCGACGTTACGGAAGATGCCGATGGGGGTGACTCCGTGGGTGTCCCCGGTGAGCCGGGACAGCGCGAACGCCTGGCTGGGCTCGGCGGACGAGGCGTTGTGCACCAGGACCCCGGGGGCGTCGGCGGAGATGACCTCCAGGCCGCCGTCGTCGGCGCGCCGGATGGCCTTGTCGCCCTCGGCGCCGAAGACCAGCGGCTCGCCGTGCACGAGGCGCAGTGTCACGTCGTCGCGGGTCGAGCGGTCCTTGAGGGTGTCGAAGGCGCCGTCGTTGAAGATGTTGCAGTTCTGGAAGATCTCGACGAACGCCGTGCCGGGGTGCTCGGCGGCGGCGCGCAGCACCGAGGTCAGGTGCGCACGGTCGGAGTCGACCGAGCGGGCGACGAACGTCGCCTCGGCGCCCAGGGCCAGCGAGACCGGGTTGTACGGACGGTCCAGCGAGCCGTACGGCGTCGACTTCGTGATCTTGCCGATCTCGGACGTCGGCGAGTACTGGCCCTTGGTCAGCCCGTAGATCTGGTTGTTGAACATCAGGATCTTGACGTTGACGTTGCGGCGCAGCGCGTGCAGCAGGTGGTTGCCGCCGATGGACAGCGCGTCGCCGTCCCCGGTGACGACCCAGACCGACAGGTCCGGCCGCGAGGTGGCGAGGCCGGTGGCGATCGCCGGCGCCCGACCGTGGATGGAGTGCATCCCGTAGGTCTGCAGGTAGTACGGGAAGCGCGAGGAACAGCCGATCCCGGAGATGAACACGACGTTCTCGCGCGCGATG
Organism: Candidatus Frankia nodulisporulans; assembly: GCF_902806475.1. Classification (GTDB taxonomy): domain Bacteria; phylum Actinomycetota; class Actinomycetes; order Frankiales; family Frankiaceae; genus Frankia; species Frankia umida. The sequence continues at coordinate 1,416 of NZ_CADCWS010000342.1, forward strand.
CCGAGCTCGGGCAGGAAGCCCTGCACCGTGGCGAGGATGGCGTAGTCACCGCACCCGGGGCACCAGCGCACCTCCTGGTCGGAGGTGAAGTCCTTGCGGCTCTGCGGATCTGGTGCCGCGGGCACCAGATCGAGCAGACGGTTACTGATCCCGGAACGGTTCGTCGTGACGGTCACTGGTTGATCACGTCCTCCAAGACGCCGGCCAGCTCAGCTGCCTTGAAGGGCAACCCGCGGACCTGGTTGTAACCGATCGCGTCGACGAGGTACTCGGCCCGGATGAGCATCCGCAGCTGGCCGAGGTTCATCTCGGGGATGATCACCTTGTCGTACGACCGCAGGATCTCCCCGGTGTTGGCCGGGAAGGGGTTGAGATGACGCAGGTGCGCCTGCGCGACCCGCAGTCCCTTGGCCCGTACCCGCCGGCAGCCGGCGGCGATCGGGCCGAAGGTGGAGCCCCAGCCGAGCACGAGGACCCGGGCGGAGCCGGAGGGGTCCTCCACCTCCAGCGGGGGAACGTCGTTCGCGATGCCGGCGACCTTGGCGGCCCGCAGCCGGACCATCCGGTCGTGGTTGGCCGGGTCGTAGGAGATGTTCCCCGGCCCGTCCGACTTCTCGATGCCGCCGATGCGGTGCTCGAGGCCGGGTGTGCCCGGGACGGCCCACGGTCGGGCGAGCGTCTCGGGGTCACGCAGGTACGGCCAGAACTCCGGACCCTTGTCGCCGGTGTGGTTCGGCTCGGTGGTGAAGGTGACGCTCAGATCCGGAAGCTCCTCGCGGGTCGGCATCAGCCACGGCTCGGAGCCGTTGGCCAGGTACCCGTCGGAGAGCAGGAACACCGGGGTGCGGTACTTCGTCGCGATCCGGGCGGCCTCGATGGCCGCGTCGAAGCAGTCACCGGGGGAGCGGGGCGCCACGATCGGCACCGGGGCCTCACCGTTGCGGCCGAACATGGCCTGCAGCAGGTCGGCCTGCTCGGTCTTGGTCGGCAGGCCGGTGGACGGGCCACCGCGCTGGATGTCGACGATCACCAGGGGCAGTTCGAGGCTGACCGCGAGGCCGATCGTCTCGCTCTTGAGCGCGACACCCGGGCCGGACGTCGTGGTGATCCCGAGCGAGCCACCGAAGGACGCGCCGAGCGCCGAGCCGATGCCGGCGATCTCGTCCTCGGCCTGGAAGGTCCGCACGCCGAACCGCTTGTGCTTACTCAGCTCGTGCAGGATGTCCGAGGCCGGCGTGATCGGGTAGGTGCCGAGGAAGATCGGCAGCCCGGTCAGCTCACCCGCGGCGACCAGCCCGTAGGACAGGGCCAGGTTGCCGCTGATCCGCCGGTAGGTGCCGGGCTTCATCCGGGCCGGCGCCACCTCGTAGGTGACGGTGAACGACTCGGTCGTCTCGCCGTAGTTGAAGCCGGCGCGGAACGCCGCGATGTTCGCCGCGGCGATCTCCGGCCGCTTGGCGAACTTCTTCGTCAGGAATGCCTCGGTGCCGCCGGTCGGCCGGTGGTACAGCCAGCTCATGAGGCCGAGGGCGAACATGTTCTTCGCCCGCTCGGCTTCCTTCTTGTTGACCGACCCGCCGCCACCGCCACTGTCGGCGGCGGCGTGCACCGCGTTGATGGTCATCGAGGTCAGCGGCACCCGGTGGACGACGTAGGGGTCGAGCGTCCCGTCCGTCAGCGGATCCGTCGCATAACCGGCCTTCTTCAGGTTTCCACCTGTGAAGGAATCGGTGTTGACGATGAGGTTCGCGCCGGGCGGCAGATCCTTCAGATTCGCCTTCAGAGCGGCGGGATTCATCGCGACCAGGACGTCCGGGGCGTCGCCCGGCGTAAGAATGTCGTGGTCGGAGAAATGCAGCTGGAATCCGGAGACTCCGGCCGGTGTGCCGGCTGGCGCGCGAATCTCCGCGGGGAAGTCCGGGAGCGTCGACAGGTCGTTGCCGAACGTGGCGGTCTCGCTGGTGAACTGTTCTCCGGTGAGTTGCATGCCGTCGCCGGAGTCGCCCGCAAAACGCACGACGACCCGGTCGAGTCGGCGGGTCTCCCGCTCCCTGACCTGTTCAGACACTTTCAGTAACCTCCTCGGGTACCACACCAGCGTAGCGGCTGCCGCATTGAGGTGCGTGCGGCGAGCCGGGCCGGGCCAGGTGCCCGGACGCGGCCGACCGATCGAACCCGAATCCGATGATCTACGGTTCTCCGCCCTGGGGGCAATGGCCATAGGTTAA
>NZ_CADCWS010000343.1 GCF_902806475.1 Candidatus Frankia nodulisporulans
TCCGCGTTGGTGATCGGATAGGCACGGTGCATCTGGTTCATCCGGCGAATCGCGGCCCGCCCCTCGACACCGGCGAACCCGTGCTCGAGCACCGCGTCGAGAATGAGGACGGTGTCCTCGAAGCGTTTCTGGGACCGTGCCGTGAACTCTCCGGTGCTGGCCAGCAGCCGGCCGACCGACGGGACGGCGAAGGTGCGGAAAAGCGCGAAGGACATCGCGTTGAAGTAGTCCCACGGGAACTCGCAGGTCGAGCTGATCCGGTAGATCTCGTGAAAGTCCGATGCCGGGTCGAGCCGCTCGATCCCGCGCAGCCCGTCGAACCGCTTCATCGATCTCCCCCCGACCGGAAACGGCGGCCCCTGCCGCCGCGCGCGGTGTCCGACGCCGCTACTGTCCAACTCCGCGCACAGTAACCGCACGGCGTCGTCGTCGCACCCTGACATCGCATGGTGGGACATTCTTCCCGCCGTGCGACCGGCCAGAACACCCTTGGCCGCCGGGCTCGGATCCGGGCCCGCGGTAGGACCGATCGTCGCGATCGTCCAAGGGAACCCGTTATGGGTGAAGGTGAGAACCACACTCGGTGTCGCCTTCATCCCGGTGTCCACCTTGCCGGCGGGCGAACCGTCCGCGGCGGGCCGCGTGAGCACGGCCGAGAGGGTCCGAGAGAGCGCTATGTGAGCTGTTGAGGCTTTGGCGCGTGCTGTGAGCTGATGCTCTTTCTGGTCCTGGTGGAAGCCCTGTTCCAGTGACCTTTCCGATGAGACGCGGGAGCTGATCCCTGCAGCCCGTTGGCGTTGCGCACCCGGACCCCTTCAGCCGGGACTTGGGCACCAGGTCGACGCGACGTCCGACGATCTTCGCAAGCTCGTCTCGGAGATCGACGAGGTCGAAGCCAAGCGTTGAGTCGGGTGCCAGCACGTACAGCAGATCGATGTCCGAGGAGGCGGTGTCGTCGCCGCGCGCCACGGAGCCGAAGACGGACAGCTCGGCGACACCGTAGCGCCGGCACACCTCAGCAATCCGGCTGTCACCCAGGTCAACGGTCACCCGACCATTATCGCCCCCGTGACAGGCCACGACCGCACGACGGCGGCACCGCCTCACGCGCGTTCCCGCGCGACGCCCGGCAGCGTCCCGCGTACCGCGGGCGGACCACGGCCCAGCAGTGAGCCGAAGCATGAGAAGCAGTCCGACACGCAAGGCGCATCTGCTCGACTGCCCCGGTCGCCCGCGGGTCCGCAGACCTCTCACGCCCTCGCGTCGTCGGTGTGGCCGCGACGGCGGCCACGAGCTCGTGCGACCGGCGAATCCGAACCAGTGGAGGCATGATCCGCCGCGTGCTGTGGGGTCGTGGACCCGTTGCGAGCCTTCCGGACCGTGGACGACGCCGCCGCCGTCGCTGCTGGCATGGTCTCGGCTGACGCTCGTCTCCAGGACGTCTGGCGACACGCCGTCGTCAGCTCCTCCACGACTACACCAGCGTCCTGCACCACCAGGGCCGTGCCGCGGCACAGGCCATGTGGGCCGACCGGCCACGAACGTCCGGCGACCGGCGCGTGGACGCCGCTTTCGCCGCTCTCGGGGAGCACCTCGCCCGCCGCGACGGCTGGCCCGCACCTCAGTGGGTGCGCGACCCCGCCCTCGAAGCGATGCCCTGGTGGTTCGTCACCGCACTGAAGGGGCTGCATCCCCGGGCACTGGTCGAGTCCCCCTGTCGTTTCGCAAACGCGGCATCTTCATCACCCGCGGCGCCCTCCCACGGGCGTGACATGACCACCCCGGGTCTCGACCGCGAGTCGATCGCCGGCCTGCTCCAAGAACTCAACGACGAACTGGGCCGGCGCGGCGCCAAAGCCGACCTGTTCCTCGTCAGCGGCGCCGCCCTCGCCCTCGCCTACCACGCCCACCGCTCCACCCGCTATCTCGATGCGGTGTTCCCGCCGACCCACGTCATCCGAGCCGCTACCGCCACGCTCGCCGAACGCCACGGCCTGTCCACCGACTGGCTCAACGACGCGGTGAAAGGCTTCCTGCCCAGTCCGGATCCGGCCGCGAGCAGATATTTCGAGGCCGATCATCTCACCGTCGACATCGCCTCCACGACCCAGGCGACCGTGCGGACCACCCCTGACGATTCAGTCAGACCTGATCTCAGGACCCTCCCCCACCATCCGCGCACATCGCCCGCAGGCCTACATCCCTACTGACAGCTCGCCACACCGAACGTCGTCACCCGCCGGCCGGTCGGTCGTCTACTGGCCCAGCGGCTGCCTGCCGCGACCACCGGTGTCCGCCAAAGTCGCCGTTGCTCGGCACCTCGGCCAGACGGACGCGGTACGCATCGTCGCACCATAGTCGTCCAGCAGGGGCCGGATACTTCGACTCGTCTCGTGACGATGATCGTCGGCGTGGTGGTCGCGTTGACGTTCCTGCGCCACCTCGAACGTGCTTGCGTGCGAAGGTCGCGGGTCGTTCGGCTGCGTCTCGGTGGATCTCGGTGGCGGGCCGTGCGTCGGTCGTATCCTGGACAGGTGAGTACCCTGCGGGACGAGCTGCACAGTCTGATCGACCGTCTGCCCGAGTCGCAGGTGGCGCCGATCCTGGCTCTCGTACGCGAGAGTGCGCCTGCCGAGAGCGGTGGCGATAAGTGGCCATTGCCAGATTTCGTGGGTGCGTTGGCCAGCGGCAAGGGTGATCTCGCCGCCCGTTCGGCTGAGATCCTGCGCGCGGAACTCGGGCGCGATCCCGAGTGATCGTCTGGGACACCGGGCCGCTGATCGCCGCCGCCGACAGTGACGACGAGCACCACGCCCGCAGCGTCGCTCTCATGCGGCGCACACCCCAGCCACTGCTCGTTCCCTATCCCGTGCTGACCGAAGTCTGTTTCATGCTCGAACGAGAGAAAGGCACCCGCGCCGAAGCCGCGTTCCTGCGCTCCATCAGCACGGGACAGATCAGCCTGATCCCGCTTGCTCGCCAGGACCTCGACCGGATGGTCGAGCTGGTCGAGAAGTACAGCGACTTCCCACTCGGCGCCGTCGACGCCTCCGTGCTCGCGATCGCCGAACGGCTCGACGCGGATGCCATCGCGACCTTCGACCGTCGGCACTTCTCCGTCGTCCGCCTCACGAAGCCGATCGCACTGCTGCCATGACCTTGCTGACACGCCGGCCAGCCTTGATCCCCGCAGCAGCCCGCCTGTATGCGGCGGATCTCCTACATTCTCGCCACCAGGCCGCAGGCTGCGATGGTCCACTGCGGAGCCCGAGCCCGTGGTCGGGCGCGCGACGCCCAGCGGCCGCCACCTTCGGGTGCGCGGCTGGCTCGGCGAGTTCGGGGCGCAGCATCACGCGCATGTGCGCGTAGCGGTCGGCTGCGAAGCCGACATGGGCGACGGGCACGTCGCGCAGCGCGGCGACGGCGTCGGAGCTGCCGACCCGAACGGCGTCGACGTGCGGACCACCATCATGGAAACCGCCGAGTCCCTCATCACAACCGGCGCCGTCCCCGGGAGCTGAACACGCGGGCAGCCGATCGAGCCAGCGCGGCCACTCCCGCCAGTGATCCCTACATCCGCGCTGGTCAAAGCCTCAAAGAGGTAATCACATTGTTACGAAGATCGGTAATCCTGGA
>NZ_CADCWS010000344.1 GCF_902806475.1 Candidatus Frankia nodulisporulans
ACTTCCGATGACCAACCATCCCTCAAACCTCCAAGGGATCATTTAACCTACGGCCATTGCGTCGAAGGGGAGATCCTCGATCGTCCAACGTTTGCGTTCGTAATGGCGAAAGACGTCATAGCCGTGCATCGGATGGATCAACCTCCGTCGGGGGCCGGACGGGTCACCGGGTTCGTCAGGGTCACCGGGTTCATCAGGGGCACCGGGTTCATCAGGGGCACCGGACTCATCAGGGGCACCGGACTCATCAGGGGCACCGGACTCATCGGGGTTGGGCTCGGGCCAGGTCACGGGCCTCGACGCGGCGGAACTTGCCGCTGGACGTGCGGGGCAGCACATCCGGGGCGACCAGGCGAACGGACACCTCGGCGAGTCCGAGCGCCGCACCGATCGCCGCACGTAGCCGTGTGGCCAGCGCGATCCGGTCGGCGGCCGACTCGAGCGTGGTCTCGGCGATCACGGTGAGCGCCTCGGCGCCGGTGTCGTCGGTGTCGGTCACCGCGACGCAGCGGCGGCGATGGATGCCCGGTGCGTCGCGGACGAGCGCCTCCGCGTCCTCGGGGTAGTAGTTGACCCCCCGAATAATGATCATTTCCTTGCGTCGGCCGCTGATGTACAGCTCCTCGCCGACCAGGAAGCCAAGGTCTCCGGTGGCCAGCCAGCCGCCGGTGGCCGATGTCGGCCGCGACACCAGCGCCGCCGCCGGATCCGGTGCCGCCGACAGTCCCGGCGCGAGCCCCGGCGCCAGAGCGCCACCGCCACCTGGGCCGCCACCGCCACCAACGGCGCCTAGCGGCATCGGCGGTGAGGTAGCCGGCGGTGACGGCGTCCCCGGCGATCTCGATCTCGCCGACGGTGCCATCTGGCAGCGCGTGACCGTGCTCGTCCACGATGCGCACCCGCATCCCCCGCACGGGCCGGCCAAGCCCGACCAGGCCACGGGAGCCGGGTGCGCCCGCCGCGGCCGGCAGCGCCAGGCCGTCCCGGGCCAGGCGTTCGCGGTCGACCCAGGTCGTCGTCGGCCGACGGCCCAGCCGCGGGAACGTGACGGCGAGGGTCGCCTCGGCCATTCCGTAGACGGGGAACATCGTCTCGGGCGCGAACCCGGCCGGGCCGAACCGCGCCGCGAACCGTTCGACGGTGATCGGGTTCACCGGGTCGGCGCCGTTGAACGCGATCCGCCAGCGCCGCAGATCGAGGTCGGTCAGCTCGTCGGGCCCGACGGCGGCGAGCAGCGCGTCGTACCCGAAGTTCGGCGACGGCGCGACGGTGCAGCCCAGCTCGGCGAACGCGCGCAGCCAGCCGGCCGGATTCTTGATGAACGTGGACGGCGACCACACCGTCATCGGCGTACCGATCAGCACCGCGGCGAGCGTCCCGAACAGCCCCATGTCGTGGTAAAGCGGCAGCCAGGTCGCCCCGTGGTCGCCGGGCTGGCCGAGCTCGATCCCGTCGACGATCGCCGCTGTCCCATGCACGACGTTACGGTGTGTGAGCACCACGCCTTTCGGTACCGCCGTGCTGCCCGAGGTGAACTGCACGATCGCCACGTCCGCCGGTGTCACCGTCGGCAGCGCGGCACCGTTGGCGGCCTTCGTCAGCGCGGTGACGCCGAGAAAGTCCAGGTCCGGCAGGACCGGGCCGAGCCGGCGGACGATGCCGTCCACCCCGGCGCCGACCAGCACCCGGCGGATCGAGGCCGCGGACGTGATGGCGCGCAGGCGGCTCGCGTAGCCGGCCAGATCGGCGGCGGAGGTGGGCATCGGCATGGGGCAGGCGACGGCGCCGGCCCGGCTCGCCCCGATCACGGCGACGAGGAAGTCGGCGTTGTTGCGGCTGTACACCCCGACCCGCTCACCGAAGCCCACCCCATCGGCGATCAGGCCGCGAGCGAGGTCGACGCTGGCGGCGGCGAGGTCGGCGAGTCGTACCCGCTCCGCCGAGCTGGGGAAGGTCACAGCGGCGTCCGGATGTGCCGCCGCCGCCTCGTCAAGGGCGCCGGGCAACGTCAGGCCACGCATCAGGGATGCTCCCGTCCAGGGCTGGTCGTCGTTCCAGGGCTGGTAAGCGACGTGCGGGTCCGCTGTGGGCCGGTGCCCGTTCGAGGCGGCGCCGCGACCGCGCCCACGGCATCGGCCAGCTCGGCCAGTTCCCCGGACGGCGCGAGACGGGCGCGGACCAGGCGAAGCGAGCCGCCACCACCGTCCGCGCCGAGGTCGAGGTCAGGGACCCACCGGTGCACCTCGACGACCGGAGCGGCCACCGATCCGATGCCGGCCCCGGCCCCGGCACCGGAGCCGACGGCGAAGGCGAGGTGACGTCGGCCGGTGGCGACCACCCGGCACAGCGGCGGTCGACGCGTCCCCGGGTGATGCGAACGAACCCAGCCGGCGAGCGGGTCGCCGTCGAAGGTGATCGTGCGCAGCCCCGCCCGCAGGCCGAGGCCGGTGTACTTCGCGACGGCCTCCTTCGCCGTCCACACCCCGCGCACCGCCGCGCCCGCCGGCAGCGACCGCCGTTCGGCGGTTCCGCAGAACCGCCCGGCCACCTCGGCGATCAACGGCACCGGCGTGTCCTCGACGTCCACCGCGCAGCCCGCCGGATGAAAACCGACGACCAGCACTCCCCCGTCATGCGCGATCCCCGCCCGCGCACCCGCCGCCCGCTCGCCGGGCGCCACCGGACGTCCACCTGCCGTGACTCTGAGTACCCCGGGCGCGGCTGCATGATGTTCGGCGAGGACCGTCGCCAGCAGCAGGCGCCCGACCCGACGCACCAACGTCCGGTTTCGACCGCCCGCCCGCCCCACCGCATCCACCGCGTCCACCGCCACCGGATCGCGCGGAAGCGCCGCCACATCCGCGAGCGAAAGCAGATGGCACTCCAACCCGGGCCGCGGGCCGCGGGCCGCCACCGTGCCCCCGACGCTCCGCCCCGACCCGCGACACCAGCGCTGGCATCGGCGCCGGCATGACCCACGGAGGATGTTCGGCTCGGGCGTCCGGCACGACACACCCCTCTCGCGTCTGGTCGATCGTCAGCTGCTCGGATGACCCGGCAACGCACAGATGCCGCCTGGGTAAACCATTCATGGCGGGGCGGTGTGGAGCAGGGGCGGAGCGCGTTCCATCGAAGGACATCGGCGTTCCCGCTGCCGCCACCAAGACTGACAATCGGCCACCATCAGGTCAACGCAAGAACTATCTCTTCTATCGATCCATCGTCGTCCGCAATGAGCCGTACAAACCGATCGCTCAGCACATTTTCGCGTATTGTTCTGGACACCATTCCCCGGTGTTCATCCATTCTTACACGCCACATCACCGGACGGACGGTCCACCTTCTCCCGGCGTTCATCCGCTGTTTCCCCGCCGCCGGCTGGCGCGTGAACTCCCGCCGGCAACGTGGCTATCGTCTCGACAGATCGGCCTTCTTGGCGGATCTGTCGACCGCATGTCGTCGAGATGGCGCGGACCCCGCCCCGCGGCGCCGTCGCCACCCACTGGAGGTTGAGGCGTGGACCACAACGGCACCGCAGGGATCGACCAGCGCATCGCGGACCTGCGGACCCTGCTCGAGCAGGGCCTCGCCGAGAACGTCGG
>NZ_CADCWS010000345.1 GCF_902806475.1 Candidatus Frankia nodulisporulans
TGCCACGGCCAGCCCCACTGGCACCGCACCTGTCCGAAACGGAACGTGAGACCAGCTACCACCAGCACGGCGAAACCGTGCGCCTCATCGGCCCGCGCCGCGCTGGCACAACCCGCGGCTATGACGACGGCACTTACGTTGGAGACCTTCGGTGGTGGGCTGGAGCGCCGCGAGGTGCCCAGGCCCGTGCCGGCGGCCGGTGAGGTGCTGGTGGAGGTGGCGGCGAGTGGGGTGAATCCGCTGGATCTGAAGATCCGGGACGGGGGAGCGGCCCACGCGCGGGTGAGTGTGCCGGCAGCGCTAGGGATCGACCTGGCCGGGACGGTGGTAGCGGCCCGGCAACTACGACGGGCCGGCGCTCAGATGCGGCGCCAGCCGGCGGCGGTGCCGGTGCGGCCGACCGTCGGGACGACCCGGGTGCGGGCGCCACGGGGGCCGATCACCATGACCCGCACGGTCTGGGTGTTCGCGTCCACCCGGTAGAGCACCCGCCAGGTGCGGGTGGTCGCCTCGAACATGCCGACCTGCTCGCCGGGGATGGGTGTGCCGGCCTTGCGCGGGTCGTCGCGCAGCTTGCCGTCGAGGAAGCTGCGGACCTCGGCGCGGGTGAGCTCGGCCAGCTTGGCCAGATCCCGTTCGGCCGAGGCGGACAGGGTCACCTCGTGCTTGTCGCTCACCGCCGACCGCCCACGTTCATCACCAGATGATCCTATGCGTCCGACCGCCGACAAGCCGCCCGTTCGCCCCCTCGCCTCCTCGCCGCATCGGGCGACGGGACGTGGCGCAGGGCCGGATCACCGGGGGCGGGCCGCCGCGGCGCGGATGACGTCGACGGTGAGGTCGGCGGTGACGGGGACGGTCGCCGCGGCCAGGGCCAGGGCGTCCGCGGCGGGTGGGAAATGGGCGTTCGGGACGGCCACCACCGCCATGCCCGCGGCCGACGCAGCACGCAGCCCGTTGCTGGAGTCCTCGACCGCGACACACGCCGCCGCCGGCGCACCGAGGCGACGGGCGGCCTCGAGGTACACGTCCGGCGCGGGCTTGCCGCGCGACACCTCCTCCGAGGACACCGCCACGGCGAAGGACGCGCGGAGCCCGGACCGGTCGAGCACCAGCTCGATCAGCGCCCGCGGAGACGAGCTGGCCAGCCCCAACAGGTGGTGCGCCGCGATCGCCTGGACCGCCTCGACCGCACCGGGCAGCAGCGGCGGTGCCGCGCCGTACCGGGCGGCCACCAGGTCGATCACCTCGGCGGCGATCCGCTGCGGCGTCCCGGAGATGCCGAGGCTGGTGAGGTACGTCGACCATTCGGCGGTGCTCATGCCCATCATGCGGGCGGTGCTGTCCGGCTCCCAGCGCCCGCCTCGCTCGGCGACATATGCCTGACGCACCTCGTCCCACACCTGCTCGGAGTCGATCAGCACGCCATCGAGATCGAACACCACCGCCGCGACCGGGTTGGTGCCGCCGCCCATCGCACCTCTTCCGGTTCTCGCCCGGAGATCAGCTCCGGTTTCGCACAGCCGGTGTCGGTTCCGGCGGATATCCCAGCCGGACGATACGCTTGGCCCGTCCGGGTCAGCGGGGGTCGACCGCGTCGAATCCCGGATGACCTGGAGGGGGCCCGGTGTTGTCAGTGGTCATGCGCCACGGAGACGACGAGACGATCCGGCATCTGCTGACCGACACCGAGGTGTGGGCGGTCGTCGGCCTGTCCACCAACACCGCCCGAACGGCCTACGCGATCGGCGAGTACCTGCGCCGCGGCGGCAAACGGGTCATCCCGGTGCATCCCACGGCGCCGACGATCGCGGGGGAGCGTGGCTACGCCACACTCAGTGACATTCCGTTCCCGGTGGATGTCGTCGACGTCTTCGTCCGCTCGGAACTCGCCGGTCCGGTCGTCGATGAGGCGATCAAGGTCGGCGCGAAGGCCGTCTGGTTGCAGCTCGGTGTGCGTGACGAGGCCGCCGCGCGACGCGCCGAGGACGCCGGCGTCCCCATCGTGATGGACACCTGCCCGGCGATCGAGGCCCCCCGCCTCGCCCTGTCCTGGCCGCCCCGCTGACATCCCCAACCACGCCGCGGCGGTGGGGCCACGGCGGCCGCCGCCACGCTGACATCGGGGCTATCGCTATGGCCCGGGGCGTCCACAGGGCAAAATGATGCGCCATGTCGGGGGATCGTGACGCAACGCCAGGGTGGGGCTTCTTCGTCTCCTACACCGCGACGGATCGGCCCTGGTCGGAATGGATCGCCTGGCAGCTGGAGGAGAACGGCTACCAGGTGCTTGTCCAGGCCTGGGACTTCGTGCCCGGTGTGGACTGGCGACGCAAGATGGACCAGGGTGTCGCCCACGCCACCCGCACCATCGCGGTCGTCTCCGCGGCGTACCTGATCTCCGTCTACGGCGGTGAGGAGTGGCGTGCCGCCCGGGCCGCGGACCCCGAGGGCCTGCAACGTCGCCTCCTGCCGATGCGTGTCGAGGACTGCGACCTGCCCGACGAGCTGCAGACCGTGGTGTCGGTCGACCTGTTCGGTCTCACCGCCAGCACCACCCGCGACCGTCTGCTCACCGCGGTGCGGGCCGCGCTGCTGGGCCGGGAGAAACCGACCGTCGAGCCCGAGTTCCCGCTGCATCTCGGACGCTCCTCACAGCGCCGCCCCAGCACACCCACCAGCCTTACCGCGGACGTCGAGGACCCCACGATCGAAGGGGGTAACCCGGCCGCGGGCAGCGACGATGTCACCCTGCCCCCCTCGAACGGACTACCCCAGCCCGTCCTCCCACCCGTGAATCCGCCCACGCCGCCGTCTTTCCCGACCACCCCGATGCCCTCCTTCGCCGAGACGGTCCCGGCGGACGCCTCCGCGGCGACCCTCCCGGTCGCGCAGAACCACCCCGACATGGCAACCGTCCCCGTCCCCGCGGCCGACCTGAACCCGACCGAGGACCGCACTCTCCCCGCGGACCGCGCCGCCCAGGAGCCCCCGACGGTGGCGGCAGGCCAGCGACGCGGCCCCCGACCGATCAGCGGACGCCTCACCGGCCACGCCAGCTGGGTGCGATCGATCGCGTTCGCACCGGACGGCCGCACCCTCGCCAGCGGCAGCCACGATCGCACCGTCCGGCTGTGGGACGTCATCGCCGCGCGACACGCCCCGGCGGTGGCAGCCCTCCTGACCGGACCTGCCGACCGGGTCCTCTGCGTCGCCTTCGCCCCCGACGGCACACTGCTCGCCGCGGGCAGCGCCGACGGAACGGTCCGCCTTTGGCAGGTCACCAACCGACGCCACCCGAACCTGGTCGCAGTCCTGCGCGCCGGCTCCGCCAAGGCGCCCTCGCCGGTCTGGTCCGTGACCTTCGCCCCGGACGGCCACAGCCTCGTCGCCGGCTGCCACGACGGCCGGGTACGTCGCTGGGACACCAGCTGGCACACGGCGACGGGACGTCCGCCCCGCGGCGACGCCCTCACCTCGCACGTGTCCCTGCCCGGCCACCCCGACCGCGTACTCTCCGTCGCCTATTCGCCGGACGGACACCTGCTCGCCGCCGGTGGCGCCGACGGGACGGTCCGACT
>NZ_CADCWS010000346.1 GCF_902806475.1 Candidatus Frankia nodulisporulans
GTCCCACCATGAGTCAGACCCCGCCTCGCCGGTTCAGCCTGTTCGACCGCAGATCCTGGCCCGAGGCCCGCCGTATCGCCGCGATCCTGCGCCAGGAGACCATCGGTGGCGCGCTGCTGCTCGCGGCCACGGTCCTGGCCCTCGCCTGGGCGAACTCGCCGTGGTCGGAGTCCTACCAGTCGATGCTCTCCTACCAGGTCGGCCCGTCCTGGGCGCACCTGAACCTCACCCTGGCCCAGTGGACCGCCGACGGCCTGCTGGCGATCTTCTTCTTCGTCGCCGGGCTGGAACTCAAACGCGAGTTCGTCGCCGGGGACCTCCGCGACCTCCGACGAGCCGCCGTCCCGGTCGTCGCCGCGCTGGGTGGTGTCGCCGTCCCCGCTATCCTCTACACGCTGGTCAACCTCGGCGGTGACGCCGCACGCGGCTGGGCGATCCCGACCGCCACCGACATCGCCTTCGCCCTGGCGGTGCTCGCGGTCATCGGCCGGCATCTGCCATCCGCACTGCGGACCTTCCTGCTCACCCTCGCGGTCGTCGACGACCTGATCGCCATCGTCATCATCGCCATCGTCTACACCCGGGATCTCCGCGTCCTCCCGCTGCTGGGCGCCCTGGTGCCGCTGGCGGTGTTCACCCTGCTGGTGCAACGCCGGGTGCGTTCATGGTGGCTCCTGCTGCCTCTGGCCGCCGCCACCTGGACACTCGTCCACGCCTCCGGCGTGCACGCCACCGTCGCCGGCGTGCTGCTGGGCTTCGCCGTGCCGGTGGTACGCAGCAAGCGCGCCGGTGGACCCGACGCGGGCCCCGGGCTGGCCGAGCACTTCGAACACCGCTGGCGACCCCTCTCCGCCGCGGTGGCGGTACCGGTCTTCGCGTTCTTCTCCGCCGGAGTCACCATCGGCGGCCTGAACGGACTCACCGACGCGCTCTCCGACCGCGCCGCCGTCGGCATCGTCATCGGCCTCGTCGTCGGAAAACCACTGGGCATCATGACCGCCACCTACCTGGTGGCCCGATTCACCCGCGCCACCCTCGACGACGGGCTGGCCTGGGTCGACGTCCTCGGCCTAGCCGTCCTCGCCGGTATCGGATTCACCGTCTCCCTGCTCATCGGCGAACTGGCCTTCGGCACCGGCAGCACACGCGACGACCACGTCAAGATCGCCGTCCTGACCGGCTCCCTGCTCGCCGCCCTGCTGGCCGCCGTGGCCCTGCGCCTGCGTAACCGTGTCTACCGCCGGATACAGGAAGCCGAAACTGTCGACCGCGACCACGACGGCATCCCCGACGTCTACCAGGACCCAGCCTGACCGACAGCCAACCGAACCAGTACGCCCCACCCATCCCGGCCATCCCGGGGACAGCATGGTCAGCTGGTTTCGGCGGGCTGGGTCGATTCGCTGGGGAGGTTGGCGGTCCAGCGTTCCTCGACGCGGCCGAAATACCAGACAGCGAGTGCGATGGCCCAGGCGAGGAAGAAAAGGCCGACGATGCCGTAGCCGGCGTAGTCGAGGTTGATGTTGGCGATCCAGGCGAACGGCCCGGACTCGATCGTGAACCGGTCAGCAAGGACACCGACAAGTTCGATCGTGCCGATAACGAGCGCAACGATCACCGAGATGGTGGTGATGGTCAGATTGTAGAACACCTTGCGAACCGGACGGGCGAATGCCCAGCCGTAGGCGGCGTTCATGAACACACCATCAATGGTGTCCATGAGACACATACCGGCGGCGAACAGGATCGGCAACACGAGGATCGAGTAGAAGGGCAGGTTGAACGCCGCGGCGCCGCCGGCGAGGACGAGCAGGCCAACCTCGGTCGCGGTATCGAATCCGAGGCCGAACAGCACACCGATCGGGTAGATGTTCCACGGCTTGGTGACCGTCCTGGTCAGGCCACCGAGGAAACGGTTCATAAAACCGCGGGAGTCCAGCCGTCGCTCGAGTTCCTGCTCGTCGTAGTGCCCGTTCCGCATCTCGCGGAAGACCTTGACGATGCCAAGCAGAGCGGCGAGGTTCAGGATCCCCAACACCCACAGGAAGACACCTGAGACCGACGGGCCGATCACGCCGGTGATGGTGTGAAGCCTGGAGGAGTCGTCCTCGACCGGCCCGACCAGGGACTTGATACCGACCGAAAGCAGGAACGCGAGCGCGAAGACGATCGTCGAGTGGCCGAGGGAGAACCAGAACCCGACCGAGAGCGGTCGGCGTTGCGGGCCCGCACCTTCGGCTTCCCGCGCCGTGTTGTCGGCGATGAGCTTACGAGTGGTGTTGTCGACAGCGGCGATGTGGTCGGCGTCGAAGGCGTGGCGGAGTCCGAAGGTGTAGGCTAGGACGCCGACCCCGGCGGTGAACACCGGATGGTCGCCGCCGAGATGGTAGCCATGCGGGGTGACAAGGGTGAGCAGAACGACAAATCCCACCACGTGCAGCAGGACGATAAACGCGGTCATCCCCGCCAGGGACCGCTTGTCCGCCCCCGTGAGGCTGTGCCGGAACCGGGCCAGCCGCCTCGGCAGGGACAACTCGCCGACGCCGGGGGATGGGTGGGCCACCAGAGGTCTCCTCACTGCGGGGAACAGGCTCGACGCGGGCCCAGGAGGGAATGGGCCGGGCGCAGGCCGAGCGGCCACGCGGAAGCAGGACCCACATCGCTCGGCTGGATCGGCGAGTGGTCCGTGTCGTGACTGCGGGGCACCGGATCGGACAGGTCAGCCGGAGGCGCCGGAAGGGCTTCGTCGACCCGCCGGCATCAACACAGATGCAACTATGTCGCTCTTGCAAGGATGTTGCAACTGGCATGATGTGGGGCCGACCGCGCTGGTTTGGCTGATGGGGCGCCGTCAGGCGGCCTATCAGCGCTCGCGGCGTCCATAGATGGCAAGCGTCGCGGGGCCGACGACGTCCAGCCCGGGGATCGCCGCCAGATGCGCGACCGCGCCGGGAGCGGGTTCGGCGGGCTCCGCGATCTCGCGCAGCGTGCCGCAGCTGGTACACACGACATGCAGATGGGGCTGCTCGGCCGCCCCAGGGCGGCTGCTACGTCAGCGATGAGCTGCCGCAACCGCGCCTGTTCGTCGCGCAGGATGTGGCCGCGGCTGGTCTCGGCGCCGAACTGGCGCCGGCTGGCCTGCAGTCGCTCGTACTCCGCCCGGGGGGACAGTCGCGAATTCTTCGTCATCTTCTTCGTCATCGTCGACCGGCCGTCGGGGCTTCACAGCCTCCACCACAGCTCCTCTGGTGTCCGGGCAATTACCCATTCGGATGAAATGTAACTTTCAGTGACCTAATCATGGCAGGTGAGCCGCACAGGACACGCTCACGTTCCGCACCTCCCGGCTCGCCAGAGTCGGGCACCACCAGACTGTCCTTGCGGGATCCCAGAAGCCCACCCCGCGATGATCGGCCCCAGCCCGGTAGCCGTGGCGCGACCCCAGGGTTCCCGTCGAACCTGCCCGCTCCGGTCGCACCGAGCCGGCTGGCCACATTGTCCGTTCTGTTCTCAGTTGTTGACAGGAACCCGGTGGAAACCAGATAATCCGATTGCTTGTGCGAG
>NZ_CADCWS010000347.1 GCF_902806475.1 Candidatus Frankia nodulisporulans
CAATCACTTCATCACAAGGAAACCGGTTCGACTCCGGCCGGGGTCGGCCACGAGTTGTCCTGCGCGGACACCTCGGTGCCCGCCATCCCACCGCCCTTCTCACCCTCGCCGCCCCACCGCCGCCCCACCGCCGTGCCCGCCTCCGTACGTACGGGTCACGCTCCCCGCCACGACAGTCCCGGACTGCCAGCCTTCCTCGTCCCGCGGCAGAGTCGAACGTCCCGCGATCACCGGGCCATCGCGCCGGGACGGCGCGGACCCCTCGGCAGGCGACCAGGTGCCCGGGCGGCTCTGTCCTCCACGCGGCGCGCCCGGCAGGCTCGATACGGGTGGACGACCAGCCGATCGCCCCGACGGTGGACGAGCCGGCGGATCCTCGGACCCTCGAGCAACCAGGTGTCCACCCAGCCCAGACGGCGACGACCCGTGGAGGGATCGGGTCGAAGCCAGCCAGGCACGGCGCGGCGGCCATCGCCGCGATGGCGAGCGCGTCGAAGGACCCACCGCCGCGTCGTGCCCGGACACAGCACCGCCGCTCACCGCGCGGCACAGCGACCCGGCACCGCAACCGCGGCGGGACAGCGACGCGGCGGTCAGCGGTCAGTCGGTGGCGCCGGGCATCCCGTGGCGGGGTTCGATCGCGTCGACCAGTCCCCAGGCCAGCGCCTGCTCGGCGTCGATGGGCTCGCCGCTGAGAATCAGATGTGTGGCCCGGTGACGTCCGATCCGCCGCGGCAGACTGGCCGTCCCCCCAGCCCCCGGTACCAGCCCCATCGCGATCTCGGGCAGCCGGAACGTGGCGTCCGGCGCGGCGATGACCCGGGTGCAGAAGGCCGGCAGTTCCGCCCCCGCGCCGATACACAGCCCATGGACGTAGGCGGTCGCCGGCACTCCGCAGGCCAGCAGGTTCAGCGGGATGCTGCGGCTGGTGCGCACCGCGTGCGCCCGTCCGGGATCGGGTAGCGAACCGAACTCGGTCAGGTCCCCTCCGCTGGAGAACGACGGGCCCGCACCGCCCAGCCGGATCCCGGTCAGGTCGTCATCGAGCGCGGCGAGCCGGAACGCCGCCACCAGCCCGTCCCGCAGGCCGGTGTTGACCGCGTTGTGCCGTCCCGGTCGGTTCAGGATCACCGTCAGCACCGACCCGTGCCGCTCGACCAGCACCGCCGGCCGCTCGGCGGCTCCCGCCCCCGCGGGTGGCACGGTGGGTGGTGTGGGCACCGCGAGTGGGGTGGGGACGGTGAGTGGGGTGGGCTGGCGGTTCGCGCGGGCGGCGCGGCGGCGGCGATGGTCGTCCAGCCAGGCGGCGAACTCGGGGCCGGCCTGAAGCGCGGAGTAGGCGAACGACTCCGCGACCACCGCGTCCCGGATGTCTCCCCGACAACTCAAGCGCAGCAGCTGCACCAGGGCCACCGACGCGAACGGACGGCTGCGTACCACCGCCGCCAGCGCGGCGACCGCGGCGTCCAGACCGCCCGGGGCGTGGACCCACGGCCGCGGCGGCGCCGGTGTCTCGGTGAGCAGGATGTCGAAGCCGGCCGCGGCGACCTCGGCGGGGACCCGCCGCAGATCCTCGGCGACCGCGACCAGGACGCACGGCAGGTGCCGTCCCACCTCGGCGACGCGCACCGCGGCCGGCGCGGCCGCGTCGACCACCAGCAACGGCCGCTCGTCGAGCGGACTGAACACCTCGGGATCCACGTGCAGTGCGGCGAGGGCCGCCTCGGGCGCAGGAAAACTCACGCCTCCGACGCTAGTGCGCTGCCCGTGAGCGTTTCCGGCCGCGGTGCAGTGGCCGCGGGCACACCCATCCAGGACGGAGGACCGCCACCCGTCACCGGCGACCGGCGAGCCCGGTGAGTCACGAACTCGTGGTGGAGCGTGGCTTCGGGCCGCTGGAGCGCATGTTCACCAGGCGACCGAGCAGATCGAACCAGAACGGCGCGCCGGCGGTGAGGGCGAAGCACGCCAGGGCCAGGCCGAGGATCTTCACCAGCCAGCCGTGCACGGAGTTCGGCACCTCACGAGGATCCTCTCGATCCTCGCTGGCTCGCACCCAGCCGATGGGCAGGGCCAGCCCGGAGGCGTCCCGCACCGCGCGCACCGCCTCCTCCGCCGCCGGCACCACATCGCCACCGGACGACGCGGAGTCACCGGGCGAGGCGGAGCCATCGGATGAGGCGGAGTCGCCGGACGCACCGGCGGAATCGGTGGCGGTGGCGGTCTGGTCGAGGGTGACGCGGGCGGCGGTGACGGCGGCTTCGCGGACGGGGCCGTCCTGCCAGAGCGCGCGGGCGATGCCGATGGTGTCGAGGTTGAAGGCGGCGGCCAGCAGAAGGGCGTAGCCGGCGAGAAAGACCGAGATGCGGCGGCGGTACCAGCCGGAGAGGCGGTCCATCGCCTGGTCGTACCAGCCGGCGAGCTCAGTGACGATCTTGTCGCGGTCGCCGCGGGCCCGGACCACGGCGGCGGTCAGGGCCGTCTTCGCCGCGGACGGCGGCAGGGCGGCGAGGCCCTGCTCGAGGGTGGTGACGGGATCGCTGCCCACGGCCGAGACCAGGGTGGCGGCGATCATCCGCCCGGTGGGGTACTGGGCTGGTGTCGCGGCGAGCAGGGCGGCGGCGGTCGTCGCGTCCAGCGTGCGGGTCGCGGCCTGGTAGGCGGCGATGTAGGTGGCCCGCTGCTCGTGGGGGACGTCCAACGGGAGGCTCTCGGGGCGCAGCTGGCCGAGCATGGCGCGCGCGGGCGGGTCCACCAGGTCGACGAGGGCCTGGGCGAACAGCGTGGACGGAACGTAGGACGGCAACCGCAGGTGGCGCGCCCGGCGCACAGCGGCCCAGCCGCCCTCGGCGGGGGGATGAGCGGCCATGTCGGGGCCCTGGTGCGCCGCGGGGTCCTCGTGGCCGCCGGCCCGCAGCATCCGCAACGGCCCGTCGAACAGCCGCGCCATCAGATCCACCGGCGGATTCGCGTCGTCGTCACCCGGCGCGGGGCCGGGTGCGGGTGCGGGTGCGGGTGCGCCGAGCAAGCCGCGCAGGGCGGACTCCAGACGGCGCTCGCGGTAGTGCAGAACGCCGAGCACGGCCTCGTTGATCCTGGACACGGCCAGGCTGAAGGCGGCGAACAGCAGCGCGAGCCCGATCAGGACATCCAGCGCCGACGAATCCGGCATGCGGCTCCCCCTTGCCCCGTGCGTACGTGCCACCGACCAGCCGTGTGACGGCCCGCCCGAACGGCGGCCGACATAGGACAGACGGCGCATTTCTACACCTTGGCACCGACAGAACACCCGGCGGCATCGCGATACACCGGAAACGACACCGATGGTCACCATCCGCCCTGGCGTTGTGCGGACCAAAGCGGACCGGATGACACCGGACGCGGGCAGCGCGGGCAGCGCGGGCGGTGGGGCGGTGGGGCGGCCAGGGTAGAGGCCGAAGGGTGAGGCGTGGTCGCCGAGCACGGTGGGAACCGGGCTGGGCGACCACGCCTCGGGGAGAAACCGCTGGCGGTCCGAACCTGGCCTA
>NZ_CADCWS010000348.1 GCF_902806475.1 Candidatus Frankia nodulisporulans
TTAACCTACGGCCATTGGGCCCACGGGTGACACGAAAACCCGCACCGTCGGCGTACAGGACGGCATCCAGCAGTGGCAGCCGGACGGAAGGTGAAGCTCCTGCTCGATGCAGATCGCCGTTCGCGGTACACGCCGGATCGGCCGCGAAACCACTGTCCGGCGCACGCGCCGGACACCTCCGCCGGTCAGGGGCCGACGATCATAGGTCGGGCGCGTTGCGGTGAACCGCGACGCGGTGCCGTCCATCGACCATGGCCACGATCCGTGACGCTGCTTCCGGGGGTCACGGGTGTGCAGGGTGCACAGGGGTCGCTGTGGGGGCGTTCGTGTCCGATTTGCCCCCCATGGCGACCCGCGTAGGCGGATCTTGCTTTGGGGGCAGTTGCGGGACGTGGTGGTGGCGGGGGTGGGTTGCTGGGTGTGCGGGTGATGGGTGGGACGCAGAGGGTGATGACGTGTGGTCCTTGCTGCCGCGTCGGCACCGCCCGGCAGGGAGCAGGATGGACTTTCTACCGGGCGTAGAATCTCGGGGGTGCGACGACAGGGGCAGGTCCGGGCTGGTAGCCGTCACCGCGAGCGGGCGCGGGCGCCGATCGGGCGCGTGGTGGCCTGCCTGCTCGTGGCGCTGCCGGCGCTGGTGATCGGGCTGGCCGCACCGGCTTCGGCCCACTCACGACTGGTGTCGACCTCCCCGGCCGCGGACGCCACCGTGGCGGACCCGCCGACCGAGGTCACCCTCACCTTCAGCGAGTCGATCTCGTCCCGCTACACCCGGGTGGCCGTCACCGGGCCCGACGGTGCTCCCCACACGGACGGGGCACTACGGGTGCAGGGCGGTACCGTTCACCAGCCGCTGACGGCGACGAGTAACGGTGTGTATACCGTCTCCTATCAGGCGGTGTCCGCCGATGGTCATCCCATCGGGGGTACCTTCACCTTCACTGTCACGCAGGCCGCCACACCGACCCCCACCACCCCGCCGGACGCCACCCCGCCCACCACCACCTCGCCGGGCGCCTCCACCGTCACTGTCTCGCCGACGGCCACGGCGACCGACGCGTCCGCCAGTGCTGTCCCGACCCCGGCTACCACCGCCGACGACCCTGACGACGGGGGCGGCATCGGGGGGTGGGGCATCGCCGGTCTGGGCGTGCTCGCGGTCGCGGTGGTCGGGGGCGCGCTGTACTTCGTCCGACGTCGACGCCGGCCGGGAGAACACTGATCATGGACCTCCCCCCCGCACCGGGCACGCCTTCGGACGCGGCCGGCGACAGCGCTCCCCCACCCGACCCCACGGGTGTCCCGGCAGGCTCGGCCGAACCGGCAGGCTCGGCCAAATCGGCGGGCTCGGCCGAACCGGCGAGTGTTCGGGCGGGCTCGGCCCCGTCCGAGGATTCCCCTCGACGGGGGACGGCCGGGCGGATGCCACCGATCGCGGTGGCCGCGGGGCTGGCAGGGCTCGGTGTGCTGGCGCTGGTGGTCTGGACCGGGCCGGGGCCGCTGCGGCTGCCCGGGCTGCCGTCGTCGGGCACGGGGACGAACTGGGCGCTGCCGATGTCCCAGCTGGTCGGGCGGATCGCCGCGGTGGCCACACTGGGCTGGCTGCTGACCGCCGCGACCCTGCTGCCCTCCGCCCGCGGCGCGGCGCCGAAGACCCTGACCGCGACGGCCCGTCGGTGTGGCCGGCAGGCGGCCAACGCGGCGGCGGTGTGGCTCGTGGCGACCCTCGCCGAGCTGGTCTTCACCCTCTCCGAGGTCTCCGCCCGACCCGCCGGTGACGTGCTGGACCGGCACGCGCTGCGCCTGTTCGTCACGTCCACCGGGCAGGGACGCGCGCTGCTCATCGTCGCGGCGCTCGCCCTCGTCCTCGCGATCATCGCCCGGACCGTGACCACGACCACCGCCGCCGGCGCGCTGCTGATCGTCGCGGGGGCGGCGCTGCTGCCGCCGATCCTGACCGGGCATGCGGCGAGTTCCGGTGATCACGCGGTGGCGGTCGTGGCGCTCACCGTGCATGTGCTCGCCGCGACCAGCTGGGTCGGTGGCCTGCTGGGACTGCTCTCGGTCGCCCGGCTTCCGCTCGCCTCCTTCGGCCCGGCGCTGCGGCGATACGGCGTCGTGGCCACCCTCGCCGCCGCCGCGACCGCGCTCACCGGCATCGGCAGCGCGGCGCTACGCCTCGGCGGCGTCGAACCGTTGTGGCAGACCCGTTACGGCGTCCTCGTCCTGCTCAAGACGGCCGGGCTCATCGCGGCGGTCATCCTCGGTGCCGTGCTGCGACGCCGAGTCGTCAACCGGCTCATCGCGTCCACCGCGACCACCTCGCCGACTTCGACCACCTCGACCACCGCGTCCACCTCGACCAGCGCGTCGGCCTCAACCAGCGCGTCGGCCTCGACCACCGTGTCCAGTGGCGGTGTCGATGTGGGACGGACGGCGGTCCTCGGGCGGTTCCTGCGGCTCGCGGGGGTCGAGCTGATCGTGCTCGTGGCGACGTTCGGGCTCGCGGTGGGACTGTCCCGTACCGCTCCCCCGGTCGACGACGCGTTCGTGCCGAACGATCCGAACCGGGCGCTGCTCGGCTATCCGATGCCACCGGCGGTGACGGCCTGGCGCCTCGCGCTGGACTGGCGTATCGACTGGGTGTTCCTCATCGGCTCCCTGCTCGGCGCGGGGACGTATCTGGCGGCCCTGCTGCGCCTGCGGGCCCGCGGTGACCGCTGGCCGATCGGACGCACCATCGCCTGGTTCGTCGGCCTGTTCGTCGTGGTCGCCGCGACCTCCAGCGGACTCGGACGCTACGGCCCGGTGCTGCTCAGCGTGCACATGACCCAGCACATGCTGCTGAACATGCTGGCGCCGATCCCGCTCGTCCTCGGTGCGCCGGTGACGTTGGCGCTGCGCGCGCTGCGCCCGGCCAAGGCCCCGCATCGCAGTGGGCCGCGGGAATGGCTGGTCGCCGGACTGCACTCGTGGCCGGTGCGGTTCCTGACGCATCCGGTGGTGGTCAGCATCAACTTCGTCAGCGGTCTGTACGTGCTGTACCTGACGTCGCTGCTGTCCACGCTCATGAGCAACCATCTCGGCCACCTCTACATGAACGTGCACTTCCTCGCGGTCGGCCTGCTGTTCTTCGAGCTGATCATCGGCATCGACCCGTTGCCGCGCCGGCTGCCGCACCCGGGCCGCATCCTCATGCTGATCGCGATCGTGCCGTTCCACACCTTCCTCGGCCTGACCATCATGGGGACGTCCAACCTGCTGGGCTCGGGCTGGTACGACCGGCTGGTCCGGCCGTGGGGGTCCAGCCCGCTCAGCGACCAGCACACCGCCGGCGGGATCGCCTGGTCGTTCGGGGAGCTGCCGACCTTCACCGTGCTGCTGGTGCTCGTCGCCCAGTGGGCCCGCACCGACGACCGGCGCAACCGCAACCGCGAACGGCGCATCGCCGCCGCCGGTGACGTCGACGTCGAGCTGGACGCCTACAACGCCTACCTGGCGCGGCTG
>NZ_CADCWS010000349.1 GCF_902806475.1 Candidatus Frankia nodulisporulans
CCGTCTTTGGCCTATCTGGCGGCCGTGATCGCGGTGCGGGTCGGTGCTGGGTGACGGCCATGCCGGTGCAGGCCAGCTTGCGAGGCGGCGGCGAGACTCTCGACACTTGATCAATACGCGGTGGGTGGATCTTGTCGCTTTAAGGCTTCGATCATCAACGTAAGGTTGGCTTGTCTGGGTTTCATTTGGGTTTCACACTTAATCTATTCTTGATATGGAATTCATATCGTTTGCCGAGTACGGCGAATCACTACTACCGTTCGCTGCTACGTAGTTTTTGGGAGAGGTAGTGGTTCTGCGATCAGCCAGGAAGTTCATGGCATCACTTGCGGCAGTGTCGGTTGCGATGGGGACACTCCTGCTGCTGGCACCCTTGGCTCACGCGGCGAACGGATCCGAGTGCCAATTTTCTCCCGGAAGAAATATGTGGCATTTTCAGAACTACACCGCTTCCGGCAAAACAGTGGTTCTAGATGGTTACTCCGGTCCCGATGCGACAGGAAATCCGGTAGTATCGTGTAGTTTCCACCTAAAGGGAAGGGCTGCTTTTTTGGGCCGCTCGAAGGGGGGATCTGCGTATCTCGATCCTTCAACGGTGAAAACTGTCAAGGTCACAACGACCTCTAATCACGGCGGCGACCCGGTGGGGGAAACACTAGATAACTCGGGAAACGCCTGCTTCAGGATTGTCTATAACGACAGAAAAACTTCTTGGGAACTTATTCAGATTCATCATCTGTGTGATCCTAATTGAGAGCTTTATCCATAAGTCACCATCCGAGCCGGTAGAAATCCAGCCTGGTGATGATTCGGATGAGGTTAGGGATTTCGGTGAGCCGGCAGTGGTAGCCGGCGGCGCGGATCTTTCAGTTCCTCGGGCGGGCGATGCATCGTTCGACCGCTGACCGGCGTGCGGAGATCGTCCTGTTCGCGGTTTTTTGGTAGTCGGTGAGCTTGTAGTTCTTCGGTTTCTTCGTCGGGATGACGGTGAGGGGGCCGGGGGTGCCGGACCGATCGCAGGCCGGCAGTAGTAGGGGCCGGGCGCCAGCGGGCTTCTTCCTGGTGGTGGTGGTCTTCTTCGCCGGGTGGCGAGTGGTGGCTGCTTCGGTGGCGAGCTGGTGGGCTCGGCTGGTGGGCTGGCGTTCGTCGACGTCGCGATGTCGACCGAGGGGGCCGTCGATGACCCGCTGCCCGCCGCCGGCTACCGGTCTCCGGCGCCGCCGGCGCCGCCGGTGGTGCAGGCGGTGCAGGCGGTGCAGGCGGTGCAGGCGGTGCAGGCGGGGCAGGCGGGGCAGGGGCCGCGGTTGGCTCCCGGGCTGACCATCCGGGTTCCGTGGCAGCGGGAGCAGATGGCAGCCATCAGCTGCCTCCCTTCCAACATATATGACTTTGTGTGACTGGTTTTGGGCGTGCTGAACGATGTTTGCGGAGTTAGATCAGGAGTTAGATCGCCGGCTACGAGTTAGATTTCTAACTCGGGGGCTTCGGAGGCTTGGGGGGTTCCGACCTGCGGAAAGTTAGGCGAGTTAGTCGAGCTAGGGCAGGTGGATTTGGGTGCCGCAGGGGCGCCGGGGACGTGGTTTGGGGATGGCCGGGGGCCGATCTAACTCAGGTGTTGAGGTCGGCGGTCCGCCGCCTGATTTGTTCACGGATAGTGATTGGGTCGAGGGGCCAGCGGTTCCCGATGGTCGGGACCTTGATCCCCTCGGTCCCCTCGTCGGTGAGGAAGTGGACCAGACGCAGCTCGGTGAGGGTGCGGTAGGCGGCCCAGGTGGGGGCGAGGTTGAGTAGCAGCGGGGAGACTTTGGCGACGGGGATGGGTTCCGGTACCCAACACCTGGTCGAGGTCATCGAGGAGATTGCGTGGGATGGTGACCCCGCGTGTGGTTGGTGGTGCCGGGGACAGCCCGGCGGGTGCGGGTGAGGGCCGTCGAGGGACCGCCAATCTGTCGGTTACCGCGGGCAGGAAGAACTGGATGTCAGGGGGGGGATGGTTGCAACCCACCGGAAACCGGGGTTCCTCGTGCTCGCATGCATAGGGCCCATGTCAGGAAACCAAGAAACTCGTAAAACTACAGGTCGGAGGCGGTTGCACCCAGGAAACTCCCAGGAAACTGCACCCCGCGGTTTCCAGGGCTGCAACCGGTGCCGCAGACGGCTGCAACCATCCCGGCGCCGGCGGGGCAGGCACGGCAGCGAGGGAGACGCGACAGCCGGCCGACGGTCCTCGCCCGGAACGTCCAAGCGCCCCGCCGGACTGCTCCGACGGGGCGCTGTCGCTTCCTCTGGGCTGCCACGTTTCAGGTGATCAGACGACTTCCTTGATCATTGAGAGTCTCGGACTCCGCGCAGGCCTTCTGGGCTGCGCGTTCACGCCTTCGCTCCATGATTTCTGGCCTAGGTCGCCCCCGGCCCGGGCGGTTCTCCAGCCATGTGGTCACGGTCGACAGCTTCCAGCGGGGCCGGCGGGGCGAGGTCTGCTCATCAGGTTCGGGCAGGTGCCCCGAATGCCTGTAGCTGCGTGCAGTAACGGGTGAGATGCCCGCTAGCTTGGCTATGTCTGTGTAGTCAAGCAGTGGCTCAAAGTTGCGAACGCTCTCTCTCATGCTTGAAAGAATAGCATCTTGACATTCTAAGTTCAGGCATGTAGCGTTCCGCCTTGCAACTGAAAGCGCCCCCGGGCTGGTGGTGGAACACCGGCCCGAGGGCTAACGGACCACCTGCAAGCACAGGAGACCGCTATGAGTCATCTTTCCCTGCCTGGGTGCGGATCTGCGCGCCAGGCTTCGCCCGCCGCCCGTCTGGGTGGTGTGGCATGAGTGCCCGCCGTCCGGGCCGGATCACGGTCACCGTCACCCAGCCTGAAGAGATCTTCTATCCGGTGATCCTCGCCGCCCTGCAGGCCGGCCGCCGGGTGACCGCCGCCGAGGAGCGGGACATCCGCCGCCGGCACACCGCCGAGCTCACCGCCGGCCTGGCTGTCTGCTGCCGGGCATGCGGGTTCGCACTCACCGTGCAGCACCAGGCCTGCCCGTCGATCGTCCTGGTGGACGCTCGCAGCCTTCGGATCGCCCTGACCGTCGTGCCGCTGGCGCCGCGGCGGCGGTGCACTCGCTGCCACGGTCAGCTGGCCGTGACGGTGACGGTGACGGGGCTGCTGTGCTCGGTCTGCGGCGGCCAGGATGATCTGTTCGGTGGTGCGGCATGACCGCCCGGCAGGCCTCCGCCGCCGGGCCGTCCGAGCCGGGTTGCAATCCGCCGGAAATCGGGGTTCCTCGCGCGCGCACGCGTAGGGCCCCCTCCGCCACCCCTGCCTGCAACCTGCAACCGTGCAGGTCAGAGGCGGTTGCAGGGGTGGTTGCAGGGGTCAACCAGCCAGTCCGGGTGCAACCAGTGCAACCGGCGGCTGCAACCACCCCCGAGCAGGCCCCGCAGACCCCCTCCGGACCGGCTGCGGTGCGGGTGTGGCGGGCGACGTCCAGCACGGGGGTGACGGTCCTCGACGG
>NZ_CADCWS010000350.1 GCF_902806475.1 Candidatus Frankia nodulisporulans
GAGAGCGCGGCCGCGACGCCCACCCGAGGGGGCGGCGGGTCGTCGAAACCGCCGGCCACCTCCGACGGTGACGGCGACGACGGTGGGTCCGGCACCGGCGGCGGTTCGGATGGCGGCGGTGCGGATGGTCCGGCGACGCAGCGGCCGCGAAGCTTCCCGTTTCCGCGGCCGACGGTGAACTCACGCGGTCCGACTGGTTCGCCGTCGTCGACGCCGACCCGCGCGACCACGCCCCCACGGACGCCGACGCGGGCGACCCTGTCCCCGCGACCATCGGCATCCCCGCAGCCATCGCTGTCCCCGCGGGCGACAGCATCCACGCGGGTGTCGGTGCCGCCCGGTCCGGCCGCGCCTTCTCCCTCGCGTTCGGTCTCGGCCCGGCCGTCGGCGTCTGCCCGGCCCTCGTCCTCCAGCCAGACACCTGGATCGGCGCGCCCGACGGTCACGGTCGACGCGCCACGGTCGATCGGTCCTGTCGAACCCTCGATCGGAACGCCCTCGATCGGGACGCCGTCGCTCGAGGTGCCGCCGGTGACGCTTTCCCGGCGTGAGCGGACCCCGAGAGCGGCCCCGCCGACGAGTGCCGGATCAGGGCACGACAGCAGCCGACACGGTGCCCTTCGTATCTCCTAGATAACTCTTGGTGAGCTACAGTGTGACTGTTCGGTCAACCGCTGCGATCTGGGGGCCCGATGCCGACCGTCGCCATGGCACTGGCTCTGCTCGCCGTCATGGTCATGGTCACCGGGATCGTGGGGACGGTCCGAGGCCACCTCGACCGTTTGCGCATCCCGGATCGGCGCCATGGTCTGATCGTGGCGACCATCGGCTTCACGGTCGCGGTGGTGGCCTTCGGCTTCGCCGCGCCGCTCGGCGTCCACCCCGACACCGACGATGATGCCAGTCTGTGGGCGGCGGGCGATCCGCGAAACCAGCTCGGGTTCGAGGCCACCGGTCGCGGGGGTG
This sequence comes from Candidatus Frankia nodulisporulans, assembly GCF_902806475.1. GTDB lineage: Bacteria > Actinomycetota > Actinomycetes > Frankiales > Frankiaceae > Frankia > Frankia umida. The sequence goes on from NZ_CADCWS010000350.1 coordinate 967, forward strand.
CTCTCGGTGGCACCGGCTCCGCCGGCTCGACCGCGGGACCCGACGCCGGCCACCCGGGCGGGCCAGGGGGCAACGGGGTCGAACTCGCCCCGCCGGTACCCACCCTGCCGCCCTATCCGGACCCGATCTACGGCCTGACGCCGTCGGCTCCGCCGTCCATCGTGGACGGAGGCAGCGCACAGTCCGCGATCCCCGCCGTCCCCGGCCTGCCGGCTGTGCCCGCGGTACCGGCTGTGCCCGCGCAGCCCGCCGTCCCCGCCGTTCCCAGCGCCGCGCCCAGCCTCGTGCGACCCGGCACCGTAGCGCCCGGCCTCGCCGTGCCCGCCTGGCCGGTCGCCCCCACCATCCCGGTGGATGGCCTGACCGGGACCGTGCCGCCCACCCCACCGGCCTGGCCCGGCGCCGTGGAGCTGCCGCGCCCACCGGGACCGCTGGGACTGGGACTACCGGACAGACGAGCCGACCTCACGCCGTAGCCGCCGTAGCCATGGCCGGCTGTGGTTGCCCATGGCCCAGCGAGCGGTCCGAAAGGAGAGGGGGTCAGGCCACCGAGGTGGGCACGGCGCGTCGGGCCGCGACGAGGGCGCTGATCGCCGGCAGGTTCACCGCGCCCCACGCGTCCAACTGGGCGGGCAGCTGCTCGAGCTGCGAATCGAGGACGAACACGCCGGTCGTCGGGCAGGCGGCGCCGATCTCGACGAGCACCGGACGCAGGTGGACCTCGACGGCGAGCGCATGCTGCGGCGCGGCGGCGACCTGGACCGGCACCGTCGGCAGACCGGCGAGTTCGCCGCCCCCGATCTGGTCGAGCAGCAGCTTCAACAGCCCGGTGTAGGTGGCCTTGTAGGTCGGGGTGGCCACGACGAGCACATCGGCCGAGCGAATGGTGGCGAGTGCCGCCTTGACGGCGGGGTCGCCCCAGCCGAGCAGACCCGCACCCAGCTCGCTGACCTCGAGGACTTCGGTGGTGGCGGTGTGGCCGGCGGCGGTCAGCGCGGCCTCGACCCGGGCGGCGACCGCCTCGGCGACCTGCCGGGTGCGGGACGCGGGTTTGGGATTACCCACCACACTGATGATCCGGCACGGTTCCATCGGACGGCCTCCCTGATCCGCTCGCGGGCCGACGTCGCGAAAGCTCGACGGCAACAGCGCTGCGAAGTCTAGCGAAGCACGCCGACGCGCACCCGTGATCGCGTGAGAACGACCACGGGTGCTGCCGGCGGATGACACTGGTATGACGGGCCCGCCGCCCGACCTCAAAACTCGTGATGCGGTCCCGCGCATCCAGCGGATCGGTCGGGTCGGGGGCGGGAAGAAGGACCGTCCGGACTGCCCCGGAGGACAGGTCCCTGATTCCGGACGACACGGGGCGGGAAAACGGTCGAGGCCGGTTCCGCCGCCGGCAAACCGCTCTCGGGGTGCCGGTGGAGTGCCGGCGGGACGTCGGTCGGGAAAAAGGAGCGGCCGACGCCGCGGGTCGGGCTGGGCCGGGCCACGGCCCAGGATCAGCGGGGCGTCAGAATGAAGTGGTAGAAGATGGCGAGCGGCCACAGCACGGTCGCGATCACCGCGGTGAAAAGACTGGCCAGTGCATGGCCGTCCCAGTCGGTGAAGTTCCAGTAGTCCTGGCTGGCGGTGAGGATGACCCCGATGACGAGGTAGAGCAGCGTTCCCAGACTGATGCTGCTGGTTCGGGTGCCGACCCGGGCGCTCATACCGGCTCCTTCTGCTGAGTGGGTCACCGCGGTGATCCGTGGCTGTCGGGGGATTACCCGCTATACGTCGACCTACACGCTCGCGTCCGGTTGCGCACATTCCGAGAATGACGGTCGGGTCGCCCGGGCCGCGTTCGACGGTCGCGGGATCCAGCGCCCGCAGGGTCGGGCGCGGTCGAACACCGACCGAGGGTGGCGTCGGGCACAGGCCGCCCACCTTCGGGCCGGTCGGGCCCGGACCCGGTCGGCGTCGCCACGAACCCGGCCCGGTTCCGACCCGGTTCCGGCCGGATTCAGGCCCGGCTCCCGACCGGCCGGCCATCAGAGAGCCCTGCGCGGGCGGGTGGACCACGGCGACTGGTCAGGTCGATGGACGGGCCTGTCCGACCCGACCGTGTGTCACGGTGAACCGGGAGGTCAGGCTGTATACGAGCATGAGATGAACGTTCGGATGCCGGGCGACATGTCGGGTCGGATGTCCTGCGCGAACGGCGCCCGACAGCTGTTTTTCGGGCCGAAACCGCGAGGTGTCCGCCGTGTTGTCTCGAGCGGAGACCCCGGCCCGAGGGCATTGTCTGACAGCGGATAGCGTGGCGCCGTGCCCATTCACAGCCCGCCCGGCGCCCGGGCGACTCCACCGCCGTTGCAGATCGTTTCGAACATTACACCTTCACGATCCTTCGGTAGTGGGTCGTCGGTCGTTCTTTCGTCTCCCGGATTTGCGTACCTGATGTGCTTCGTGACCGTGATAGCTACTGTTACGGCCACTGCCGTGATTGTGGGAGTGTGCCGCGCGCGGCATGCCGCCCGGAAAGCACCGGCTC
>NZ_CADCWS010000351.1 GCF_902806475.1 Candidatus Frankia nodulisporulans
GCCGTGGCGGCGTTCCCGGGCGGCGAAGCTGCGCAGTGCCCGAAGGAAGTCGATCTCGCGGAACGCCGGCCAGTAGGCCTCGCAGAAGTACAGCTCGGAGTAGGCGCTCTGCCACAGCAGGAAGTTCGACATGCGCTGCTCGCCGGACGTCCGGATCACCAGGTCCGGGTCCGGCTGCCCGGCCGTGTACAGGTTGCGGGCGATGTCGTCCCCGGTCAGGGCCGCGGCCACGTCCGCCAGCGAGTCGCCGGCCTCGGCCCGCTCGTACAGGTGCTCCCGAATCGCCTCGATGACCTCCTGGCGCCCCCCGTACCCGACGGCGAGCGTCACATGGAAGCCGGTCGTGCAGGTGCGGGTGGTCTCGACCGCGTTCTTGAGCACCCGCGCGGTCGAGTCGGGCAGCACGTCGAGCATGCCGGCCAGGTGCACCCGCCACCGTGCGTCCGGACGTGCCAGCCGGTCGGACACCACCTGCTCGATCACGCTCATCAGGTAGGCGACCTCGGCGTCCCCCCGGCTCTGCAGGTTCTCCGTCGAGCAGACGAACACCGTGACGTGGCGGATACCGACCGCCTCGCACCAGGACAGCACATCCTCGGCATGTTCGGCGCCGTAACGATGCCCGAGGCTGGGGTTCGCCATCCCCATCTCCCGGGCCCACCGCCGGTTACCGTCCATGACCAGGCCGACGTGGGCGGGCAGCGGCCCGTCCATCACCTGCCGACGCAGCCGCCGGGTGTAGAACGCATAAAGGGGGCCGCCGAAAGCCATGGTGGAACCTTCCGCCGCGAGCCTGCATGGACGCCGCGAGCCCCGCACCCGCCGCCCGACCCACACTCCGGCAGCTGCACGGCCCGACCTTGGCCAGGACCTGACCCCGGCCAGGACATGACGGGGATGGGTGACGATACCCCGCTGCCCCGCCGCCACCGTCACCGCCAGCAGCCCTCCCCCGTCGGACCACCCCCCAGGCCACACGGTCACCAGACCGGAACGCGGAGTTGTCGACACGTGGCGGCCGACGCCCTTCCCCGCCAGATCTGGCCACTTCTGCCCCTTTGGCGCGGCCGACACGCCCGGCCGCGCCCAGCTGCCGAGGGTTATGAGGCCGCATGCCGAGGACTGTTTGGAGAATCGAGGCCGAATTCCCGGAACAACCCTCGGCACGCACGCGCTTCCGCGGTTCGTGCCGGCGGACGAGGACGCCGTCGGTGCATCCGTCAGGGCGTCGGCGGACCCGCCGCATGCGCTGGTTGTCGTCCCTCGACGCCACTCAGCCAGCGGTGCAGGTCGTGGGCGGTGGCGGCGGAATGCTCGTGCATCATCGACTGGTGGTCGCCGGCCACGTCGAAACTGTCGTGTTCGAGGGTCCACTCGGACGTCCAGGCCTGGCCGATGCCGGTGACGTCCTCGGCGACGGTGGTGGGATGGCCGCCGCGCCGCGGGCGGACGCGGGCCCGCACGAGCATGACCGGTGCGGCGACGGCGCGGGGCCGCCAGTTCTCGAACAGGTCCAGGTAGGCGCCCTGCGCGGTGACCTGCGCCTCGGTCATCAGCGCGTAGGCCTGCTCGTTGACGGCGATGCCGCGCAGCTCCTCCTGGATGTCGTGTTCGGGGATGCGGTCGGTGGGCAGCCAGGTGTCGAGCAGCACGACGGCCGCCGGGGGCATCCCGCGATCCTGGAGGACGGACGCGATCGCGTGCGCGAGCCAGCCACCGGAGGAGTAGCCGGCCAGCACGATCGGACGCCCCGCGAACGCCCGCGTGATCGTGTCGACGTGCCGGGCGATGACGAGGTCGGCGGTCGCCGGCAGCGGTTCACCGCCGCCGAAACCGGGATGCGCCAGCGCGTGGACGTCGCGGCGTCCGTGCAGGTGCAGGGCGAGGCGAGCGAAGGTGTGCGGCCCGGACGGCGCCACCATGGACGGCAGGCAGACCAGCGCGAACGGTGCCGGCCCCGACGCCAGCCGCACCGGCCGTCCCGGCGCCCCGAATCCCTCCACGGACGTGCACACCGCGCGCAGCTTCGCCGCCGCCCGCAGCACCCCCACTCCCGCCGCGAACTTCCCCTCCGCGCACGCCTGCCGGTACACCCCCCGCACCCCCACCGCCTCGCCGCCCGCCACCGGGTGGGCCAACGCCGGACGAGCGAGCTGCGAGGGCACGGCCGCCGAACGCGTGGTGGCCGAAGGCACGGCCGCCGGACTCGTGGTGGCCGAAGGCACGGCGGCCGGACGCACGGTGGCCGGGGCGGCGGCGGCGAGGCCGGCGAGATGAGCGGCGAGTTCGGTGACGGTGGGATGTTCGAACACGGCCTGGGTTCCGAACCCGAGCCCGGTCGCGGCGACCAGCCTGCGTCGCAGCTCCACCGAGGCCAGCGAGTCGAAGCCGAGCTCGAGGAAGCGACGCGAGAGCTCCACCTCCTGCGCCGACTCGTACCCCAGGACGTCCGCCGCCTGCGCGCGCACCATCTCCACCAGCTCGACCAGCCCCCACCGGGACGGCTCCCCCGCGACCGACGCGGCCCCCGGATGTTCCGCGGAACCGTCCGACGCGGTCACCCCGTCCCCCGGATGCCGCGCGGAACCGCCCGAGGTGCGCGCCGCGATCCCGAGGTGTTCCGCGGAACCGCCCGCCCCCGGCGCCACGGACGGGTCGGGGTGCGACAGCGCGGTGAAGAAACGGTTGTCGCGGGCCGCGGTGATCGACGGGAGGAAGCGGTCCCAGTCGACGTCGACGATGGTCCTGGTACGCGCCCCGGCGGCGACCGGATGGCTGGGATGCCCCGCGCCAAGGGACGCGGCACCGAACGACCCGGCACCGAGCGACCCGGCGAGGATGGCCGCGGCCTGGGCAGGGTCGAGGGGACGCAGGCCTCGACGGGTTAGGAACTCGCGTAGGGCGGGTGTGGCGGCCAGACCGTCGCCGTCCCAGGGGCCGTAGGCGAGCGCGGTGATCCGGCAGCGGCCGGTGTCGGCGCGTCCGGCCAGGGCGTCCAGGTAGGCGTTGGCCGCGCTGTAGGCGGCCTGGTTGCCGCTGCCCCACACCGCCGCGATCGAGGACACCAACGCGATCTCGGTGATGCTGTCACCGTCCGGTGTCGGGAGCAGCCGGACGAGGGCGCTCGCACCCGCGACCTTCCCGGCGACGACCTCCGCGACCTCGCCGAGGGTGAGCTCAAGCAGGGGACGGAACGCTCCGGCGACACCAGCGGCGTGCACGACCGCGGTCACCGGCTCACCGGCGTCCACCTGCCGGCGCAGCAGGGCCGCCAGCGCCGACTCGTCGCCGACGTCGCAGGCCTGCGCGCTGGCCCGGGCACCGAGCGCGTCAAGCTCGCGGATCAGCTCCCCCGCCCCCGGACTCGCCGGCCCGCGCCGACTCGCCAGCACCAGCCGTCGCACCCCGCCGCGGGCGAGCGCCCGGGCGACGTGCGCACCGACAGTCCCCGTCCCGCCGGTGA
>NZ_CADCWS010000352.1 GCF_902806475.1 Candidatus Frankia nodulisporulans
CGGGCGGCCGCTGCGCCTTCGCCGCGATGGATAGCTGCTCCGGCTCCGGCCCGGGTGCGGCGGGTGGCTGGCCCGGGCCCTGATCGACTGGCGGTCTCGCCTCCCCCGTCGACCCGATGGACCCGTCCGTCGTGGTGGCAGCGGGACGTGGGACGGCGGTGGGGCCGAGGCGGTCGAGGCAGGTCTCGACCGTGGTGAGCAGAACCTGGAGGTCCGTGCTCCCGGCCGCGCACCAGGAGCGGATCGCCACCTGCAGCGCCGCGAGGAAGACCGAGACGGTCAGCCGCGCGTCCAACTCCGCGAACGGCAACGCCACCGACGCTGGTGCTGGTGCTGGTGCTGGTGCCAACGCCGGTGCCGGTGCCGGTGCGGCACTGTAACCGTCGCCGACCGGTTCACTGACGGCCAGTTCCGCGGCCAGCCGGTCACCGATGGCGATCAGCCGGTGCAGGACCGCGCCGGCCAGTGGCGACGCGCCGCTGACCGGCATCAGATGATCGGCGTAGTGACGCAGGGAGGGTCCGTCCGGGGACATCAGCCCCCAGGCGCTCAGGGCCGCGTTGCGCAGGGCGAGCAGCGGCGGTTCGTCCACCGGTCGACGGCGCAGGGCGGCGACGGTGAGGTCGCCCATCTCCTCCAGTGGTGCGAGGGCGATGGCTTCCTTGCTGGTGAAGTAGCGGAACAACGTCCGCACGGAGACATCCGCCCCCGCGGCTATCTCCTCGACCGTGGTCGCCTCGAAGCCCTTCTCGGTGAACAGCTCGTGCGCGACTTCGATGATCGCCTGCCTGGTGCGCCGTTTCTTGCGCTCCCGCAGGCCCTCCGCGTTCCCTGTCGACACTGTGATCCCCCCACCTGCGCGTCCTGGCCGCAGCCCCCGATCAACGTACGCCGGCAACCGGCAACTGGCACCGACTGACAGTTTTCTGACTATCTTGACACCCGCCCGCGCGCCCCTCGTCGGCCGGGTACACCCATCCCAACCAGCCAGGACGCGGACCGCGTCCCAGATCTCGGTCGAACGTGACGGGCGTCCCATCGGCCTCGACAGCACCGATAGGTGCCAACAAGGCCACCAGCCGAAGATTCGACGCCGCCACCCGGCCGGACCCGACCCCGCCGCCTCAGCCGGGCGATGGCACCCGCCACAGGGCCGCGGCGCTCGCTTCCCCACCGGCGTCGACAATGCGCTCGACCGCCGCGGAGTCAATACCTGGAATCAGGTTCGGATCGATCCGGACAATGAGCATTCGCGTTTTGGCCACGTCGCCACAGTAGGTCGCCATTCACGTGCCCAGCGCCCTGAGTACCGTCAGAATCCGGACACGACATCGGCCTCGTCTCCACCCGGACAATCGCGCGCCGCGTCGGCGTATCGGATGCGACAGTGCCCTGGCGCACGGCCGCGCCGCGGGCAACGGGCCCGCCACGGTGGCACGTGCCATCCGGCCGTGGGTACGGCGACTCAGGTGGAACATGCCTGGTCAAGGTAGCCAGCTGAGGTCTCGCCGGCAGGCCGCGATCGTGGCCTGCTCGCCCCGGCCACCCGCGGCCACCTCGGCGGGTGGCCGCGGCGCCAGGCCGTCCGTACCGCGGCCGGTTTCGTGGCCTCGCCACCGCCGAACAACACCCCCGGTTCGTCCAGGCGATGCACGAGTTTCCGCGTCCCGGGCGCATCAGGTTCAATACCGGCACGCCGAACTGTGTCAGCTCGGCGATGGATCTGTGGCCTTTCGATTTCCCGCGGGCAGCGCGGGCCGGACCTACCGAGGTGAGGTTCACGTGCGCGGCCATCCCGCGGCGTCGACCCTCACCTCGTGTGAGGCGCGGGTCCTCGGCCGGATGCCCCGCCCGACCGTGGCCTGATTTGGGCCTAGGCTGGACGGGTGACCGTTGTGAAGATCAATGCCATCGAGGTTCCCGAGGGCGCCGGCCCCGAGCTGGAGAAGCGCTTCTCCAACCGCCTGCACGCGGTGGACGGCCAGCCCGGCTTCGTCTCGTTCGAGCTGCTGCGTCCGGTGAAGGGCGACAACCGCTACTTCGTCGTGACCCACTGGGACAGCGAGGAGTCCTTCCAGGCGTGGCTCACCGGCCCCGCCATGGAGGCCCACTCCGGCGAGCGTGCCCGCCCGGTCTCCTCCGGCACGTCCCTGCTCGAGTTCGAGGTCGTCCAGCGCTCGGTGGCCGGCGACTCCGCGTAGCGCTGACCCACCCCATCCGGCGGCCGGCCTGGGTTACGAAGCGGGGCATCCCACCCGACCCAGGCCGGCCGGTCGGCTGGCCGAACCGGACGCCGCTCAGTCCGGCCGGAACCGCAGGATGAACCAGTCCGCCGCCTCGCACGCCACCTTCTTCAACGCGAGCGCCTTGACGACACCAATACCTTCGTTCAACCCGTGCGCGATCTTGTTGCGACGGTCGACCAGGAACGCGAGCTCCCGGCGCAGCTCCTCGTCGTTCGCGTCGAAAAGCTCACGGAGCTCCTGCTTCAGGTCGGAGTCGAAACGCCCGACGAACGCTTCCAGCGCGTCCGGCGTTGGATTCTGGGTCCGCTCCAGCCAGGCCAGCGAGAAGTTGCGGACAAGACCGTACGACTTGCTGCTCGTATAGGCCCGCGCGGTCTCGGCGACCGCCTGCTCGACATATCCGCAGCTTCTGATCACCAGCAGGCGAGCCAGCCAGGCCGCGGCCTCCTGATCATCCGCCCTGCTGGCTCGCTCCCGGACCAGGGATTCAAGCTCGGCGAGCCGCCTCGATATGAACACCACTTCCTGGGGCGGCCAGATCTGGCTTGCGGTAGCTGGTCTGGACATCTATATCCGGGAGAAGACCGTGGTCGCCAACGCGAGCCGGGTCCGGACGCTTTCCTCATCCGCGGTGGCCCTGGCGATGACCTGTTCCAGGCCCGGCTCCTCGAGCAGTGTGTGGATCTGCCGTTTGATAGCGGCGGGAGTCGGCTCGGTGCCCACGTCCAGCCGTCGCGCGATCCCCACCAGGAGCGCCTCGGTCAGGGCCGCGTTCAACTGGCTACCCCTGGCACGCAGTGCGCTGCGCCCGGCCTTTTCGAGAATCAGCTCGGTCGCCCGCTCGAATCTGGAGGTCAGGACATCCACCGGAAGGTCCTCCAGGTTCCGGTGGGCGCCCACGAAGTCATTGAGGTACTTTTTCAGCGGCCGGTGGTAGTTCCCTGGAGAAATATACAGCGCGATGAATCTCAGGACGATTTCCTGATCCCGCAGCCGCGGGGACGTGGGACCGTACAGCGCACGCCAGGAAGGCGTCTCGTTCAGCTTGGTCAGAAACTCGATGAAACGGCCGGCGTAGAGCGCCACCCGGATCTCGTGCGGCGTCAGCTGGGTACCACCCGAGTTGAGACGTTCGAAGATCTGGTAGACCGCGTCGAGCGAGTCCCGGGTACCATCGG
>NZ_CADCWS010000353.1 GCF_902806475.1 Candidatus Frankia nodulisporulans
GCCGGGGGGTGATCCGTCGCTGCGGATCCTTCTCCAGCAGGCCGTCGAGCACCTCGGCCAGCGGGCCGGCGTGCGGCGCCGGCGCCGGCGGGTGCAGCACGATCGCGGCGAGCATCGCGCCGAAACTGTCCCGTTCGAACGGGGGCCGCCCCTCGACGGCGAAGTACAGCGTGCCACCGAGGCTGAACAGGTCGGCGTCGAAGGTCGCGGGGAAGTTGTTGAGCCGCTCCGGCGCCATGTAAAGCGGGGTGCCGAGCACTCCGGTGACGGTCAGGGTGGGATCGCCGTCGCCGGTGGCGATGCCGAAGTCGGTCAGTACGGTCCGACCGTCCGTCCCGATCAGCACATTGGACGGTTTCACATCCCGATGGACGATGCCATGGTCACGCGCGGCGACCAGCGCGTCCAGCACGGCGAGCCCGACCCGGGCGACCTGCGCGGGCGGCAGCGGCCCGTCGTCGCGCACCACCTCGAACAGCGACCGGGACGGCACCAGCTCCATCACGATCCAGGGCAGCCCGTTCTCCAGGACGACGTCCAGGATCGTCACGACATGCGGGTGGCCGCGCAGCTTGGCGGCGTGCCGGGCCTCCCGCATCGCCCGCTCCACCCGGTCGGCGCGCTCCGACCCGGCGACCCCACCGGCGAGTTCGATCTCCTTCAGCGCGGCCTCGGTCTCGAGCACGCAGTCGAACGCGCGCCAGACCGTGCCCATCGCGCCCGCACCAAGGCGCGCGAGAAGGCGATATCGACCCGCCACCACGCGGTCGCCTACCGGACCGGCAGCCACGACACCCCCTCGGCTTCGTCCATTCTCGCAGGCCAGCTTTTCAGGTGAGCGGGGAATGTCACGACCTGCGTCCACCCGACCGGCCAGGCAACCACAGATCGACACCGCCGACCCGGTCCGGGGCCTGACCGACCAGCCCCACCAGCAGGGTCCGCAGCTCACCCGTGCGCCGGGCCGGGCCGAGCACCACCGCATCCGGGGACAGATCAGCATAGGCGGCCCGGACCTGCGCCGAGCCTGCCATGCGCGCCCCCGAAACGGTGCCGTTGTCGACGTCGATCAGGGCGGAGGTCAGCGCGTCACTCGGCCCGTGGAACGCCGCGTGGCCCGAGGCGTCCGCGACAGTGCAGTAACAGCCGGGCATGACGAACCGGAAGTCGGCCCGCGCCTGCCACAGCATCGCCTCCGCCTGCTGCGGATGCGGATAGGGCACGACCAGTGTGGTCGCGCCCGCCGGGAGCCGCCGCACACCCCACATGCAGATGATCGCCCAGTGACAGCACCGCCATCACGATCCCGACCGGGACGAGTACCCGCACCAGCGGATGCCGCCGCGCCACCACCGCCGCACCGATCGCCAGCAGCACCAGCGGAACGCCCAGATAGCCACCGACCTCCACGGCGTTGCCGGTGAAACGCAGACTGTGCCGCACGGCCGCGTCCGGGCCGAACTCCTGCATCGGCGTCGGGGTGACGAACGTCCACAGGTCACTCACCGCGATGCCGGAGGGCTGGATCGACCCGCGCACGCGGCCGGCGCCGAAGAACTGCACCGACAGCGGCCAGGCGAGCAGCGCCCCCGCCGTCACGCCCGCCACCGCGAGCCCCCGCACCGCCGGCCCGATCCGCGCCCGCACCAGCCCCCGATGCCACGCACCCAACGCCACCACCCCGACCGTCGCCGCCAGCGCCGACGATGCGAGCACCTCCTCGCCGATCAGCGCCTGCGCGGCGATCGCGAGCCCGAGCAGCACACCGGTCCGTCCCGGCGACCGCTGCCGCTGTGGGTCGGGCACCAGAAGGTCGATCAGCAACAGGGCGAGCAGGGGCGGAAACGGCATGAACGCCAGATGCAGATGCCCGTACGAACTGCCGATCAGGTAGGGCCCGCAGCCGTAGAACAGCCCACCGAGCGCCGCCGGCCCCACCCGGACGAACCGACGCAGCAGCCCGTACAGCGCGAGCGCGCTGACCACCGGCGCGAGCGTCAACAGCACCGTCAGGGCGAACACCGGTCCACCGATCATGGTGATGGGTGTCGCGATCAGCGCGAGCAGCACCACCGGGGTGCTCCACAGCACGTTCGCCCCGTCCGGCGCGTTGGTCTGGTGGGTGACGAAGGGATCAAGCCCGTGCGCGACGGCGTACGGCGTCCACCGCAGGAACCACGTGTACAGCAGGAACCACGTGTACAGATAGCCGTCGTTTCCCCCGTAGGTCACCGCACCGGGATGCAGCCAGCCCGCCCGGAAGATCCACCCCGCCAGGACCAGGTACCCGATCGCCACCGCCAGCCAGGCCGGCACCCGCCTGATCCCCCATCGGTGCTGTCGCCGGTCACCATCCGCGGCTGCTCTCGTGCCACCGTGGTCAGCGCCGGAGGACGACCTGGTATCGGACGGAGTGTCACCGGGTGGATCGACACTGGGCAGGTTGATACCGGAGCTGGTCACGAGACCCCCCTCGCACGTCCCACGATCACGGCGTGGCAATGGGGCGATGGAACAGCCGCCGTGCAGGACATTTCAGACGATAGTTCCAGCCATGGCCCGATCAACACACTTTCCGGCCAGTCGGATGCGCAGCGTGATCTAGAAGACGGAGCGTGACTATCCGGCCGGAAGGTGCCACCTGGGTCGTACCCGGGCCGCCCCCGCTCCACGAGGCCTCGCCGCCCCGGCGGAGGCGCACCGGGGGAGGCCGTGTCCCACGCACCCCGCCGATGCGAGGCCGCATCGCGTGTTTCGGTGAACATCGGTCGAGCGAAGGGTGGGCTCAGTGCCCGGGGCCACCGCCGTCGGAGGGCTCGGAGTGAGGTGGCTCGGAGTGAGGTGGCCCGGAGGTCGTGGTGGTGGGCTCGTCGAACCATTCCGCGGTGAGGGCGGCGAAGGTGCGGTAGCGCGCCACCGCGTAGTCGGGGGAGACGACGCCGTGCCTGTCGAAAAGGGCCACGGGATAGCCGCGCTCGGCACGGTAGCCGCGTTCGCCGATGATGATGCGGCCGCCGAGACGGACGACTCCGACCACGCAGGGTAGCGACGTCCAAGTGGGGCGGCGGGCGGCGGCGAGCAGCTCCGGGGTGCGCCAAGCGCACAGGCCGCACAGACAGTGCTCGTCGGGGATGCGCTCGTGCGCGACGGCGGGAGCGTCGGCGCGGGAGGGCTCCTCCGGGTGGGTGGTGGTACGCAGGCAGCGGGCCTCGGTGATGGCATCGGGGCGCCACAGGAGCATGCCGGGCGGAAACGGCGACCAGGGCGTCCAGGCGGGTCGTAGCTGACCGTCACGGTCGACGGCCCACTGTCGCCAGCCGAGCAGGCTCACCCGGGCACCGGCTCCGCCTCGGGCGTAGTGATCGGTGTGGCTGGTGTGGCTGGGATGGTCAACGGTTCGGCGTCGGGAAAGCTC
>NZ_CADCWS010000355.1 GCF_902806475.1 Candidatus Frankia nodulisporulans
AGGACGTCCACGGGTAGTTCGAGCAGCCGGGCGAGTGAGGAATAGCCGACGCCGTAGTCGTCCACGGCGATGCCGATGCCGTGCTGACGCAGGGCCGCGAGCATGCGGGCGGAGCGGTCCTGGTCGCGCATGAGCGCGGTCTCGGTGATTTCCAGCTCGAGTGCGGTGGGCGGCAGACCGAACCGGGTGAGCAGTCCGCGGACCCGGGTCGGGAATTCGGGGTCGAGCAGATCGGGGGCGGTGATGTTCACGGCGACGGTGATGTCCAGGCCCGCCACCCGCCACCGTCGGGCCTGGTCAAGCGCGATGCCCAGCACCTCACCGGTGAGCATCTGGATGAAGCCGGCCTGTTCGGCCAGGGGGATGAACAGCTCCGGTCCGAGCAGACCGCGGGTCGGATGTCGCCAGCGGACGAGGGCTTCCACCGACTCCGTCCGTCCACTGGCCAGGGCGACCTTGACCTGGTAGAAGACCTCGAGCTGACCGGTGCCGAGTGCGGCGCGCAGCTGTTCGACCAGGTCGAGGCGCTCCCGACTGCCGGCGTCCAGGCCCGGGTGGAAGGTCGCGAAGCCGCTGCGGTCGGCCTTCGCGGCGTACATCGCGACATCCGCCCGGCGCAGCAGGATCTGGGTACCGCCCGGCCCGGCGGCGGCGGCAGGCGGAGCGGCGGAAGTGGCGACGGCGGCGGTCGTGGTGGTGGTGGCGGTGGGGGGCGGGAGGAGGTCGGCGGTCACGTCGTCGGGGTGGATGGCCGCGCCGATGCTCGCGGTGACGTGCAGGGTTGTTCCCCCGACGTCGAACGGTTCGGCGAGGATCGCGAGGATCCGGTCGGCGACGCGGCGGGCGACGTCCGCGTCGGCGTTGTCCAACAGCACGGCGAACTCGTCCCCGCCCAGGCGGGCGAGCAGGTCACCGGGGCGCAGCGCCGCGCAGATCCGCGAACCGACCTGGATGAGCAGCGCGTCCCCGGTGTGATGCCCGAGCGAGTCGTTGATCGTCTTGAAGCGGTCCAGGTCGAGCAGGAGCAGGACGGCGCGGCCCGCGGTGCCGTCGTGTTCGAGGCGGGCGAGCCGTTCGAGGAAGGCCCGGCGGTTGGCCAGACCGGTCAGGTCATCGGTGCGGGCCAGGACGCTGCTCTCGACGAGGTGCTGGACCTCGACGAAGGTGCACGCGGCACGGGCCAGCGCCGCCAGCACGGTCGCGGCCGCCAGCGCCACGGTCACCGGCGGCAGGTCCACGGTGGCACCGAGCACGAGCAGGCCGAGCGCGAGGACCGCGAGGGCCAGCGGCACGGTGATGACACCCCAGCCGGACATCCGCGCCGAGGGCTGCCAGCGCGGTCGTACCCAGGCCGCCAGTGCCGGGGTGAGCGTCGAGAACAGCCACAGGGTCGAGAGCACCCCCACCGGCGGCTCCCAGCCCGCCTCGACGATCACCAGCAGCAGCGAGTCGGCGCCCGCGAACCCCACCAGACTGGCGCCGAGCAGCCACCACACCCGGCCTGGGCGCCAGCCGAGCAGACCGAACACGGTGACCACCAGCAGGATCAGCAACAGGTCGGCCACCGGATAGACCACATTGATCGTCAGCGACCACACGTCCAACTCGGCGTTGGAGCGCGCCATCAGCACGGCGAGGCCGCTGGTCAGCGCGGCTATGCCCAGCACCCCGACGACCGCGTCCAACCAGACGCTGCGATGCAGCCGGACCAGCCGGCGGCGCAGCAGCATGATCACCGCCGCGTAGCAGGCCGGGTAGAACAGCAGCCAGCCGATGTCCGCCGGGGACGGCCCGAGCGTCGCCGACTGACCACCGGCGGTGGCGTTGTGGTAGATGATGCCGCCGCTGTAGCTGACCAGGCCGGCGCCGAGCAGCGTCCAGGGCAGCCGTTCCCCCCGCACCAGGGGCCCGTGCCAGACAGATCCCGCCGGAGCCGAGCGCCACACAGAACCGCAGGGAGCGCGCCTGCGCCCCGAGCCCCGGCGGCCCCACCTCGAAGGACGCGACCGCCAGCAGGACGGCCACGAACACCAGCAGCATCTGCGCCACTCGGATCAGGCGGAACCGCCATGGTGGAGCCGGCAGGATGGTCAACGGGTCATCCCTCGTCGCCCTTGCCGACGACGGTGGCGAGAGCGACTTTCGATGGTGCCATATCTGGATTGTCGTACAACGACGATTCGCGGCATAACCGGTGGAAGTCCGTCGCGGAGCGGCTGTGGTGATGTTGGGTCTGTCGAAACTCTCTGTATGCGGACTGGTCCCACCGGGCGATCTGGCGTCCGCCGGGACGCCCACGCGCCGTCACCGGCTCCGGCCCGCTGCCGCCGACGGCCGTCGGTGACCCGCCGATCAGCGCCGGACGGCGCATACCGCGCATATCGCTCTGATCGGTCGTGACCAGGGCAGTGGGCCGGTCGGCTGGCGGGGCATCCGGTCACCGGACAGGAAACGGACATCGACGCGCGAGGGGCGCACAATCTCGTGGTTCACCCGGTCGGCGGCATCGTTCTGACTATCCTGATCTCGTTAGAAGGGGGGACGCGAACGGGGGCTTGTAATGTCTGTAGACAAACATCCTGGATGGGTTCCGAACACTCTTCGGCGTTTTCGTGAGGCGCATGGCCTCACGCAGGACGGGCTGGCCGAACGAGTGCGTGGACTGCCCGAGAAGGACGGAATACGTCCGCCCGCGGCGACCGCGGAAATGATCCGACGTCATGAACTGGGCAAGGTGTTCCCCGGCGTGGCCTACCGGCGGGCGTACTGCCGCCTGTTCGGTGTCACCGAACCGGAGCTGGGCTTTCGTCCACCGCTTTCCGGCGAGTCGGTCGATGGTCGCCGCCCCTACGGCGAATGGCCGCTGGACGAGTCGCTCGCCGCCACCGGCCCGGCGGTCGTGGCCGTCCCGTCGGACCTGCTGTCCCGCATGCTGCCCGGCACCTCCGCGCCGCCGCCCGGACGCGTCCATCCGGACGATCGGGCCGTGGGTGGCTCCGGGCCGGCCACGGCCCCCGGCTCAGGTCCTGGTCTCGGAACTGGTGGCGACACTGGTTCCGGAGGTGCGCCCGGAGCCGCGTCGGTGGGCTCCGCGCGGGCCGCGCCGTTGCGGGCGCATCCCGGGCTGTGGCCCGGGAGCGGGCCACCACGGCGAGGCGCGCCGGCCCCTGGCGCCGCCGCCTGGACCCGGCGCAGCAGCGAGCTGCTCGCGGCCTACCTGTCGGCCTCGGTGAACGTCCAGCTGCGCTCGCCCGCCGCCCCAGCAGCGTCCGGGTCGATGCCATCGTCCGCGGTGATGTCGCCGCCTGGGTCGATGTCGCCGCCTGGACCGATGTCGCAGCCTGGGTCGATGCCGCCCGCCGGGTCGATGGCG
>NZ_CADCWS010000356.1 GCF_902806475.1 Candidatus Frankia nodulisporulans
CCGGGCACGCCGGGCGGTCTCGTCCGGGTCCGGGATCGCGGCGAGCACGGCCCAGCCGCCCAGCGGGGCGCCCACCCCGACCCGGGTACCGGCCGCCGCGAGCAGCGCCGCGGCCCGGATCGCGGCCGCACGGGCCGTAGCCGTCGCCGGCGACACCGCCCGGATGACGCTCACGCCGCACCCACCCGGGCGGCGAGCTCCTGCGCAGCGATGTCGCAGGCGGTACGGGCCACCGCGAGCCGGTTACGCCGCCCAGGAGCCGCCGGATCCTCCGCCCAGCCCTCCGCCATCAGCGTCCGGCGGGCCTGAGCACGCAGCGACGCCGCAGGCACACCGAGCCGGTCAGCATGACCCTCCAACCGGCCGGTGAGCTCCTCCAACTCGGCGAGCTCGGCGGCGTCGTGAGCATCGGAGCGTGGCTGACCGCCGCCGGGTGGAGGAGGGATGTCCGCCACCCGGCGGCGCAGCACGGCGGCACCGGACCGCACACCATCCGGTGCCGCCGCCAGATGCGCGGCCAGAGCCTCGGGAGACCATCCCGCGCGCAGTGCCTCAGCCACCCGCGGTGCCAGCTCACCCCGGGTCGTCGCGCCCACCAGCCACGGGGCCGGCAACGCCGCCAACAGCGTGGCGGCGGTCTGTTCCGAGTCGAGTTTCTCCACCTCCTCCACCTGATCCGCCCGCGCGGCGTGGGTGGTGGGGTGGTTGTTCACTTGGGTAATTCTGGGGGTCCGGGAGCTGGACCCCCGGGGGGTCCGGGAGCTGGACCCCCCCTGTCCGGGAGCTGGACCCCCCCTGTCCGGGAGCTGGACCCCCCCCGTCCGGGAGCTGGACCCCCCCCGTGGTGCCAGCGGCGCATCGCCGCGGCCGCGCCGCGTGGACCGTAGATCATCGGCCATCGTGGCGTCCCGGACATGCGGGGCATCGGGGTGGTTGATATAGATCCGGTTGCTGGTCTGCGACCCGTTCGGCCGGTACTGCGGCACGATCGTGACCAGGCCCAGATCCAGCTCCAAGGCCCGCTGATGCTCAATCACCGTGGCCCGACTGCACTCCGCCTCGGCGGCAATCAACCGAGCGCTGGGCCAGCACGCGAAGTTCGCGTCGACCTTCTCGCACATCAACAGCAAGATCAACTTACGGAGTGGATTACCCACCTGCTGCTTCTTGGCCCACGACAGGGCCTCCCAGCTCGACAACGTCCCTCCAAGGGATCGTGGGCGAGCACGGTGGCCACGGGACCTCAGGTCCCGTAACCTCGAACTCGCCTGGCAATGGCGACGTACAGCGGCCCGGAGAGCGCCAACTCTCCGGGCCATCGTCGTTTTCGGCCCGGTCCAGGGTCGTAGTAGGAGAGCTTCCTACCGACTCGCCCCAGCTCCTGTGCTATCGGTCGTCTCGGTGTGTCGTGTGTCGTGTGTCGCCGTGGCCCGCACGATGTAGATCACGCTCGCGTCGTCGTGACCCTTCCCGCGCCGCCCCACCGCCTCCTCAGCCGTCTCGCTGCGCTCAGCACGCCGTGTTTGATCGATGAGGGCCTGGGGGCCCCGGTCGGCGATGAAATCGAGCAGTTCTGACCAGCTCATAGATTTGAAGCGTTCGACCAGCCGTGCGGCACCGTCGGAGAGCAGCGCCGCACGTCGAATTGATGCGGCAGGATATGATCCTGTGATCGCATGATGGGCGGCGCTGGGCATCGTACTGGCGACCCAGAATCCATCAGGAGCATTCCGGGCTCGAGCTACTCCCTGCGCTGAATAGTCGACAAGATGTGCCGTCCGATCGTCTACCACCGGGGTGATGTGTCCATCCACGTCCAGCACGAGCGGCGAATCAGCCAGGACCAGGTATTCGAGTTCATTCGTTTCCCACCGCGCGATAACCACGGTCGAGCTGGGACTATCTCGATTAGATAGATCGCACGAGTCTCCGTGATCTAGGCGGAGGAGAGATATAGCAGTTTCTAGCAGCTCCGCTAGGGGTCGGTTGTCTGTCTCCAGGAGCTTTGATAGATGTCCGCCGAGGTGGTGGACCAGCCATGACACGCTGTGTATGCAGCCAGTGTCGACACCTGGCCTAGCAGTGGCGCCGTCCAGGATGACAGCCCATGATCCCCCCGCGAGAGTCAAATCCTCATTGACACTTCCAGGCGTCGGGGTCGAGGAGAATCGTATTTCCACATCGCTCCTAGTCGGGTATTGGGAAGGTGTATGCGAACTCGGCCATATCCCCGGCGAGAATAGCTCTCATTACCTCGACTGGGTGTTCCCCTGAGTATGTTGTCCGCAGTAGCTCGACTACAGGAGTCCCGTCTGGGAGGCGGAGAGAGACGATCTCGGGTCCGTTAGGCATGCGCGCCCGAAGTTCTTCTGATATCTGAGTCAACCGATGGCCAGAATCCTCGATGCGCGCAAAACCACCGCCGGGTCCTGTGTTTTCCTCGCGCAAGATCGGAACCTCGCGAATGAGGTCTAGAGGGTAGTAGCTATCGGCGAGTTGGTTCGGCCGGTCATTGATCATCGTGGTCCGCCGACGGACCCAAACGGGCGTCCTGTCGGGGACGCCGAGGCGGTGTGCAACATCGGCAGGTGCGGGGACCTCGGCCAGTTCGCGCAGGATTTGGCTGGCGGTGTGGCCCTGGGCTTCTGCCTCAGCGATCAGCACGGCCCGGCCTGCAGTCCACCGACTGCGTGAGTACCGCTCGATGCCATGTCGCCGTGCGGATGGCCGCTCGCGTACGAAGGACCCAACTCCCTGCCGGGTGACCACCAGGCCCTGCTGTCGCAGCAGGTCTAGGGCCTCCCGAACGGCGGCCAGGCTGCACAGGTACTGCCGGCACAGCTCGTCCAGGGTCGGCAGCTGCTGGCCAGCTCGGAGTGCACCCGTCTCGATCTGGGCTCGGATGTCGTCAGAAATGCGGACTTTCAAGGGGCGGGCGTCGGTCGGTCCGGTCACAGTTGGCCACCATAACTCAACTCTGACGGTCTGCATGCAGACCCCTTGACGAGCGATCGTCGACGGCCTACGTTGCCTGTTATCCGGTCTGCATGCAGACATACAAGCGATGGCGACCCCCGGCGACGTGCAGGTCACCGAGGGCCAGGCCGACCTGATGTGGAGGTCAACCCTCATGCAGCATGCCTCACCCCCTGTCCGGAGGCGGACGGCGTCCGTCCCTGGTCCGGTGGATGTGTACGAGTTTCTGGCGTTGCCGGCCTGGTCGGTGCCGGTGCTGGGGGCGTTGGTGGATGCGGCGCCCCGTCCGTGCGCGGACAACGCCGCGGCGGGCACCGGCAGCCCGGCGGGCAGGCCGAGCAGCGCCTCCAGCAGCGGCACGTCGGTGACCGCGCCCAGACCCAG
>NZ_CADCWS010000357.1 GCF_902806475.1 Candidatus Frankia nodulisporulans
ATCACGTCGGGTGCTGTTCGCGAGCCCGCTCGGGCGGGCCGGGCCGGGCCGGGCCGGGCCGGTATGGTTGTCCGACCATGCCAGAAGGTCACACTGTGCACCGGCTTGCCGCCGCGCACCGGCGGATGTTCCAGGGCCACACCGTGCGTGCGATGAGTCCGCAGGGTCGTTTCGCCGCCGGCGCGCATCGTCTGGATGGGCAGAACCGGTGCCGAGGCGTTGGGAAAGCACCTGCTGCTCGGCTTCGGTGGCTTCTACGACGCCGCCGGCCCCGGGCCCACGGCCGAGCAGGAGCCCACGACCGAGCAGAGGCCCGAGGCTGAAAACGGGGCCGTGCACCGAGCCGAGGTTGGTGGGATCGGTGAATCGGCGTTCGTCCTACATGTGCATCTCGGGATCTATGGCACCTGGTCGCTGGGTGCGGGGCCCCTGCCGGCGCCGACCGGAGCGGTCCGGCTGCGGCTGTCCACCGCCGGCGGCGTGGGCGACGGAGGCGGCAGGGGCGGCAGGGGCGACGGAGACGGCACGGGTGGCGGGGACGGTGCCGCGGGGGTGGTGGCGTACGCGGACCTGCGCGGACCCAACGCCTGCGAGCTGCTCGAACCGGGGGAGATCAGGGCGCTGCGCGACCGGCTCGGTCCGGACCCGCTGCGGGGCGACGCGGACCCGGATCGGGCGTACCGGCGGATCGTCCGTAGTCGTACCCCGATCGCCACCCTGCTGATGGACCAGTCGGTCATCGCGGGGCCGGGCAACATCTACCGGGCCGAGGTGCTGTTCCGGGCGGGGGTCGCGCCGATGCTGCCCGGGCGGGACGTCTCGGCGTCGCTGTGGTCGGCGATCTGGGCGGATCTGGTGGTCCTGATGGCCGAGGGTGTGCGCACCGGACGCATTGACACGGTCCGGGCGGAGCACACCCCGGAGGCGATGGGACGGGCACCGCGGGTCGACGACCACGGCGGCGAGGTGTACGTCTACCGTCGCGCGGAGCTGCCCTGCCTGGTCTGCGCGACCGAGGTGCGCATGCGGACGCTCGCCGGACGCAACCTGTTCTGGTGCCCGGGCTGCCAGCCGGCTACCGCGCTCAGTACGGTTCGATGATCAGCTGCTGCCATCCGCTGATCTGCTCGGCGGTGGCACCGTGCGAGCGCAGGAATCCGGCCACCCCGCCCTCGGCGGCCTCGACGACGTCCAGGACGCCGTGGATCGCCCGAGGGTCGATCTTGAACGGGGTGCGGGGTGGGCTGTCCGCCCCGCTGTCCGTGCCGCTGGCGGCGGCGCGCCGCATCAGGTGCTGGTAGGCCGGATTCCGCGCCAGGGCCGCGCGGACCCGGTCGAGACGTTCGCCGGTGGCCAGGTAGTCGGCGATGATCGCCGACCGTTCGACGCCGGCCACTGACAGCAGCACCGCCACCGTGATGCCGGTGCGGTCCTTGCCCGCGGCGCAGTGCAGCAGCGTCGGGGTGTGGCCGCCGTCCACGAGGAAGGCGAGGATGCGGGCGAGGCCGGGCCCGGCGTTGTCGAGCATCAGGGCGTACATCGCCGAGTAGTCGCCGCGGACCTGGTCGGCCAGAGCGTCGGCGTTGGACAGCGCGGTCAGGTCGGCCAGCGGTTCGTGCAGCCAGGTGATGCCGAGCCGCGGGAACCACTCGGCGGCCCGCGGGCTCTCGAACGGCGCGCGCAGATCGACGACGCCGCGTAGCGCGACGTCCTCGCCCAGCACGGCGATGTCCTCGGCGGTGAGTGCGTCGAGATTGTCGCCGCGCAGCAGCACCCGCCGCCGCACGGTGCCCCCCGCCGCGGGCAGACCACCAAGATCTCGGACGTTGTGGGCGCCGACCAGATCAACCCATCCGGGCACATACTGCGCAGCGGTCACGGAGAAGGACGATACCCCCGGCTGTGCGCTCAGCCGAGGCGGACGAGGGTGCATTGGGAGCCGTCCCCGACGAATCCGCTGCCGTCGCGGCCGGCGACCAGGGTGACTGTCCAACCTGTCCTTTCAGTCCGTCTCGTCCGAGTGCGCGGGCGACGCGGACAACGCGGCTACCTTGCGCAGCAGGATGGCGCGTTCACGGGCGTTGCCGCACAGGCGGGCGGCCTGTTCGAGTTCCGTGCGGGCCTGCGTGGTGCGACCGAGGCGGGTCAGCAGCTCCCCGCGCACGGTGGGCAGCAGATGCGAACCGTTGAGCAGGCCGCCGCCGGCGAGGGCGTCGACGATCTCCAGGGCTGGCAGTGGGCCGTGCGCCATCGCGACCGCCACCGCCCGGTTGAGATCGACGATCGGCGACGGCGCCACCTGACCGAGCGCCTCGTAGAGCAGCACGATCCGCTCCCAGTCGGTCGCCGCCACCGCTGGCGCCCGCGCGTGACAGGCCGCGATCGCGGCCTGTAGCCCGTAGGGACCAAGGCCGCGCCCGACGACGGACGCCCGCTCGAACGCGGCCAGCCCGCGCCGGATCGCCGCCCGGTCCCACCGGCCGCGATCCTGGTCGGCGAGCAGGACCGGCTCACCGTCCGGACCGGTGCGTGCCGGGAACCGCGCGGCGGTGAGCTCGCACAGGGCGAGCAGACCGTGGACCTCCGCCTCGTCCGGCAGCAGCGCGACGAGCATCCGGGTCAGCCGGATCGCCTCGAACGCCAGATCCGGCCGCAGCAGATCCGCCCCGGAGGTCGCCGTCGAACCTTCGGTGAAAATGACGTAGAGCACGCTGAGTACCGCACCGAGCCGTTCGCGGCGCTCGTGCGCCGGTGGCAGGGCGAACGGCACGCGGGCCGCGGCGATCGTCTTCTTCGCCCGGGTGATCCGGGCCTGGATCGTCGGGGTGGGCACCAGGAACGCCCGGGCGATCTCCTCACTCGACAGACCACCGACCACCCGCAGCGTCAGCGCCACCCGGGCCTGCGGCGCGAGCACCGGATGGCACGCCGTGAACATCAACGCCAGCACGTCGTCGTGGACCCGGTCGGGGTCCCACAGCAGATCATCGCTGTCCTGCTGTGACGTGAGCGTGAACGATCCGCCCGGCAGGCAGCCCGCGGCGGTCGACCTCGCCGCGACCGGCGCACCAGAACTGGTCTGACCCTCGGTGAGCTGGTGCGCGAGCTCGGCGTAACGCTCGTCGCGGGTGCTACGGCGGCGGAACGCATCGATCGCCCGCCGCCGTCCCGTCGTGAGCAGCCACCCCGCCGGACTACGCGGCACGCCGGAATCTGCCCAGGCGACGAGCGCCTCCGTGACCGCCTCCTGGGCGACGTCCTCAGCCAGCGCGAAGTCCCCGGTGAACCGGGCCAGCGCGCCGACGATCCGGGCGGCGTCGATC
>NZ_CADCWS010000358.1 GCF_902806475.1 Candidatus Frankia nodulisporulans
TCGACGAGCACGGCGGCGGTGCGGGCGGCATGCCACGGCACCAGCAGGCCGACCAGATGCTCGAGGATGCGCGGCGTCTCGAGGGTGGAGGTGAACAGATCGGTCGCCGCGGCGAACAGGGTGGTGCGCTCACGCGCGGCCCGTTCGACGGCGAACAGCCGGGCCCGTTCCAGGGCGAGCCCGGTCTGCGCGGCCAGCGCCTCGACGAAGGCGCGTTCGTCCTCGTCGAACAACCGTGGATGGTCGAAGGTGAAACGCAGCGCACCGAGTGTGCGCTCGCCGGCGAACAACGGCAGCACACACATCGACTCCGCCGTCGGCTCCAGCTCGGCGAGGGCTGGAAACCGCAGGTCACGTTCGCGGCGGGACTCGAGCCAGACCGGTTCGCCGGTGCGCAGAGCCGCCATCGCCGGCAGCCGGTCGGTCATCCGCTCGGACCGCAGCGCGGCGATCATGCTGTCGCCGTAGCCGATGGACCCGGTCACCGCGAGCCGGCCGGCGTCCTGGGGGACCAGCAGCACCCCGCCGGAGGCGCCCAGCACCGCCGCGCCCTGGGACACGACGGCCATCGCCACCTGCTCCGGTGTGGTCGCCTGGGCCAGCGCCGCGGTGACCCGCTGCAACCGGGCGGAGCGTTCCGCGGTGCGCTGCGCGACGACGACGACATCGAGGGTGTCCAGCAGGTACTGCTCGAAACTGCGCGTCGCGGCCGGACCGAGCCCGGTGTTCTGGCCGGCGGTGTGCTCGGCCGCGCGTAGCTGGGCGACCAGGGAACCGATGTACCAGCGGCGGAAGGCGACATGCTGCGGCGGGGACTCGACGGTGAGCAGCCGGGCGGCCCGGGCGTAACCCTCGATCTCCTCGAGGGCGGCGAGGTACTGCTCGGCGTCGGCCGCGGCGCTCGAGGGCAGGACGAGTTCCAGCGGTGTGCGGGGATGTCCGGCCGCGGCCGCCCCCAGGGCCTGCCGCTTGATCGCCATCCGCGGCCCGGCGAACCGGGTGGTGACGATGGTCAGCAGTTCGGCGAGCCGTTCGGGCACGGCCACGCTCGCCCCGGACGCGGCGCCCGAGGCGGCCAGCGTGAACTCGCGGACCAGCCCGTCCACATGGTTCTTGGCGGCGAGCAGCAGATCGGTGGGCACATCGCCGAGGCGCACGACGTGCCCCGGCGACGACGACGGCGCACCCGACACCGGACGGGTCTGCTGGCGGACCCCACGAATCCCGGTCAGGCCACGCACCGCCACACCGCCATCGGTGACCTGGACGTCGTCCTCACCGCTGGTGTCGGTGGGGCGGAACTCGGCCCAGACGACCTTGCCGGTGGGCAGCGGGTCGACGCCCCACCGGCTGGACGCGGCCGCGACCAGCACCATCCCGCGGCCGGTCAGGGCGTCCCCACCGGCCGGTGGCCGCACCGGCAGCACCCGGCTCCCGTCGCGCACCTCCACCCGCAACGCAGCCCCACCGGCACGCACCCGCACCTCGATCGGCGCGTCACCGTGCAACAGGGCATTGGTCGTCAGCTCACTGAGGACCAGACAGGCGTCGTCGCCGAACGATTCCCAGCGCCCGCCGGCGAGCAGCTTCGCCACCGCCCGGCGCACCTTGTCGACCCCGCCGGAACGAGCGTCCAACCGGATGACGACCACACCATCCGCGTCGACAATCCCGCCCGCGCTGGACGCGTTCTCCGCGCCGCTGTCTCCGTTCACGTTGTGACCGGCCTCCCGCACCGGCCGGCCACCTTGAGGATGCCGGCACCTTGACGGTCCGATGAGACGCGGCTGCCCGCACTGTGTCTCCGCGACGTCCAGCATGCCAGACAAGCTCAGTGATTCCCGCGTGGACCGCCCGACCGGGGGTCCTCGGTGACGGACCCACCGCGGGACGTCCCCGTCGTGGCCGGTGGCCCGGCCGCGGCGGCCCGGGCCAGGACCTCGGCGATCACCCGGATCCGCTCGACCAGCTCAGGGGGGTCGACCACGGTGAAAGGCGCCCCGACCACGCCGAGCAGCATCGTCGCCCACTCGAGCGCGACATCGTCCATCCGCAGCAGGCAACGGTCCGCGTCGATCGCCTCGGTGCGCCCCCAGCCGCCGATCACCCGACCCACCTGAGACGCCGGCGCCCGCACCCGCACGACGACCCGATGCCGGGAGGCACCCCCGGCGACTCCCCGGCGCACATAGGCCGCCGCGTCGGCGTCCGGCAGCTCATGAGGTCGAAACCGCCGTCCGCCGCCGGTCACCGCCTGGACGCGGTCGACCCGGAAGGTGCGCCAGTCGTCCCGGTCGACGTCGCGGGCCAGCAGATACCAGCGTCCGCCGAGGGCCACCAGCCGGTACGGCTCCACCCGGCGGCGGCTCGTCGCACCGGCCCGGTCGGTGTAGGCGAAGCCCACCTTCGCCAACGCCCGCACGGACGTCTCGCCGACCCCGCCCACCCCACCGACCGCCCCAGCCGCCGCGGTCCGCAGCCCGACGGCGACCGCCACGGCCTCCTCGTCGTCGAGCAGCAACGGCGGCATGGCCGTCCCCGCCTGAAGCTGGTAGCCGCCGGCGACCCCGCGGCTGGCCTCGACCGGGTAGCCGAGTTCCCGCAGCCGGTCGACGTCGCGACGCAGCGTGCGGGCGCTCACCTCGAGTCGTTCGGCCAGCAGGTCACCCGGCCAGTGCCGATGCGTCTGCAACAATGACAAAAGCCGCAACATTCGCGCGCTTGGGTCCGCCATCATCCCCATCCGGCTGGTTTTCGTCGCTGATGTCGCTAGTGTTGACCCGTTTGCGTCGGGTCGGATTGGCAGGGGTCACATGCGAGGAGCGGGACAGATGAGTCTGAGCAAGCGGGCTCGGCAGTTCCAGGAAATGCTCGACGGTCGCGGTTATGCGCTCGAGGTCCTGGAACTGCCGGACTCCACCCACACGGCCGACGACGCCGCCCGCGCCCTGGGCTGTTCGAAGGCACAGATCGTCAAGTCGCTGGTCTTTCGGGACACCGACACCGGCGGCCCCGTGATGGTCCTGGCCAGTGGCACGAACCGGGTGGACGAAACGAAGATCGCGGCCGCCCTCGGCCGTGACATCGCCCGGGCGGACGCCGCCTACGTCAAACGGACCACCGGTTTCTCCATCGGCGGCGTTCCCCCCCTCGGCCACAAACAGGCGATGCTTCTGTTCGTCGACGAGGACCTTCTCCAGTACGACGAGGTCTGGGCCGCCGCCGGCACCCCCAACGCCGTCTTCCGCATTCCCGGCAAGATCACCACTATTCTCGACCCCCACATCGTTCTCCCCATAACCCAATGGCCGTAGGTTAA
>NZ_CADCWS010000359.1 GCF_902806475.1 Candidatus Frankia nodulisporulans
GTGGGAAGCACACCGGACAGACGTCACCGACCCATGGCGCGATCGCGATGCGACCGTGAACGTCGGCCGGACGACACGCTCACCTGCGAATTGCCCGCGTGCGGGGGACGTGTCCGGCTCGGGTGTCGCCGACGCGACCGTCATTCGGCGGTCCAGTCGCGCAGCCGGGCGGGGTTCGTGGCATGCTCGGATTCCAACGACTACCGGACGCGACACCGCCGCCCGTGATGCGAAGTCAGCACGGCGGGGCGCCGTCCTTGGTGGCAGTTGTCCGCTTCGGCGGGATGCAGCCGTCATCACCGTTGTCGTGGCGGTATTGCCGTCCTGCGGTAACGCCGTTGTGGCTGACCCTGAGTCCTCATCGTGGAGGTTCGTTGTGAAGCGTGTCGGTGCGATTGTTCTGCTGGTTACGCTCGTGGGTGGCGGGTTCCTCTTCCGGCGTCAGCGCGGCAAGCAGGACGCGTAGTCCCGTCCCGCTACCCGCGGGATTCTTTCGGTTTCCGCGCCCGGCGCGGGCCTCGTCCCCGCGTAGTGCGGGACGTCCGTCGACGTGGTGAGGGCAGGGCGGTTCGTCCGTGCACAGATTTGATGCCGACACGGCCGATCTGATGCGGGCGGTCTTCGACGCGACCCGGCTGCGGCTCGGATTCGACCAGGTGCCCCTGGACGGACCCGCCACCCCCGTGGAACTCGCCGCGCGGGTCGGGCAGACGATCACCCCGGGCGGTCTCGGTGGCCGGCGTGCGCTGGAACTGTTCGACGAGGTGCTGGCCCGGGCCTGCATCTCGGCGGACCATCCGCGCAACCTCGCCTTCATTCCGGCCGCCCCGACCAGATCGTCGGTCATGTTCGACCTGCTCGTCGGCGCCTCGTCCATCTACGGCGGAAGCTGGATGGAAGGCGCCGGCGCGGTGCACGCCGAGAACGAGGCGCTGCGCTGGCTCGCGGATCTCGCCGGCCTGCCCGCGGCGGCCGGCGGCGTGTTCGTGCCCGGTGGCACGGTGGGGAACCTGTCGGCGCTGGTCGCGGCGCGTGGGGCGGCCCGCGCACGGCTGCTCGCCGAGGGCCGGCCGCTACCGTCGCGATGGCGGTTCATCTGCGGCGACGAGGCACACTCGTCGCTCTACCAGGCCGCCGCCGTGCTCGACGCCGAGATCGTCCCCATCCCCACCGGCGCGGACGGTCGCCTCACCGGCCCCCTGCTCGCCGCGGCCCTGGCCGGCTTCGCCCGCGAGGACGCCTCCGTCCGCGAGGGCGCTTCCATCCGCGAGGACGCCTCCGCCGTGCGGGGGCTGCGGCCGGACGGCCACGACCATGGCGACGACGGTGGCGGTGGCTATGGCGACGACGGTGGTGGCGGCCACGGCGATGGCGAGGCTGGTCGTGATGCGGCGGCACTGGGGGTGTTCGCGGTCGTCGCGACGGCGGGGACGACGCAGTTCGGGGTTGTCGATGACATCCGGGGCATCGTCGACGTCGCCCGGGAGCATCGGCTCTGGGTGCACGCCGACGGAGCGTACGGGCTGGCGGCGCTGGCCGCGCCGTCCGCTCGGGTGCGCTTCGACGGCATCGCCGACGTCGACTCGTTCATCGTCGACCCGCACAAGTGGCTGTTCGCCCCGTTCGACGCCTGCGCCCTGCTCTACCGCGACCCGGCCCAGGGGCTCGCCGCGCATGGCCCGCAACGTGCCGACTACCTCGAGGTACTCGACTCCCACACCAACTGGAACCCGTCCGACTACGCGATCGGCCTGTCGCGACGGGCCCGCGGCCTGCCGTTCTGGTTCTCCTTGGCCACCCACGGCACCCAGGCGTACGCCGACGCGATCGAAGCGACCCTGGCCACCACGCGGGCGGCCGCGGCGCAGATCACCGCGCGCCCCGAACTCGAACTCGTCCGGGAACCGGAACTGTCCGTCGTGGTCTTCCGCCGCCGGGGCTGGACGGACACCGACTACCAGCAGTGGAGCAGCGGCCTGCTCCGCGCCGGCTTCGCCTTCGTCCCGCCCACCCGCGTGGCCGGCGAAGCCGTCGCCCGCTTCGCCATCGTCAACCCCCGCACCACCCCCGACGACATCGGCGCCATCCTGTCCACGATGCTCTGACCCGCCACGCGCTGCGGGCGGCGCGGGGATGGGGTTCGTCCCGGCGCCGCCCGAGCTGGCCGCTGGTGGGCAGGGTGGTTAGTTGCCCACGGTGAAGCGGCGGTTGCGGTTGCGCGGGTGCTCGATCTCGTCGATCACCGCTACGGCGAAGTCCTCGGTGGAGATGCCGATCTGACCCTGGGCGTCGATGACCGGATGGTCGACACCGGTGCGGTAGGCGCCTCGGCGCTGGCCGCTGCCGAAGTTCTGCGGCGGCGGGGCGATCGCGGCCCACCGGACGCCCCGGGCGCCGCGGTAGGTGTCGAGGGCGTCGACCTGGTCGAGCGCGTCCTTGCGCTCGGCGGCGGGGAAGTCGGAGCTGTCGACGAGACGCTGCCCGTTCTCGTCCTCCAGGGTGCCCGCGCTCGACACGTGGACGACCAGCGGCGCCTGCTCACCCAGCCGTGGCAGCACATCGACGAGGGTGCGGGCCGCGTTCGCGTGCACCGGCCGGTCCACCCCACCGACGGCGACGACGACGGCGTCCGCCTCCTGGGCCAGCCGCTGCACGGTGTCCCGGGACGTGACGTCCCCCTCGACGGCGTTCGCCTTACGGGCGAGCTTCTTCACCCGGGAGGCGTCCACCTCGACCGCGGTGACCTCATGCCCCCGCTTGATCGCCTCGTCGGTGATGCGACGCCCGATCTGCCCCGCGGCGCCAAAAACCACAATCCTCGCCATGCCATTGCCTCCGACTCACCGGCCGTGCAACTGATGGATAGTCTCGCGATCCGTTCGACGTGCTGGTGATGCTGGCGTTCTGGTGATACTGGAAGGCGGTCGGCGCGCCATTGAGCCGACCGCCGCGGTCAGTAACTTCCATTACCTTCCGCGAAAACTATGCTCACGCTCCGCATCACCCGGCAAGTTGACGTCGCCTTTTGGTATGCCGCCAGCGCCGCCGTTCGCCCGGCGCGGGTGGGCGGCCGGGCCCTTCCCGGTGGATTCGTCCGCCGGTGGGCTGCGTCGTCCGGTGATGGTGGAGACTGTCCGCGTGACGGTCGGGGGCGCCGTGGATGACGGCTACGAGTGGGACTTCTTCGTCTCCTACACGGCGATGGACCAGCCGTGGGCGGTCTGGGTGGCCTGGGTGCTGGAAGAGGCCGGATTCCGCGTTCTGGTGCAGGCCCAATGGCCGTAGGTTAAGGGATTGTCGTGTCGTAGGCTTGG
>NZ_CADCWS010000360.1 GCF_902806475.1 Candidatus Frankia nodulisporulans
TCCGCGGCCGGCACCGCCTCGTCCACGACGGGTACGACGTCCACCGACGGAGCGAGGCCGGCGGAGGGGGTGGAGCCGGTGTGGGCCTGGGAGACGGTGGCCAGGGTGTAGGCGGTGCTGCCGGCGCCCAGGCCGAGCACGGTGGCCAGGGCGAGGATGACGGCGAGGCGCCCGGGGCGGCCGGGGGTGGGACGTCCGGCGGCGCCGACGGCCAGGGTGACGGCCACCAGCAGGCAGCCGATCAGGATGATCCAGCGTAGTGCGGGCAGCCAGGTGGACACCCGGTCCAGCAGGACGTAGTTCCAGACACCGGTGACGGCGACCATCGCGGCGAGCGCGATCCGGGCCGAACGGCGGTCGCGGATACGCCACAGGGCGACCCCGACACCGGCGATCAGGGCTGCGATCGCGGGGGCGAGGGCGGCGGTGTAGTACGGGTGGATGATCCCGCTCATGTAGCTGAACACCAGGCCGCTGACCAGGAGCCAGCCACCCCAGAGCAGCAGTCCGGCCCGGTGGGCGTCGGTGCGCGGCGGGCAGCAGCCAGGAGATCTCCCCGCCCATCCGCTCGGCGAACAGCCGGGTGATGCCGGTCGGCCCACCGAACGAACCGCCCATCCCGCCACCACCGCCGCCACCGGAGCCGGAGCCGGCGGTGGCACCGAAGATCCGTCCGAGACCGTTGTAGCCGAGCGCGAGCTGCCAGAGGCTGTTGTTCGTCGACCCGCCGATGTAGGGACGCGAACCGGCCGGCCACAGGTCGACCAGGGCCACGTACCATCCGGCGGACACGATGATCGCGCCGAGTCCGGCCAGCAGGTGCAGCAGCCGGCGGCGAAGTCCCGTCGGCGCGGCGATCAGGTAGGCCAGCCCCAGGGCCGGCACGATCAGGAACGCCTGCGCGAGCTTGGTGAGGAACGCGAACCCGAGGCAGGTCCCGGCCACGGTGAGCCAGCGCCAGCTCGCCCGCTCGAGGGCCCGCACCGTCGCGTAGGCGGCACCGACCAGCAGCAGCACGAGCAGCGCGTCCGGATTGTTGAACCGGAACATCAGTGCCGCCACCGGGGTGAGGGCGAACGCGGCGCCGGCGAGCAGGCCCGCGCCGACCCCGGCGGTGCGCCGCACCGTCGCGGCGAGCAGCCCGACCGCGGCCACGCCTTCCAGTGCCTGCGGCACCAGCACCGACCAGGACGAGAACCCGAAGATCCGCGCGGATAGTCCCGACACCCACAGCGACGCCGGTGGCTTGTCGACCGTGATCGCGTTCCCGGCGTCCAGCGAGCCGAACAGCAGCGCCTTCCAGCTCTGCGAGCCCGCCTGGGTGGCCGCGGCGTAGAAACTGTTCGCGTACCCGGACGCGCTGAGGTTCCACAGGTACAGCACCGCCGTCACCCCGAGCAGCACCAGCAGCGCCGGACGCGCCCAGCTCGGGTCGTCCGCCGCCCCCCATACCAGCCGTCGGGCCAGGTTCGGCCGGTGCCGTCCACCGCCGCCGCCGCCGCCACTGCCACTGCCGCTACCGGTGTGGCGCCGGCGTCCGTCGGCGTTCGGTTCGGCGGCCTGGCGGTGCCGGTGGGCCGGGGGCGAGCCGGTGACCAGGGGCTGCTCCTCGGTCACCGGCCCGCGGTGCGGCGCGATCGTGGACGAAGGCGGGCTGGCCTGCGCTGGTGTCATGGTCCACACGATCAGACCCGGCGCTGCGAGATCCCTGTGCCACCGCTGTGCGATCCCTGTGAGCCTTCCCGCCGGCCGTCCACGACACCCCCTGGAGGGTGGGTCAGACGGTGGCGAGCAGGGTGCGCATCGTGGCGATCTCGGCGGTCTGGGTGGTGCGGATGCGTGCGGCGAGGTCCTTGGCGGGGGCGTACCGTCCGCCCTGGATCTCGGTGGACGCCATGTCGATCGCGCCCTGGTGGTGGTCGATCATCATGGTGAGGAACATGGTGTCGAACGCCGCGCCGGAGGTGTTCGCGAGCGCGGTCATGTCCTCGTCCGACATCATTCCCGGCCCGGTGTGACCGGCGCCGTGGGTGTGCTCTTGGTGTCCGTCCTGGTGGGCGTTGGCGGCGGACGGGACGGGCTCGGACCAGCCGGCGAGCCAACCCGTCATGGTGGTGATCTCCGGGGTCTGGGCGGCGTGGATCCGGGTCGCCAAGGTCCTGACCCTGGTGTTCTGGGTGCGGGTCGCCACCAGGTCGACCATGTCGACGGCCTGCTGATGGTGCGGGATCATCGCCTGGGCGAAGCGGGTGTCGACACTGTTGTGGTCGGGGGTGTCGCCACCGCAGGCGGCGACGACGGTGGCGGCCAGCAACGCCGCGATGAGCTGAACGAGCCGTTTCACGTGAGCTCCTCGTCAGGTGAACGTCCATGGCACAGGCGAATGCGCGCGGCCCCGTTTTCCGGGACGCGCGGGATTCGTCGGTCTACCGACGCAGCACGCAGAGCGAGGTGAACAACGGCACGGCGGACGACACCGCCCGGCCCGACGGCGGGGACCGCCCCGTCCGCGCCAGGACGACCGCCGGCAGGCGCGGCGCCGACCGGGCGGCTCGTGACACCGCGGCGGCCAGCAGCCCCGCCAGCAACAGCACCCCGGCGCCCCGCAGAAACGCCAGACACAGCGACCCGCCGTCATGCCCGCCGTGATCAGGGTGCCCGCCGTGATCACGCTGACCGCCGTGGTGGTGTGTCGCGGACCCGGCCGGGGGAGAGGGAGCCATGGTGCGCCGGGCGTCGGTGGGAGCGGCGATGGTGGTGGCGGGGGGTCGTCCGGTGGGCTGGGCGGACAGGCCGCCGTGCATGAGCAGGATGCCCAGGAGAACGGGGACGACCAGGGGGAGTCCCGCGCGTCCGCCCGGACCATGGCGGCGAGCGCTCGGGGGTCGGGACGGGGCGGGCACCGGCTCATGATGCCCCGCGCCCACCGTCACTCGACCCGGGTAGGACAGTGACGGTCGTGATACCGGGCAGGTGCGGTTATGGCGGGACGCTCCGCGGGTGCACTACGTTTTCTGCTGCGCCTGGACGACACGTGATGACGCCCGGCGACCGGCTGCCCAGCCGTCCTGGGGAGGGGAGTTCGCATGCCGCTGGCCATCTCCGACGATCACCGGGCGCTCGCCGAGGTGGTGCGGGACGTCGCCGTGGCCGAGGGCCTGCGCGCGTTGACCCGGCGGGCGCTCGACGCCCTGCCCGAGCCGGAGAGTCCACCGAACGTCTACCGCGAGCGCCGCGTGGCGCGACCGACCTCGTCCGGTTCCGCGGCACCGGACGAGGTCGGTTCCGCGGAACCCTCGGGTGCCGG
>NZ_CADCWS010000361.1 GCF_902806475.1 Candidatus Frankia nodulisporulans
GCGCGCAGGGCGGGGAAGACGGCGGCCAGGACGCCCAGCAGGATGCCGACGCCGATCACCGTGATGATGGTGGGGGAGGGGTAGGCGAAGGTGCTGATGCCCTGGCTTGCGAGTGCCTTGGTGAGGGCCCAGCCGAAGACGCTGCCCACGGCGACGCCGAGTACGGCACCGAAGACCGAGATGATGGTCGACTCCATGACGACCATGGCGCGCATCTGGCGGCGGGACATACCGACGGCCCGCAACAGGCCGATTTCCCGGGTCCGTTCGATCACGGACAGGGCCAGGGTGTTGACAATGCCGAAAAGGGCGATGATGACGGCGAGCGCGAGGAGTACGTAGATGAAGCCGAGCAGCTGATCGACCTGTTTTTCCTGTTGGGCGACGAACTCGGACTGGTCGCGGACCTCGACGGTGGCGTAGGGCTTCACCGCCGTGTCTATGACGGCGCGCACGGCGGCCGGATCGGCACCATTCGCCCGTTTGACGAGAACGAAAAGGTCGAGGTCCTGGGTGGAATGCCGGGCGTACTGACCGGTGGAGACGATCCAGGAGCCGGCGACCTGGCTCTTCTTGTAGATGCCGGCGACGGTCAGTTTGTCGGTGCCGTCGGGGTAGGTGACGGTTACTGCCTGGCCGACGCGAAGGTGACGGTCGGTGGCGGTGGCTTCGTCCACCAGCAGGGTGTGGTCGTTGAGGTTGTGCAGGTCGCCGTCCACCTTTTTGATGGCGAGAACCTGGAGCAGACCGGCGGGGTCGCCGGCGAGAAGCTGAACGGTTTTTCCTTCGACTTTCGCGTGGCCACCGCGCAGGCCGGTGGCCACGCCGACACCGGGGCGGGTGGCGATGTCACGGGCGACCTGGCCGCTGAAGCCGGTACCGAATCCCTTGGCGGTCAGGTAGTAGTCGGCGCCGAGGCTGTTCTGCACCGTGGTGCGCACCGATTCCTTGATGGACTGGCCGAGAATCGAGAACGCGCTGACCAGGGCCAGGCCGATCATGAGGGCGGAGGCGGTGGACGCTGTGCGGCGTGGGTTGCGCATCGCGTTCTGCCGGGCGAGATGCCCGGTGGTGCCGAACGCGGCGACGAAGGGGCGTCCGAGTACCCGGATCACCGGGACGGACAGCAACGGCGACAGCGTCGCCACCCCGAGGAAGATCGCCGCGGCACCGCCGCCGACCGCCCCGGCCGCGGACTTCCCCGCCGAGGCGGCGCCCACTGCCAGCAGGAGCACGCCCAGCCCGGTCAGCACCAGCCCCGAGATCGCCCGCAGCCGCAGCGAACGCGTGGGCAGCACGTAGGTGTCCCGCATCGCCGCGATCGGTGGAACCGACGCGGCCTTACGCGCGGGAACGAACGCCGCCACCGAGGTGATCACGATGCCGACGGCGTAGGCGATGATGATCGTGCGGGTTTCGAAGACCAGCGATCCGCTGGGCAGGTCGACGCCGAACGCGCCCACGGCCGTGCGCAGCAGCACGGCCAGGCCCGCGCCGAACACGAGCCCCACGGTCGCCCCGGCGGCACCGACCAGGGCCGCCTCGACCTGCAGGGACAGCTGGACCTGACGTCGGCTGGCCCCGATGGCGCGCAGCAGTGCCAGCTCCCGTACCCGCTGGGCGACGAGCATCGTGAACGTGTTGAAGATGATGAACGCCCCGACGAACACCGAGATCGCCGCGAAGATCAGCAGGAAGGTGGAGAAGCCGCCGATGGCCTGCTGGATGGCGCTGGCGTTCTCGTCCGCGAGCTGTTTGCCGGTGATGGCCTGGACGCCGGCGGGCAGGGTAGCGGCGATCCGGGCCCGCAGCTCCTCCTGGCCGAGTCCGGGCGCGGCCGCGAGATGTACCGCGTTGAACTGGTCCGGGGCGAGCAGCACCCGCTGGGCGGTGGCCGTGTCGAACGCCGTCACGGCCGCACCACCGAGACCGTCCTGGCCGCCGATCCTGAACGTGCCGACCAGTGTGTAGGTCGCGGGGGCGCCCTTGGTCTGGACGGCGATCCGAGCGCCGAGCGCCAGGTGCATCGAGTGGACGGTGGACCCGTCCACCACGATCTCGCCGGTCTTCGGGGCGCGCCCGGTCACGATCTCCTGGGTGGACGTGGGGTCGCCCCCGGTCCAGTTCGCACCGATGCCCGGTGGAGCGTTGTTACCGCCCGCGGGTTTGCCGGTCCGCGGGTCGATCAGCACCGCCTGGCCCTGCACGGAGCCGGTCGCGGCACGCACCCCGTCCACCTTCGCCAGGGTGGCCACGATCGAGGCCGGCACCGGTGGACGGCCGGCCTCGCTGGACGCGTCGATCTGGTTGACCGCTCGTACCGCGACGCTGACGTTCTTGTCGATGCCCGCGAACAGGCTGTCGAAGGTCTTGTTCAGCGTGTCGGTGAGGACCAGCGTGCCGGTGACGAAACTCACCCCGACGACGACAGCCAGCATCGACAGCGCCAACCGCGTCTTGCGGGCCAGCAGGCTCTTGAAGGTCGCACGCAGCATCTGGCTCAGGCCCACTCGGCTGACTGCGACCCGCCGGAGCGATGCCGTCGCCGCCCCCCGTCCCGGTAGAGGTCGCCGACCTCGCCGAAAGTGACATCTTCACCGTCGACCGTGACATCCCCGCCACCTCGACCGTCCGGACCACCTCGACCGTCCGGACCGCCCCGGCCGCGGTCAGGGTTGTCGTACGTCCCGGCGTAGCCGCCGGATGCGCCGCCGTCGGCGTACCTCGGGTCCGGCCCGAGATATCGCGGGTCCGGCCCGGGGACACGCGGGTCCGGCCCGGCGTACCGAGGATCCGGCCCGGGGTATCCCTGACCAGCCTCGAGGGGTCGCGGATCCGCTCTGGTGAATCCCGGGTCGGGCTCGGCGTAGCCCGGGTCCGGGGTGGCGTAACGCTGGCGTTCGTCGTCGTACCTCTGGTCCGGGTACGGATAGCCGGCGGTGTCGACGCCACCGGCGTAACCGCCCATGACCGACGGGTACTCGCCCGTGGGCGAGCCGTAGCTCCCGGGCTCGGCGGGGTAGGCGGTGTGGTCGGGTCGCGCGGGTGCGGGCGTCCCGCGATGGCCGACGGGCTCGGCCTCGTACGAACCGTCGGCCTGGCCGTACCCGCCGCCCGCACGGCGGTCGTACTCGTCCTGCTCACGCGGGTCGTAGCCGCCGCCGGCACGCCGATCGCCGTATCGGTCGTCGCGATCCCGGTCGTCGTACTCGCCGCCGGCACGCCGGTCGTCGTAGTCGCGGGGGGCGTTCTCGGCGGTGCGCGGGCCG
>NZ_CADCWS010000362.1 GCF_902806475.1 Candidatus Frankia nodulisporulans
GCTGGGCGATGAGGATCCAGCCGCGCCAGCTGATGCTCGAGCTCTGGCAGGCCGCGTCCGCGTACTCTCATCAGAAGGGCGAGTGGCAGTTCGGCGGTCGCGCCCAACCCAATTCGACCGCCGATGCCGAGCAGTTGCTCTGCCTGATGTATCCAGCGACTGCCGAGGCGTCCTATTTTCGGCTGGAGCAGCCTGACCGGACCGGGAAGGACGTTGCCCAGGCCCTCCAGGCGATGGGTGAGCCCATCGAGATACCACAGGTCCTGCTGCGGGCGGTGAGCGCCTTCATGCGGCGCTACACCGACGAGGAGGGTCTCCCCGTCTTTCACGGTGGTGCGTACCTGCAGGCCACCCAGGCCGGCCACGTACTCAGCCCGGAAGACCGCAGGATCGACATCGTCGACTCGATGTCGATGTCGATCACACTCTGCCTGGCGACGCTGAGCTTCTTCAAGGAGTACCGGCGGACCGGGATTCGCCGGGCACAGCTGCTCAGGGACGTGGAGTGGCTGGAGAACGCAGCCAGCACCCGGCTGACTGCGGCAATGGTTGGCCTGCTTCGCAGTTTCACCGTTCACACGTTCTCACCGACGTCGACTGCTGGCGCGGCGCTGCTACGCACCGTCGATCAGGATGGATATTCCGAGGAGCAGCTCCTCGCCCGGCTCCGTGCATCACTCAACAGTATTCGAGCCGACCTCTCGGAAGCCTCCGACGGAACCACCGGCCTGGATGGCCTGGAGAACGAGAACCACCTGTTCGAATGCGGTTGGTCGTAGGGCGTGGTGCACGGTGCACCCGCAGTCGAGGCGGACCTGCCGGAGTCCGCCCAGAAACCGGGACGCGCCGCCGCCCGCCCAAACCTCTATTTCACGCTGTCGGCTCTGGACGGCATAGCCGACCTTTCCTCAGAACGCACCCGACGGCTGAACCTGCTGACCTCGACGCAGCAGTCACTGTCCCGCCGCCTGCAGCTGCGTTGGGAGCTGGCGCAGCGGTACTGGTCAGCCATAGCCGATTTCGGTGATCGGCGCACGGCACTGGCCGACATTCCGTGGCAGCCGACGGACCGGGTCAGCGGCGAGAGCCCAGTGACCGATCACTACTACTCGCTTCAGGTCACGGGCATGGTGATCGAGAACCTGCACCAACGGCGGCCTGCGGAGAACGAGCTGGCCAGCATTGCCCAGGTCCTGGCTGAGCTGGCGATCCGGGCACGTGTCACCCGGCGAGCCAGCCAGCAGGAGACGGCTGTGGATATGCACGTCCCAGGTCTGGAGATCCCCCTTGCCGAGGCCGACGGAAAACCGGTCGTACTGGCCTGGCGGGTCACCGACTTCGCCACGGCCCTGCTCAAACGCACCATGCGCCTTGTCCTGCTGGCTCGCAGCGCCGAGTTGCGCCAGCAGCTGCTGGACCTGGCCGACGAGATCTGGGGGCATATAGAACAGCGCATGATTCTCGATGGCCCGGGCACCGGGCTGTGGGACAACCCACAGCGGCCTTTCCCAGGACTACCGACAGAGGGCGGCGAGCCATCCTGGTACTTCACTGAACGTGTGGTGGAATGCCTCGTGGCAGCGGTCAGCGTCATCGACATGTCGCCGGTCACAAACGTCGCCGGAATCTCCGCGGCCCGCACTATGCTCAGCGAGGCCGACCATCTTTACCACCGCGAGCTTCTCAACGGTGCGCTGAACGCAGGGGGCGCGATGCGGGCGGAACTCGAGGATGTCGCCATCCAGATCGATCGCGCCCGTGCCGCTGTGGAGCGGCAACCGGGGACCGCCCAGGCGATCCTGCTGGAGGTACTGCGCAGGCTCAACAATCTGGAGGCCGCCCGGCCGTCGATCCTTCTGGAGGGAAGGTTGTGATCGTGCTGGCCATCTCCGACAAGGGGGGTACCGGGCGGTCGGTGACCACCACCAACGTGGCCTACCGGCGGGCGTTGCAGGGGGATGACGTCTGTTTCCTCGACTTCGATTTCGGATCTCCGACAGCCGGGGCCATCCTGGAAGTGGAGTCGGTGAGCCGTGGCATCAAGATGGGTACCGGCCTGCACTCCTATCTGCATGGTGAGACAGCGGAACCAGCCAGGATCGACGTGTGGCGGCACGCGGGCTGGTCGGGGCGGCGACGCCCGCTCGGCGCGGGCCGACTGGTACTGCTGCCCGGCGACGAGGGCGGTGGGGAGTTCCCGGTCGACGCGGCGATGATCGAGCGGTGCCGACAGCTCCTGCTGGGTCTGGCAGAGGAGTTCAGCATCATTCTCGTTGATCTGAGCGCTGGCCGCTCCTACGCGGCCGAGCTCGTGCAGGAGGCCACCAGCAACCTCGGTTCCGGCGGCGAGGCCGTCCGCTGGCTGGTCTTCCACCGCTGGACCCGCCAGCACATCCTGGCCGCGCACGGACTCGTGTTCGGGGAACGCGGCATCGTGAACAACGGCGTGCAACTCGGTATCGACCGGGATGTAATGGAGGATTCCATCCGTTTTGTCCGGACTGCGGTTCAGGAACCGGATTCCGTACAAATCAGCCAGCTTCGGCCGGCGCAGGCATCCTGGTTGCAGCGGTGCCACGAGGAGCTGCTTGAGCTCGCGGCCCGCCGGCGTCTCGGCCGGAGCATGATGATCGGCTCGATCCCGCTGGATCCCGTCCTGCAGTGGCGTGAGCAGATCATCCGGGACCTGGATGTCAGAAGCACTCAGATCGCGAACCCGGAAACCGTTGCCGCCTTTGAGGATCTTGCTGACAAGCTCACGCAGAAAAACTTCTGGGCAGCGGTCTGAAGAATCCGATAGAAATACGGCGACAGCAGGCCGTGGAACGGTCACTATTACGGTGGGACCTTGTAGTCCGTGGGGAGATGCCAATGCAACCCTTGCTGCCTCGTGTTGCCGTTGCCCTGCTCACCGGCGCGGTCAGTTTCGGCCTGACCACCCTGGCCCATGGTTCGGTTGCCTCCACCCTGACTCTTGGCGTGTTCGTGGCCGGCGCGGTGCTGGTCGTGGAGTTCCTGCGGGATGTGGAGCGTTCCATGTCCGACATCGAGCGGACCATCTCCCAGGTGAACGACGCGGCGCGGCTGCGTGCGGCGATAGAGAAGTCACCGTTGGACGCACAGCCCAGCGCAGCCCATCCGCTGCGCAGCCTGCTCGACACCGTGGTGACATTCGCTCCGCCATCCTCGGTGCTCGGTCGCCTCGTCACCGAGGAGATCCGGTCGCTGACCTCTCTGCTGCACGGCCT
>NZ_CADCWS010000363.1 GCF_902806475.1 Candidatus Frankia nodulisporulans
GGCTTTGATTGTTTTGACGAGAAGAGCCGGCTGGACGAACGGACCGGTGGGACTAGAACAGGGTGGGGGGTGCGGCGGGCAGGGGAGCCGGTAGCGGGGCGAGATCGAGTTCGGGGACACGGGCGCGGACGTCGTCGTGGAACTGGCGGGCCAACCGCGGCGCGTCGGCGTTGTCCGGGGTGTGGATGAAGACGGTGGGGGAGCGGTTCTCCTGTAGCCAGGCGGCACAGCGGTCGGCCCAGGGCCGCCAGCCCGCGGCGGTGCGTACCGGGTCGTCGCGGCCGAGGTAGCGGATGATCGGGCGGTCGGTCAGGGCGTGGGTGCGGCGTGGCACCCGCGGCTTCTTCGTCCAGGCGTCCCGTTCGGCGTCGCTGGTGGGTGGGCTGGCGAAGAACACGGTGGTGTCGAACGGAACCCATTCGGCGCCGACGGTCAGCAACGCCCGCTCTAGGACCTGGGCGGCCGCCGGGTCGGTGAAGAACGCCGGATGCCGGACCTCGACGGCGTACCTGTGTGTCCGCGGCAGGCCGCGCAGGAAGGCCGCGAGCGCCGCGACGTCATACGGAGTGAACGCGGGCGGGAACTGCAGCCACAGCGCCGCGACCCGGGGCCCGAGGGGTGCCACCGCGTCGAGGAAGGCGCGCAGCGGTGCGTCCACATCGTTCAGCCGCCGGTCATGGGTGATCACCCTGGGTAGTTTCAGGACGAAGCGGAAATCCGGGTCGGTCTGTCGGGCCCAGGATCGCACGGTGTCCACACCCGGGGTGGCGTAGAAGGTGGTGTTGCCCTCGACCGCCGTGCACCAGCTCGCGTAATGACGCAGCCGCTCGGTGGCGGGCAGCGGATGCGGGAGGAACCGCCCGTTCCACGAGGCGTGCGCCCACATCGCAGCGCCGACATGCAGCCGCATCGGGTGCAGCATCCTCCAGCGTGCGCAGATCAATGGGGGCGGACGACTGCGACGCTACCGCTGTCGGACCATGGTCGGCGCATCGGGGGCGTCTGGTGAACCGGCGCCGACGGTGTCGTCGAGATCGACGAACTGGCGGGCCCGCAGGGTGAACAGGTCGCGGTAGATACCGGGCCGGCCCATCAGCTCGGTGTGGGTACCGTTCCCGACGACCTGACCGTCGTCGGGAACGTAGATGCGGTCGGCCCTGCGGACACTGGCCAGGCGGTGGTGACGAGGCGGTCTGGGCTACCGTCCACCCACCCAGGGTGCGGGCGGACGGTCAGGTCGCCCCCGTCATCAGCCGGGATTCGCGACCTGGGTGGCCGAGCCCCGCGGATCACCCTGATTGTCGGAGCCCGAGATCGCGCTCGGACGGGCGACCATCGTCGAGTTCGGCGCGTGCCAGTCCGTCGAGACGAACCGGTGGCGGATCAGCCACTCGTCACCGACCGGAACGAACGTGTCCCGATAACGTCCATAGTGGTCCAGGCCGATCTCGGTGACCACCGTGAAATAGGTGGCCACCCGTGCCTCGGTCGGGGAGAGCTCGAGGAACCGGGTGTTCGTCAGGTTGTGTCGGACGATCCGCCGCCCGCCCACGGCAGCCCCGTCGGGTGGCGGCTGATGCCTGGATGCCGCCGATGCCGCCGATGCCGTTGTGCCGCCGAGAAAGGCGACGATCGCCGCTCGGCCGCGCAGGGGTGCCTGGCCGCGCAGTTCCAGCTCGCCGTCCGCGCAGAAGGCCAGCGCGAGCTCGTCCAGGCGCAGCCCGTCACCAGACCAGCTGTACCGCACCAGTGCGTCGCGAATGCGCTCCCGCGCCGCGATCTCCCACAGTTCCATAGTCCGCGCAGCGTACTGCCCCACCTGGCCGGGACGCGACGGCTACGGTCAGGTGGGGCATGACGGGGAGAGAGGAGCCCCGCGGCCGGCTGGGAGAACGGCGGTGGACAGCTGACGGGCTGGACGACGGCGTGGGTGCGACAACGGCGGGTCAGGCGCTGACGCGCTCCCCGCAGAAGTTGGCGGCGGTGGTGATGAGGCCGTTACCGGCCGAGTTGACCGCGGTGAACGGGTAGCAGACCGGAAGCTTCCCGAAGTCCGCGTCGAAGTCGATGGGGGTGATGAGACCGCCGGCGTTGTAGTTCTTCACCGCGCGCAGATGACTGATGAAGCCCGCCTGGGTGGGGCAGGGACCGGCTTCCTGGAGACCGCGGACCAGCATGTCGCCGACGACGTAGCCGACCCGCGCGAGGGTCTGGCTGGTGTCCCCCAGGTCGGGGGAGTAGCGGGCCAGGGCGTCCCGATAGGCGGTGAACGAGGGCGAGGTCGGATCGACCGGCTGGGCGGAGTAGACGGTCAGACCGGCCAGCAGCGGGCCGTACTCCTGCAGAAGCTGGGTACCGGGAGTCTCGTTGGCGCTGAGGATGGCCTTCGGACTGGCGCCGCTGCGTCGCACCGCGGCGACGATCTTCGCGAAAGTGCTGCTGGACAGCGCGCTGGCCAGCGTGTCCACCTTGTCTGCGGCGACTCGCCGGACGATCTCGTCGATCTGGCTCTGGGTCGGGTCCTCGTCGGCCGCCGCCGAACCCACGGCCATCCCCACCGACTGGAAGCTGGCCCGCAACTGCTGGGCCGTCTTGTCGGAGACGCCGATGCCGGCGGGATCGACGATGACCAGCGCCCGGGTCCCGCCGAGCTGCTGGGCGTACTTCCCGAAGGTGGTGACCGAGTCCGTCGAGTTGACGGTACCCTGGGAGTAGCTGTAGGTGAACATGTTCCGGTACTGCGACCACACGGGCTCCGCGGCGACGCCGAGCACCGGAATTCCCCGGGAAGCCAGGTAGTCGGCTCCACCGGACGAGGTGGGGGTCGCCTCGAGGATCGCGAAGCTGTTCCGATCGTCCACCAGGTTCCGGCTGACCACTCCGTTGGTGTCCACCCGACCCCGGTCGTCGGCCCATTCGTAGGTGATCTTCCGGCCGTTCACACCGCCGGCGGCGTTCGCCACGCCGAGGCGGGCGTTCAACCCGGCCCGAGTCGACTGAAATATGGTGGAAAGTGACCCTGTGTCCGGATATATGAGGCCTACCTTGACCTCATTCGGGGAGACTCCGGGTCCGTTGCAGGACGCCGCCGATGTGGCCGAGTCGGCGCTGCAGCCGACCAGTGCCGACAGACACAGCAGTGCGACGGGTAATGCCGACAGTGCACGGATTGACACCTGGAGGCCCTTTCCTGAACGGTGTTGCGGGGTGGTCGACATAGTAGCCGGCAAAGAACAATTAG
>NZ_CADCWS010000364.1 GCF_902806475.1 Candidatus Frankia nodulisporulans
GTGGGTCTGGGCGCGGTCACCGACGTGCCGCTGCTGGAGGCGCTGCTGGGCCTGCCCCACGGCCTGCCCGTGCCGGTGGCCGGCCTGTCCGACCGTGAGCGGCGCGCCCTGGACGTCGCTCCGGCGGGCTGTGTCGAGCCGGGGCCGGACGGGATCGTCCGCCAGGCGCGGCCGCCGCTGACCCCGGCACTCGCCGTCGTGCCCGCCCTGCGTGGCTGGCAGGCCGGGCTGGTGGCGGCCGGCCGCTACGCCCCGTTCTGCGCCCGGGCGATCGTGCTGCCCCGGGCACCGCGCGACCTGCTCGCCGCCTGCACGGAGGCCGACTTCTACGGCGTCGGCCTGATCGTCGGGTCGCAGCTCGAGGTGCTGGTGGCACCCGAGCCCTACCGGGCTAGCCGGGTCACCGCCCGCCGCTGGTGGTTCGCCGAGCAGGTGCACCAGGCGCTCATCACGGGTGACGAGCGGACCGAGGTCGGTACCGCATGACGCGCCCGCTGCCGGTGCAGGCCGGCCTGTTCGACGACGCCGATCTCCCGGACGGCCTGGCCGCCCCGGACGTGCGGCTGCTCGAGCTCCTGGCGGCCGGTGTGACCGTGGTGGTGCGTCTGCCGGGGCTGTACCAGCCGTACGGCCCGTTGCTGCGCCATCTGGC
Organism: Candidatus Frankia nodulisporulans; assembly: GCF_902806475.1. GTDB lineage: Bacteria > Actinomycetota > Actinomycetes > Frankiales > Frankiaceae > Frankia > Frankia umida. Next base: position 653 of record NZ_CADCWS010000364.1, read on the forward strand.
CGCCACGGGCCGGCTGGTCAGGATCGGTAGGGGGACGCCGTGGGGCAACCCGTACCGGCTGCGTCCAGGCGCGTCCGCTGACGAACGGGCGGAGGTGATCGCCGCCTACGAGCGGCACCTGGCTGCCCGGCCGGACCTGCTCGCCCGCCTCGGCGAGCTCCGCGGCCGCGCACTCGGATGCTGGTGCGCACCACGGCCATGCCACGGCGATCTGCTGGCCCGTCTCGCCGGCGTGGCCGGGCCCACGGAATCATGACCATGAGGATCGACGACGGGGAGGACCTGATGAGCGAGCAGCAGCCGGCCGGTGGCGAGGGCCAGGACGTGGACGCGCTCGGCGCGACCGGGACGTGCACCCGGTGCGGGACGGCGCTGATCCCGGGGACGACAGCGACCGGGGTGGGCGAGTGCGCGGACTGCCTGTATGGGCCGACGTCGTCACCCTGGGACGACGACGAGACCGACGGCCAGGGTGACGGTGGGAGCCGGTACGTGCCCGGGGTGATCATCGACCTCGACAACCCCACGTCGTACATCATCTGACGACCGGAGGACCGCCATGGACCCGCTGGGCGATGACTGGACCGACGAGGACGACGCGATCCCACCCCAGTGCTCCGGCTGTGGGGCCGCGCTGATCCCCGGGGTGACCGCGCTGCCCCCGAGCGTGCCAGGCCGGCGTGACCGGTGCCAGACCTGCGCGATCACCGGGCAGTGCGTGGGATGCGGAGACCCGATCATCCCGGGCTACAACCAGCCGGTGGCCGTGCCGTACGCCCGCGAACTGTGCGAGGACTGCGCGCCACCAGGTCCGATCGAGGGCGACGTCCTGGTCGTCATCGACGCGGTGATGCCCGACGCCTACCACTCGCGGGACACGATCATCTGACGGTCATCACGTGACGACCGTTTCCGGAGAGACGACCACCGGAATCAATAGATGATCATGCCGAGACGCTCGCCCAGCCGCTGATTTTGATCAATGGTTCGGGCTTTGTAGATCATGAAATCTCGAGTTAGTCAACGGCATTGACAATCTTCCACGTTTTTCGATCATGAACGATCACCCCCTCCGATGATGTTGAAAATCAGGCCGGTCAAGGCCGCAACGGCTTGACCCGGGAGGCTTGACGGCGGGCGGTGTGCGCTCGACCGTCCCGCTGTCGTCCATCTCCTCCCAGCTGCATAGAGATGTCGGACATCCTCGTGCGGGTTGCCTGCCGGTGCTGGCCTGCGACGACGGCCGCCCGGCCCCCGCGGTGGTGAGGAGTGGGGCGGGGAGTGGGGCGGGGAGTAGGGCGGGGAGTGGAAACCGGGCGTTTTCGACGCCCGGGGCAGGCTGCGATCGCCAGCGCGGCGGACCCACGACGGGCGCCTGGTCGCGCGGCCCCCGCGACCAGGTAGCGGCCAGGCTGCCGGCACCGGGCCGGGGAGCTGGGCGGTAGCGGTCGCACGCGGCATCCCCGGCGGCCGCGGACCATGGCGTGCGGCGGCCTGGTGGGGCTGGACGGGCGCTACCGCGACCGTCGCCGGCGGATCTGGCGTTGGTGGTCGTCGTGGTCGGTGCCGGGTGCGGCGGGCGGCACGACGTCAGTCGTCGTCGTCTTGGGCGTTGCCGGCGGCCGCGGACTGCGCGCGGGGCCCGAACCCGGTCTGTCCGGTGCGGCTGCCGGGATCACGGTCGCCGGCGGACTGGATCCGGGAGGCATCCTCCGAGGTCATCGGCGTCGAACGGTCGTCGTCGTTGTCTGAGTGCTTCGCCATGGATCCAGCGTCGCGCGGTTCGCCGACGAGGGCCAGGCGGCCGGCGCCGGTGCGTCGCGGGGGGCGGTTGCTCTCCTGGTTGCCTGACGGGTTGCCTGACGGGTTGCCCGGTGTGCAGCGGTGCACGCGGCCGCCCCCTACGCGCGCAGGCGCGCGCCCGCGCGCGTAGGGGGCCGTGCACGGCGGGTTCGTGCACGCGGGTTGCACGGCTCGTGCACACCGGTCTGCACGCGGTGCACACGTCGACGTGCAGGCCATGTCGGCCCGCCCGTAGCTTCGGTCACAGGTGACCTGTGGCGGTCACACCTGGCCGTTCATGCCGCTTCCTGTGGTGGCGGGCCGCTTGCCGATGCTGGCCTTGTCGAGGTGGCCGTAGACGGTGGAGCGGGGGACGCCGAACATGGCGGCGATCTGGGCGACGGTGTGCTCGCCGGTGTCGTAGAGCCGTTGGGCGAGGGCGGCCTGGTCGCTGGTGAGGCGGGGGCGTCGTCCGCCGGTGCGGCCGCGGGCGCGGGCGGCGGCGAGGCCGTCGTGGGTGTTGGCGACGATGAGCTCGCGCTGGTACTCGGCGAGCACCGAGAGCATGCCGAACATGGCGCGGCCTTCGGCGGTGGCGGTGTCGATGCCCTGCTCGACGACGTGCAGGCCGATCTGCCGTTCGGTGAGGTCGGCGCCGAGGGTGACCAGGTGCAGCAGGGACCGGCCGAGCCGGTCCAACCGGGTGACCTTCAACGTGTCGCCGGCCCGGAGCAGTTTCATCATGAGATCGAACTCGGGCCGGGACGCCTTCGCCCCCG
>NZ_CADCWS010000365.1 GCF_902806475.1 Candidatus Frankia nodulisporulans
TCGCGCTCACCGTGGGGATCGGTCCGCTGGTGCGCCATCCCCGTTACTACGCCAGCGGAACGCTGGCCACCGTCGCCGACATCCTCGCGGCCTGCGCCGGCCTGCTGGCCGCCGCCACCATCGCCCTGGACCTCGTCGGCCCCCGCCGGGCACCGGACGGCGATGCTCAGGCGTCGGAGCGCGAAGCCGTCGTGCCGGGTGGCGGTCGGGGCGTGTCGGGCGGCCGGCCACGATGGCGGCCGGTCGGGCCTGGCCGCGGCTCCACGGCGCTGTTCTGGACGTTGCTGGCGCTGGCCTGCGCGGCCGGGGTGGCCACCATCCGGGCCGCCCCCACCCCGCGCATCGACGTGTTCCACCTGTTGCAGGTCTCCGCGGTCGGGCTCGTCCACGGCGCCGACCTGTACCGCCAGCAGTGGGCGCCGGACCGGGCGTCCTACGGCGTCGACGGCCTGTTCGACGTCTACCCGTACCTGCCCTGGACGTCGGTGCTGCTCGCCCCGGCCCGGCTGCTGCTCGGCGACGTCCGTTACGGCCTGCTCGCCGCGCTCGCCGTCGCGGCGATCTGCGCCCGCCGGCTGGGCACCACCACCGGGGCGGTGGGGATGCTGCCGCTGCTGGTGGTGATCCTGCCGGAGTCGATGTACGCGCTGCAGCAGTCGTGGACCGAACCGCTGCTGATCGCCTGCCTGGCCGGGATGGTGCTGGCGGTGCGCCACGGGCATCTCCGGCTGGCGGTGGTCGCGTTCGCGCTGGCGCTGGCGTCCAAACAGCATGTGGCGCTGCTGGTCCCGCTCGCGGCGGCCTGGCCGGCGTTCGGGGTGCGGCGCACGGCGGTGAGCGCGGGCACGGCGCTGCTGCTGGTCGCGCCCTGGCTGCTCGCCGGCCCGGGCGACTTCGTCGACGACGCGGTGGTCACGAACCTGCGCTACAAGGTTCTTGGCCACTCGCTGTCGGTGCCGGGCTGGGCGTCCCATTTCGGTGTGACGCTCGGTTTCGGACCAGCGCTGGTCGTGCTGGTCGCGGCCTACGCGCTGGCCTGGCGGGCCCGGGGCGACGCGGGCGGGTTCTGCCTCGGCGGGGCGCTCGTCCTGCTCGGCGCGAGCCTGATGAACAAGCAGACCTTCTTCAATCACTACACGTTGCCGATGGGTCTGCTCGTGCTCACCGCCGTCCTGCTCACCACGCCCACGCCCACGCCGACCAGGGCGACACCACGAGGTCGTCGTTGACCCGCGGTACCGCCCTGGCAGTCAGATCGGCCGGTGGGATCACCGGCTCGGTCGTCCAGCGAGATCAGCTGGTGGCGTCGGCCTGCTTACGGGCCCGCTCGCCGTAGAGGATGGAGGGCTCGAGCCCGTCCAGCGTCGGGATGCGCAGCGCGTACAGCTCCTCGCGTCCCACCCGCTCGGCCTGGGCGACGATCTCGTGCTCGTCGTAGTGGGCGGCGAAGAACTTCCCGGAGACCGCGTCGGCCTTGCCGGAGGCGAGGAACGTGGCCATCTCCCCGGCCCGCTCCGGCGGGTACCAGCCCTTGTCCTCCAGCTCGTGGCCGGGCGGGAAGATCCAGGAGAAGTTCTCCGGCGGGTTCGCCGCGAGGCTCTCACGGATGGGCCACATCGGATCGGTCAGCTTGCTGAGCACATTGCCTGGAGTGAACGAGAAGACCGCGACGCCGCGGCCTTCCAGCTCGAGCGCGAGCATTTCCGAGAAACGGATGATTCCCGTCTTGGAGACGCCGTAGGGAACCAGGTAGGGCATGCCGACCATGCCGGCGCCGCTGGCCACGTTGATGATGTGTCCGTGCCCGGCCTCGAGCATGGCCGGCAGCGCCAGGCGGGTGAGGTGGATCGCGGCGATCAGGTTCAGGTTCAGACCGCGGACGATCGCCTCGGGGTCCATGTTCTCGAACCTGCCCGACGTGCCGGGGACGCCACCACCGGCGTTGTTCACCAGGATGGTCGGCGCACCGAACTCGGTCGTCGTGAAGTCCAGCAGCGCCTGGACGGAGGCCAGGTCGGTCACGTCGGCCGTGTGTGCCGCCGCCCGCCCGCCCGCCGCCCGGATGAGGGACGCCGTCTCCTCGATCTCGTCCGTGGAGCGCGCCGAGACCACGACGGCCGCGCCCTCCTCGGCGTAGCGCAGGGCGATGGCGCGTCCGATGCCACGTCCGGCACCGGTGACAACGGCCACCTCACCAGTGAGCTGACTCATGGGTCAATCACCTTTCGTCATGTGAATGCTGGTGCTGGAACCGGGGATTCCGGTTCCCGTGCGGCGGCCCGTCGAGGACGGCCGCCAGGCTTTCTCCGCCCCGTGGTGCGGGCGAATCCGGGTCAGCTGACGCCGGGTGCGCGGGGCGCGCGGAAGTCGCGCAGCAGGTATTCGTCCATGATCGCGGCGGCCATGCGGGTGCCGTCGAGGAAAAGCCTGACGTCGTCGCCGATCGTGGTGGCGTTCTGCTGCCAGGTCGTCTGGCTGACGTCGCCCCCGTAGAAACGGGACGGATCGAGAATGTCCTCGAGCGAGGCGAAGTACTCGTCGCTGATCGCGTCGAACTGCGTGGTGTCGGAGAACGGGTCGTCGGAGGCCGGCTTGCCCGCCGCCGGCAGCACGCGGGCGACCACGTTACGCACGTAGTTCCGCGCCGGGTGGATGCGCAGGGACATCGGCTGGTGCACGTCGATCCAGTGCCGCACGAGCTGGTCGTGGGTCAGCGACGGCGGCCGGTAGAGCAGCGCGGTCACGGTGTGGCCCGGCAGCGGCTGGGTGACGCTGACCTGCCGGGGGCCGTTCCATCTGACGACGGCCTCCGGTCACCACACCGGTCACGTGGTCCGGCCACACGTCGTCGACGAGGGCGGCGGCGTCCGCGGTGTCCTCGCCGGCCTCGACCCACACCGACAGCGTGGCGGCGAAACGACGGGCGACGGGCTCGGTGCGACGCTGCCACCGGTCGGTCGTCGCGCGGTCCTCCAGTTGCAGGCTGATCCCGAGATAGCGCTCGGCGGGCAGTGCGCCCAGCAGACGCTGGTTGAGCTGTTCGACGTCGGCGGGGCTGAGCGAGGGGGTGTCCCCCGGCTGGTGGGCGACGAAGACGACCTTCTCCATGACGCTCCCTTGCGGTACCGGAGTGGATCTGGCGGGGATGGGGCTGTCCGGC
>NZ_CADCWS010000366.1 GCF_902806475.1 Candidatus Frankia nodulisporulans
ACAGCGGAGAGTAGGCCATCTGCGCCGCCGTGAAGGCCCGCTCCGGCGCACCGCTCGGTCCAGATGTTGGTCTCTCGCTGGTACCGATGCCTTTTCGCCGGACAGCCACCGCCCGCGCACCCTCGACCCGAGACAACCCTCGGTGACTCTCAGTCGACGATGGCCTGACGCACCGCATTGGCCCAACCGGCGCCGACGGAGCTGTCCTCAACGGCGACGTTGTCGTACTTCGGTAGCAGCCCGGGGATACTGGGATGACGCAGCGCGTTGGCGACCAGGTGCATCCGACCGACGTGCGCCGCCATCTCCAGATCACTCGCCGAGTCGCCGATCGCGATCGCCTCGGTCGGCGACAGCCCACGTCGGCGCAGATCATAGGCCACGGCGTCGCCCTTGCTGACGCCGTCTGGCACCAGGTGGTAGACGTGCGGCTGGCCACCGAGGTGCGGCATGTGCGACGGCGAGATCAGCCCGTTGTCGCGCATGCTCAGCCAGCCGAAACCGATCTCGGTGAGCCACGCGTCGACCTCGGCGACCTCGATCCGCCCGCGCAGCATCACATCGATCTCACGCCCGGTGTGCCAGGGCGTGTGCAGTTCCAGCTCACCGGGATGACGGTCGATCAGCTTGTCCAGCAGGACGGGTGGGACCTGGTCGAAGTCGGACGGCATCGCACCGCGCAGGATCTCGCTGTCGCGCCCGCGGTTCCAGCCGACGATCGCACCGAGCTCGCCGATGAACCCGTCCGCGCCGAAGATCTGCGCCGCCTCGAGCAGCTGCGGCCGGGTGCGCCCGCTCACCAGCACCAGCAGGACGCCCGCGGCGTGCAGCTCGATGAGTGCCCGCGCGGGCTCCAGGGTCACCCCCCCGCCCTCGGCGAGAAAGAAGCAGCCCCCGGGCCCGACCATCGTGCCGTCAAGATCGGTGTAGACGACGCGGACACTCACTGTTATGAACTCCCTGGTCCTAGGACGGCACCCGGTGGGACGCTGGCTGATGCGGCACACAACCGTGAACCACGGAAACATCGGTGCACGATCTCGGGCACGCGGTCTACAGTACGGACAGACAACTTCATCTGGCTCATCCAGAGGGGCAGAGGGAACGGCCCGGCGAAGCCCCGGCAACCACCCGCACGCTGTGCGTGCGCGGCAGGTGCTAATTCCGACCTGTGGCAGGTTGCCGCGGGAAAGATGAGGAGCTTCTCCATGACTCTCGCGCCCGAGCGCGCCACCGCCTCCGCCCTGGACGTGGCCAACCCCGCCGTTGGCCTGTCCTGTCGCCACTGCGGAGCGACCTACCCGCTGTCACCGAGCCATGTGTGCGTCGAGTGCTTCGCGCCGCTGGAGATCTCCTACGACCCGGACCTGCTGCGCCGGGTCACCCGGGAGTCGATCGAGGCCGGCCCGCGCAACCTGTGGCGTTACGTCGGGCTGCTGCCCGCCGGCCACGACCCGTCCCGCCGGGTCTCCCTCGGTGCCGGCTGGACGCCGCTGCGCCACGCCCCGCGGCTGGCCGCCGAGCTCGGGATGAAGACGCTGTACGTCAAGGACGACAGCGCCAACCCCACCCACTCGTTCAAGGACCGGGTTGTCTCGGTCGCCCTGTCCGCCGCCCGTGAGCTTGGTTTCACCACGGTGGCCTGCGCGTCCACCGGTAACCTCGCCCAGTCGGTGGCCGCGCACGCCGCCAGCGCCGGGCTGCGCTCGGTCGTCCTCGTCCCGCACGACCTCGAGGCCGGCAAGACCGTCTCCACCGGTGTGTACGGCGGCACCCTGGTCGCCATCCAGGGCACCTATGACGATGTCAACCGGCTGTGCAGCGAACTGGCCGGCGAGTACGAGTGGGCGTTCGTCAACGTCAACGTGCGCCCGTTCTACGCCGAGGGTTCCAAGACGCTGGGCTACGAGGTCGCCGAGCAGCTCGGCTGGCGGCTCCCCCAGCAGGTCGTCGTGCCGATCGCGTCCGGCTCGCTGCTGACCAAGGTCGACAAGGCGTTCGGTGAGCTCGGCAAGCTCGGCCTGGTCGAGCCGACCCCCTACCGGGTCTTCGGTGCCCAGGCCGCCGGCTGCAACCCCGTCGCCGCCGCCTTCAGCCGCGGGGTCGACACCGTCGCCCCCGTCCGTCCGTCGACGATCGCCAAGTCGCTGTCCATCGGTAACCCCGCCGACGGCCCCTACGCCCTGGACGTCGCCCGCCGCACCGGCGGCGCGATCACCGACGTCACCGACCCCGAGATCCTCGAGGGCATGCGTCTGCTCGCCCGCACCGAGGGGATCTTCGGGGAGACCGCCGGTGGTGTCACGGTGGCGACCCTGCGCCGTCTGCTGCGCGAGGGCCTGCTCGACCCCGAGGCCGAGACCGTCATCTACAACACCGGTGACGGCCTGAAGACCCTCGACCCGCTGGTCGAGACCGGTGGCCCCACCGCCACCATCAAGCCCTCCCTGCGCGCCTTCGAGGCCGCCGGCCTGGGCGACGACTCCGCCGCCTGAGGCCTGCCCACGCCCCGTGTCCGACCCCTGGGCACGGGGCGTGGAGCGACGTCCGCCGACGTCCAGCGGCACCCACCGGGCGTCCAGGATGCGTCCGAAATGTCCGAGAAGGGGTTGTCGGCGCCGCCGGACGCGGACGAGGGGAACGGCAGGGGACGAACGGTCGCACAGCCGGTTGCGGGGACGGCTCGGGACGGGGAACAGCGGGTGCCGCGGGGCTCGCCGACCGACGGCGCGCTTGCACTCTCCCAGGGTGAGTGCTAAACATGAGCTGGCACTCTCGTGATGGGAGTGCCAAGGCTGAAACGGCGAGGCTGCCCAGTCCTCCCGGCTGTGATGGCGGTTTGTCCGCACCTGGTCGGAGCTGGCGGGAGCCGTCCGTCGCGGGCGTCGTTGTGGCCAGGCCATCGAACCTGCCATCCCACTGGGAGGACCCAGAAACCATGCCGAAGATCATTGCCTTCGATGAGGAGGCTCGGCGCGGCCTGGAGCGCGGCATGAACCAGCTGGCCGACGCCGTCAAGGTCACGCTCGGCCCCAAGGGTCGCAACGTCGTGCTGGAGAAGAAGTGGGGCGTCCCCACGATCACCAACGACGGTGTCTCCATCGCCAAGGAGATCGAGCTCGAGGACCCGTACGAGAAG
>NZ_CADCWS010000367.1 GCF_902806475.1 Candidatus Frankia nodulisporulans
CGCGGCGGCGACCGCTGCTGGCACCTGAGCCGCGACCGGAGCCGGCGTCATGGCCGTCGAGGGTCACCTGGTCACCGGTGACCAGCCCGGCCCGGCGCAGCGCGTCGGCGATCGCCCCGTCGGGCGCACCCCGACGGCCCCCACCGGAGCCACCGCGGTTGCCACCGCCACCGCCACCGCCGCCACCACCGCGGTAACCACCTGCGCCGCCGGAACCGCCGGAACCGGTCCGACCGCCACCACGGCCGCCGTCCTGCCCGCCGGGACCACGGCCGCGACCACCGGGACCGCCACCCTGGCCAGCGCGACGATCACCGCCGCCACCGGCCCCACGGCCGGCGCCACCGGAACCGGAACCCGCCCCGGAGCCACCAGCGCCACCGGAGCCCCCGGAGCCACCAGCGCCGCTGGAGCTGGAACCTGCCCCGGTGCCACGCCGTCCGCCCTCGCCGCCATCCCGGGCGGCACCGTCGCGTACGGCGGCCTCACGGCCAGCACCGCGCCGGCCGCCACCGCCGCCGCCTGAGGTGGCGGCACCGGGCTCGTCGTCCAGACGCAGGGTCAGCGAGATGCGCTTGCGGGGAATGTCGACGTCCAGGACCTTCACCGTGACGATGTCGCCGGACTTGACGACCTCCCGCGGATCGCTGACGAAGTTCTTCGACATGGCCGAGACGTGCACCAGGCCGTCCTGGTGGACTCCGATGTCCACGAACGCGCCGAACGCGGCCACGTTCGTCACCGAGCCCTCGAGGGTCATGCCGGGGGTGAGGTCGGCCAGGGTCTCGACACCCTCGGAGAACGCCGCCGTGCGGAAGGCGGGCCGCGGGTCGCGACCGGGCTTGTCCAGCTCGGCGAGGATGTCGGTGACGGTGGGCAGGCCGACGGTGTCATCGACGAAGTCGGACGGCTTCAGCGACCGCAGCACCTTGCCGTTGCCGATGAGCGAGGTGAGCTCCTGGCCGGTGGTGGCGAGGATGCGCCGGACCACAGGGTAGGACTCGGGGTGCACGCTGGAGCCGTCCAGCGGGTCGTCGCCGCCGAGGACGCGCAGGAAGCCGGCGCACTGCTCGAACGCCTTCGGTCCCAGCCGGGGTACCGCCCGCAGTGCCTCCCGGCTCCGGAACGGGCCGTTCTCGTCGCGGTGGCGCACCAGGTTCTCGGCGAGCCCCGCGCCGATCCCCGAGACGCGGGTGAGCAGCGGCGCGGAGGCGGTGTTGACGTCCACGCCGACGGCGTTCACACAGTCCTCGACCACCGCGTCCAGGGACGTCGCCAGGCGCGTCTCGGACAGGTCGTGCTGGTACTGGCCGACACCGATCGACCGTGGCTCGATCTTGACGAGCTCGGCGAGCGGGTCCTGCAGCCGGCGCGCGATCGACACCGCGCCGCGCAGCGTCACGTCCAGCTCGGGCAGTTCGCCGGCGGCGTAGGCCGACGCCGAGTACACCGACGCCCCGGCCTCCGACACGGTCACCCGGGTCAGGGACAGCTCCGGGTGCTTGCGGATCAGGTCCTCGGCGAGCTTGTCGGTCTCCCGGGACGCCGTCCCGTTGCCGATCGAGACGAGATCGACGGAGTGCGCGGCGGCGAGCCGGGCCAGGGTGGCGATCGACTCGTCCCACCGGCGGGCCGGCACATGCGGGTAGATGGTGTCGGTGGCGACGACCTTGCCGGTCGTGTCGACGACGGCGACCTTCACCCCGGTGCGGTAGCCCGGGTCCAGGCCCATCGTCGACCGACTGCCGGCGGGGGCGGCGAGCAGCAGGTCACGCAGGTTCGCGGCGAACACCTTCACCGCGGTCTCCTCGGCCGCCGTCCACAGTCGCATCCGCAGGTCCACCCCGAGGTGGACGAGGACGCGGGTGCGCCACGCCCAGCGGACGGTGTCGGCGAGCCAGCGGTCGGCGGGGCGGCCGGCGTCGCTGATGTCGAACGCCTCGGCGATGCGCCGCTCGTAGTCGCTCGGCCCGGGCACCGGCGGGGTGTCCGGCGCGGGCGGCTCGGCGGGTTCGAGGGTGAGGTCGAGAACCTCCTCCTTCTCACCACGGAACACCGCGAGGATGCGGTGTGAGGGCAGCGAGGTGAACGGCTCGGCGAAGTCGAAGTAGTCGGCGAACTTCGCGCCGGCCTCCTGCTTGCCCTCGCGCACCTTCGACACCAACGTGCCGCGCGACCACATCTGCTCGCGCAGCGCGCCGATCAGGTCGGCGTTCTCGGCGAAGCGCTCCACCAGGATCGCCCGGGCGCCCTCCAGCGCCGCGCCGGCGTCGGCCACACCGCGGTCGGCGTCGACGTAGCCGCTGGCGGTGCCGTGCGGGTCCAGCGACGGGTCGCCGAGCAGCGCGTCGGCGAGCGGCTCGAGGCCGGCCTCGCGGGCGATCTGCGCCTTCGTCCGCCGCTTGGGCTTGTAGGGCAGGTAGATGTCCTCGAGCCGGGCCTTCGAGTCGGCGGCGAGGATCTGCGCCTCGAGGGCGTCATCCAGCTTGCCTTGGGACCGGATGGACTCGAGCACCGCCGAGCGCCGCTCCTCCAGCTCCCGCAGGTAGCGCAGCCGCTCCTCCAGGGTGCGCAGCTGGGTGTCATCGAGGGTGCCCGTCACCTCCTTGCGGTAGCGGGCGATGAAGGGCACGGTGGCGCCCCCATCGAGCAGGTCGACCGCCGCCGCCACCTGCCCCTGGCGCACGCCGAGTTCCTCGGCGATCCGTTGATGGATGGACTGCTGGGGGACAGCTGTCGTCGTCACAAGCTCTGATCCGCCTTCTCGTCGGAGTCGATGTCGGTGTCGCGATCGGACCGCGCCGTCTGCGAGACTACGGGTGATCACCGACAGTGGGCCGGCCGGGCGGCCCCGCGTGGCGGTGAGACCCCCGACGTGTTACGTGGCAGTCCGCCGTGCCACGCACCGTGCCAGCGGGCGTGGGCCCGGATCCATCGGTGTGATCCGGTGTGATCCGTACCGTTCGATTGCGTTACTGGGCATATCTCATTGGTGCGACATGACCTATGATGTGCCCGTGCGCATGAGGTGCCAGGCCACGGGGGCGGTGCGGCCTTGTTCCCGTTATTGTGCCGAGGGTGCGGCCGGGCACGGTCGGTTCGCGTCGGCCCGCCGCTGTCC
>NZ_CADCWS010000368.1 GCF_902806475.1 Candidatus Frankia nodulisporulans
AAGTCGACGTCAATATCGACCTTGGCGAATCCATGGGCCGGCGACCGAACAGGCCGACCGTGGGCCTCGGCCGGCGGCGGGTCCGGGCGGGCAGCGGCGCCCGTCCGGCGGCACAGGATTCCCACAGACCTCGCACAGCAGACGCACAGGCCGGGGCGGCTTACTGAGGATCTCCACCGAGAGACGGAGCCTCGCATGGCGCACCGACCCTCCGCCCGCCGTCCGCGCCCGACCTACGAGGGTCGGCCGTTGCCCCGCCCCGGCGAGGAGCTCGTCGACCAGGGTCTGGCCTTCGACCTGCGCACCGCGATGAACCGGCGCCGGCTACTGGCCTTCCTCGGCGTGGGTGCCGCCACCGCGGGTCTCGCCGCCTGCGACACCTCCGCGGACGCGTCCGCCACCAGCTCGTCCAGCACCGCTGCTGCCACGAGCGGCGCCAGCGGCAGCGGCTCGACGTTGGCGGAGATCCCCGAGGAGACCGCCGGCCCCTACCCGGGCGACGGGTCGAACGGACCGGACGTGCTGGAGCTGGACGGCATCGTCCGCCGCGACATCCGCAGCAGTTTCGGCGGGGCGAGCGGCACCGCGCAGGGTGTTCCCACGACCATCTCGCTGACCATCAGGGATCTCGCGAACAGCGGCGCGGCCTTTACCGGCGTCGCCGTCTACGCCTGGCACTGCGACCGGGACGGAAAGTACTCCCTGTATTCACAGGGCATCACCGACCAGAACTATCTGCGTGGTGTCCAGATCGCCGACGCGAACGGCACGGTCAGCTTCACCAGTATCTTCCCCGCCTGTTATGACGGACGCTGGCCGCACATCCACTTCGAGGTCCATCCCGACCAGGCGAGCATCACCGACTCCACCAGGGCGATCGCGACGTCCCAGATCGCCCTTCCGAAGGCGACCTGCGACGTCGTCTACCAGCAGACCGGTTACGCCACGTCGGTGACGAACCTGGCCCGGGTCAGTCTGGCCGGCGACAACGTCTTCGGCGACGACAGCGGCGCCCAGCAGCTCGGCACGGTCACCGGCAGCGTCACCGCCGGTTACACCGTCGCGCTCACCGTCGGCGTCGACACGACGACCACCGCGGGTGGTGGCGGCCAGGCGCCGGCGGGTGGTGGCGGTGGCGGCCGTGGTGGCGGTGGCGGCCGTGGTGGCGGTGGCGGCCGTGGTGGCGGCCGGCCGTAGGCGCCCGCTACTCGGCGGGTCGGACCGCCAGCGCGTGGTGGAAGCGGTCCTGCGGGTCCCAGCGCTTCTTGATCTGGCGTAGCCGCGGGTAGTTGCCCTTGTAGTACAGCGTCGACCAGGCGGTGGACGACGTGTTCCAGGCGGCATCGGCCAGGTCGACATCGGGATAGTTGATGTAGGCACCGTCGTGGCGATCACCGGGAACGGGAACGCCGCCGGTGTCGGCGAACAGCTCCCGGTAGAGGCCGCGCACCCAGCTGAGGTGCAGCTCGTCCTCGGCCGGGTCGATCCACCGCACGGAGTACTGCGCCTTGATCACCGAATCACGTTGGGGTATGGCCCGTTCGTCCGCCCGCAGACTGTTGATGCGGCCACCGTAGCCGGCCAGCAGGACGGTCGCGGCCCGCCCCGGATACCCGGCCCGGGAAAGCCACCGGTAGAGGGTCGCCAGCTGCGCCGGGGTGTAGCTCTTTCGCAGATAGGACGACTTGAGCTTCACCCGGTTGCCTATCCCCGGGCCGAAATCGGCGAAGCTTGAATACCGGAAGGCGTCCCACCACGGCAGCGTCCGCTGGTTGCCGACCGGTGCGACGCTCGTGCCCTCCCCCAGCGCCGCGACGAAGTCGCGCAGCAACCCGGCGGCGTTCGGCGCGGTGGCGTCGACCTGCACGGTCAGGCCGAGATCTCCGGTGTTGACACTGTTGAGCGACAGCACCGCGAACAGGGCGCGCTCCGGGGAACCCGGGGCGCTGTTCGCCTCGTGCCAGCGGGTGAAGTTGGCGACGATCCGGGTGTAGCTCGTCTCGTCGAGCTGGGCCCACGGCCAGCGGTACTGGGCCAGCAGCAACGCCGCCGGCGGCTGGGGGAGCCAGGTCGCCGGGCTGTTCCCGGTCGCGTGCGGATCGCGTAGCCAGTAACGGGTGACAACCCCGAAATTACCGCCTCCGCCGCCGGTGTGCGCCCACCACAGATCATGGTTCGGATCGTCGGCCGCGGCGGTCGCCACCACCGTGCGAGCCTGCCCCGAGGCGTCCACCACGACCACCTCGACGGCGTTCAGATAGTCGACCACCAGCCCGTGCAGCCGGGAAAGCGCGCCGTAGCCACCGCCGCTGATATGCCCGCCGGCACCGATCTGCGGGCCGACACCACCGGGCACGGTCACCCCCCCACCGTTTGAACAGCACCTCGTAGACCGTGCCCAGCGTGGCCCCGGCTTCGACCACGACGGCGCCGCGTGGCAGGTCGGCGTACACCCCGGTGAGCTGCGAGAGATCGATGACCGCCCTGACCGCGGGGTCGCCGACGAATCCCTCCAGGCAGTGCCCGCCACTGCGGACCGTGATTCTTCGGTTCTCCCGCACGGCGTCGGCGACGGCACCGCGCACCTGCGCCACCGTGGTGGCGAGCCGGACGTGGTCCGGTTGACCGATGAAGCGGTAGTTGATCCCGCGGACCAGATCCTGATAGCGCGCGTCACCAGGCCCGATCACGGCCGCGGCCCCGCCCGCCCCCGGCGCGGTCGTCGGCGCGGCAGGCACGACGGGTAACGCCGGCGCGGCCGCCGCCGGGGCGGACGCTACCGGGGTGGGTGCGGTGGCGGCGCGGGCTGGTGACGCGGCCAGTCCGGTGCCGACCGCCGTCGCGCCGCCCAACAGCCCCAGCCGCCGTCGGGTCAGATCGTTCATCGCTGCTCCCCCTGTGCGCGTGTTCGCGCCGACGAGGCGGCGCACTGGCCGGGACGGGCGGTCGCCGCCATGCGACCGGGAATCCATGACCACGGATATCGGCTCCGACGGGAACACAAACGGACCCACCGAGTTCAGGGCAGCGAAAACCCACCGATCGGCACCCGAAGGAAAATCCCCGTCGGAAAGCAAACAATCCGGATCTCCGACGTGGCTGACACC
>NZ_CADCWS010000369.1 GCF_902806475.1 Candidatus Frankia nodulisporulans
GGGAGCGGCGACCGTGCCGGTTGGATCGGCGCAGCTCACCGGTGGCGGCGGAGGTGGTGGACGGCCGGGCATGGCCGGGTCCGCCGGACTGGCGCATGGCGGGCATTGTCGTGGTCGGCGAGGAACGGAACCGCCCGGCGGCGGACGGCGCCGGGATCGTCCACGGGCCGGTGGAGGCGGCGCTGCCGGGGTCGGCGGCGGGCCTGGAACGGCGGGAACCCGCGCGCGGCGAGGGGCCGTCCGCCGTGACGATGCCCGACCCACCCGAGCCGCCGGGACCGAAGGAGCCGAAGGGGCCAATCGGGCCGGTGTGGGTGCTCAGGCGTTCGGCCGCCGCGATGCGGTGACGTCCGCTGTTCCCACCGTCGCGGCCACCACCGGACCGGCCACCACCCGCGGAGCGTCCGGCGCCGACGCGGCCACCGACGGGGCCGGTGTCGGACGTCCCGTTGCGAAAGACCCGCAGGCCACGGCCACCGTGACCGGAGCCGCTGGACTGGTCGATGCCACGGCCGGGTCGCAGCAGGTGCAGCAGCGCGGGCAGCAGCAGGATGCGCACGACGAGCGCGTCCAGGACGACACCCACCGACAGGCCGACGCCCAGCAGTTTCATCACCCGAACGGGCTGTGCGGCCAGCGCCGCGAACACGATCACCATGATCAGGCTGGTGGTGACGACGATGTGGCCGACGTCCGCGTGGCGGCTGCTGATGGCCCGGCGCTGGTCGGGATCGTCGGCGGCGGCGTGCAGGCTGCTGAGCATCGTCAGGTGCATCCCGATCGCCAGACCGAACACGACGATCATGATGATGCCGAGCAGGAACGGTTCGACCGGGCCGGGTCGCACGCCGAGACGCGCGGCGAGGTGGTCTTCGGTGAACACCCAGGTGATCGCGCCCAGGGTGGCGGCGAGGGCGAGCAGGCTCGCCGTCATCACGGCCAGGCTGTGGCGCACCGAGCGCAGCGCGAACAGCGTGGTGAGCCCGAGCATGCCGAACTCCAGCGCCAGGAAGCCGGGCAGCACGGCGGCGAACCGGCTGGACATGTCCGCGAACAGGGCGGCCTGCCCGCTGATCCGCACGGTCAGGCCCTTGCCCGCGATCGCCGCCGGCACCACCTGGTCACGCAGCCGGTGGACGAGTTCGGTCGCGCCCGGCGCGCGCGGACCGTCGTCCGGCAGGATCTGGACGAGCGCCCCGCCGGCGGCGTCGTTGCGCAGCGACAGGAAGGCCCGTGTCACACCGGGCGCGTCGTTGAGCGCCTGGATCACCCCGGGGAGCGGGTCGGGCGCGCCGGTGTGCAGGCCGGTCACGACGGCGAGCATCGGGCCGTTGAGCCCGGGGAAGTACTCCTCGCTGATCAGGTCGTAGCCCCGCCGAGTGGTGTTGGACGTCGGATCGGCGCCGTTGTCGCCACCGCCGAGGGTCAGCCCGGTGACGGGCATCGCGAGCACGGCGAGCGCGATGATGGCCACTCCCGCGAGGACCTGCGGGTGCCGGGCGACCATGCCCGCCCACCAGGACCGCAGGCCCGGGCGCACCGGCAGGCCCGTGCCGCTGCGGCGCAGCAGGGTGCGTTCGGTCCAGACGAGCAGGCCGTGCCCGGTCAGGCGCAGCGCCGCGGGCAGCAGCGTCATCACGGCCAGCACGCTCGCCATCGCCGCGGTGAACCCGGCCAGGGCCAGGCCGTCGAACACGCTCAGGCGCAGGGCGCTCGTGGCGAGCATGACCCCGGCCAGCGCCAGGCCGCCGATCGCGGTGGCCCGTCCCGGGTGGCGCAGGGCCGCGTGGGCCGCCTGGGGCGGGTCGAGTCCGGCACGCAGCTGGTTCTGGGTGCGGTTGACGATGACGACGCTGCTCCCCAGGGTCATCCCGAAGGCGAGGACCAGGGTGAGCAGCGGGGCGAGCTGGTTGAGGTCGGCCCGCTGCGACAGCAGCATCGCCGCGGCCGTCGCCATCCCCGCGGCGACGAGCGCGACCAGCATGCACACCGCGACCGCCGCCGGCGCCCGGACCATCAGGCCCAGCACCAGCAGGGCGATGCCCACGGCGAGCGCGACCGGCCACAGCGAGATACCCGACTGCACGATGATGGTGGCGCCGGGTCCGTTCACCTCGACCTGAAGGTCGGGCCCGTCGTAGGCGCGGGCGGTGTCGATCAGCGCGCGGATGGCGGTGTGATCCGGCGCGGTCGGCGAACCCTTCATCAGCACCGAGACGACCGCGGCCCGGCCGTCGGCGCTCAGCGGCGACCCGCCGATCGGAAGCGCGGCCGCCGGGCTGAACGGGTCGAACGCACCGGCGACACCGGGCACCGTCCCCAGCTGCGCGACCATCTCGGCGATCCGGGCCCGCACCGCCGGGACCTGCACCGTGCCGGCGCGCGCCCGCACGACGACCGTCTCCAGATCGGGCACCGTCCCCGACGGCATGAACGACGCGGCCGTGTCCAGGGCCTGCTGTGACTCGGCGTCATGGCCGGCCAGCTCGACGGAGAACCGCGGCCCGGCATGCCCGGCGATCGCGAGCGCACCCACCAGGGACGTCACCCACACCGTGACGACCAGCCAGCGGTGTCGCTGACACCAGCGCACCAGCAGAGCCACGGGCCTCATCCTCCGGCACGGCACGGGCCGGCTATATGGCCCTTTAGGGAAATTGTCCAATTTGCTTCGGCAAATCTCACCCTCCACCCGCCGACGCGTCAACACGATCCGCAGTCGGAACGCCCAGATGGGCACTCCGGTGGCGGTAGTGGGCAATCACACCGAGAGCTGGCGGCAACATCCGCGAAACAGCACCCGCGCGTCCACCCATCCCGTCGGACGCCGCCGCCGGGACCACCGCCAGCCATCCGGACGCCTGCCCGACAACGGACATCGCGCAGCCGCGGGACGCCCCCGGGGCACCTTCGGGCCACCCGCGTACCCGGCCGGACCCACCCAGGTGACCACCGGCGGGCGGTCCGGCGCCCGGTGACACCGCGTGAGGACGCGCCGACCTGCCCCCATCCGGGGAGCCGGAAGCGGCCCCGGGCGGACACCCGTCCGGGTTGGGCCACACGTCGGATCGCCGACCCC
>NZ_CADCWS010000370.1 GCF_902806475.1 Candidatus Frankia nodulisporulans
ACCGGGGGTGTCCCGGTGCGGGAGGGCTGGCGTGGTCGGGGCACGATCCGTGGCCGGGAAGGGATATCTCGTGGACGGCGAGGGTGGTCGAAGATCCGCGGGAGCGGGCTACGTCACGATGATCACGATGAGGGTGCGGGGGCCGTGGACGCCCTCGACGCGGCGCAGTTCGATGTCGCTGGTGGCGGACGGGCCGCTGATCCAGGTCAGGGGGCGGCCGGCGCGCACGGACGGGGCGAGTACGGCCAGGGCGTCGGGGACGTCGGCCACGATCTGGTCGGCCCGCACGACGCAGACATGGCGGTCGGGGACCAGGGTGAGGGCGCGGCGGCCCTGGCCGGGGCCGTGGTCGAGCACGAGGGTGCCGGTCTCGGCGATGGCGACCCGGGCCTCGGTGACGACGGCGTCGATCCGGTCGAGGTCGGCGGCGGTGCGCGCACCGTCGTCCACCAGGCCGTCCGGGATGGGGATGGGGAGGTCCGCCGGCACGATGACGGACGCGCCCGGCACCAGTGCGGCGACGACGGTCCGCGTCAGGTCGGCCGGGGCGCACCGGGTCACGGTGGCTCGGTAGTCGGCGACCCGTTCGGCGAACAGGCCGACCACATCGCCCACCGTGTGTCGCCGCGCGGCCGGCCGCGGAGCCACCGAGGCGGACGGAACGATCTCGGGTTCGGCGCCGGGGTGGGAGACGGAGCCGGACGGGGAACCGGAGCCGGACGGGGAGGCGTCGGACAGGGCCGCTCGGATGTCGGCGAGGATCTGGTCGCGGGCGCTCATCGGATGCCTCCGTCGGTGCGTTTCCACCACTGGCGGAAGGTTTCCCGCGGGGCGGGTGGGAGGTCGCGGGTCGAGGTCCAGGCGGCGGCGCCGACGCGGCGGGCGAGCCAGAGGCCCAGGCGGGTGAACCGTTCGCCGCCGGCGAGGCGCCGGGCGTCGCCCAGGCCCACGGCGGCGGCCTTCATCGCGACCGCCTCGGGGGTGGGCAGGCCACCGCGGTGCGCGTCGACGACCTTCGCCCGCTGGTCGACCAGAACGGAGGGGATGTCGATGCGGACCGGGCAGGCTTCGAAGCACGCGCCGCACAGGGTGGAGGCGTAGGGCAGCGCGTCGATCTGTGCGCTGTGGCCGACGCCGCGCAGCAGCGGGTTGAGGATGGCGCCGATCGGGCCGGGGTAGACCGAGCCGTAGGCGTGGCCGCCGGTGCGCTCGTAGACCGGGCACACGTTCAGGCACGCCGAGCAGCGGATGCAGCGCAGCGCCTGGCGTCCGGTCTCGTCGGCCAGGGCGCGGGTGCGGCCGTTGTCGAGCAGGATGACGTGCACCTGCTGGGGGCCGTCGTCGGGGGTCACCCCGGTCCACATGGAGGTGTAGGGGTTCATCCGTTTCCCGGTGGACGACCGGGGCAGCAGGCGCAGCAGCGGGTCGAGGTCGTCCCAGGTGGCGACGACCTTCTCGATGCCGACCACGGAGATCAGCATCTCGGGCAGGGTCAGGCACATCCGGCCGTTGCCCTCGGATTCGACGACGACCAGGGTGCCGGTCTCGGCGACGGCGAAGTTGGCGCCGGAGACGCCGACCTTCGCGCGCAGGAACTTCTCCCGCAGATGGTCGCGGGCGGCGGCGGCGGCGAGCACGGCGGGGGTGTCGGTGAGGTCGGCGGGGGCGGGACGGCCGGCCGTACCCATGGCCCGCAGGAAGATCTCGCGGATCTCGGCGCGGTTGCGGTGGATCGCCGGGACCAGGATGTGCGAGGGCAGGTCGTCGCCGAGCTGCACGATCAGTTCGGCGAGGTCGGTCTCCCAGGCGGCGATGCCCTCGGCGGCCAGCGCCTCGTTCAGGCCGATCTCCTGGGTCACCATCGACTTGACCTTGATCACCTCGTCGGCGCCGTGCGCCCTGACCAGCCCGGCCACGATCGCGTTCGCCTGCGCGGCGTCCCGTGCCCAGTGGACGGTGGCGCCGTTGGCCGTGAGTGTCTCCTCCAGCCGCAGCAGCTGGCGGTCCAGGGAGCGCAGCGCGGTGTCCTTCGCGTCGGCGCCGGCGACCCGCAGTGCCTCCCAGCCGCCGTCCACGCTGGCGTCGACCTCGGCGACGAGCGCGGCGCGTCGGTCCCGGATCGTGCTGGTGGCGTGCGCCAGGTTGCGTCGCAGCTGGGCGTCGGCGAGTTTCTCCCGGGCGGCGGCCGGGAACGGCGGCATCCCGACGAAGGTCGCGCTCATCCGGTCACCGCGAGGATCCCGCGGACGGTGGCGCTCATGCGGTGGCCGCCAGCACCTCGGCGAGATGGACGGTGCGCACCCCGGCCCGCTGGCGTGAGAGCAGCCCGCCGATGTGGGCCAGGCAGGAGTTGTCCCCGGCCACGAGCACCTCGGCGCCGGTGTTGCGGACCTGGCGGGCCTTGTCGGTGCCGATCGCGATGGACGTGTCGGCGTTCTTGACCGCGAACGTCCCGCCGAAACCGCAGCATTCGTGCGCACCGGGCAGTTCGAGCAGGGTCAGGCCGCGGACCTGTTCCAACAGCCGGCGCGGACGGTCGCCGACCCCCAGCATCCGCAGCGAATGGCAGGTCGGATGGTAGGTCACCGTGTGCGGGTAGTAGGCGCCGACATCGGTGACGCCCAGCTGGTCGACGAGGAACTCCGACAGTTCGTGGACCCGCGGCGCCACCGCGTCGACCGCGGCACGCAGCCCCGGATCGCCGGCCCGGCGGGCAACGATCGCGTGCTGGTGACAGGCACAGCCGGCGCAGGACGCCGACGGGGTGACCACCGCGTCGTAGCCGGCGAACGCCCGGGCGAAGGTACGCACCACCGGCACGGCCTCGTCGAGGTAGCCGGTGTTGACCATCGGCTGGGCGCAGCAGGTCTGCCCCGCCGGGAACTCCACGTCGACGCCGAGACGGCGCAGCAGGGTGACGACCGCCTGCCCTGTACGGGGATACAGCGCGTCGTTGATGCAGGTGATCATCAGTGCGACCCGCATACCCGCGCTCCTGTCCTGCGGCCGGTCGGCGACCGGGTGCTCTGCCGGATTCTGCCCGCTCACCGGGCCCGGCAGGTGCCGTTTCGGCGC
>NZ_CADCWS010000371.1 GCF_902806475.1 Candidatus Frankia nodulisporulans
ATCGGGCTCGGGTACGGGCTTCTGCTCGGGCTCCTGTTCGAGGTCGAGCGCGGGTTCGTGGGCGGGCTCGTGGGCGGGCTCGTGTTCGGGCTCGCGGGCGGACTCAGGAAGGTTTCCCCCAGCCGGACAACTCTGCGGCGGCCGCAGCTGTCCGACCTCGCACCGGGATTCACGGGCGGGCTCATGTGCGGACTCATGTGCGGGCTCGCGATCGGGATCGGGGCCGGGCTCGGGGCCGGCCTCATGGGCGGGCTCATGGTCGTGCTCGGCCTCAGCACCACAGCGGATACGGGACGGGCGGCAGATCCCATGACTGTCCTGATCCAGGATCGGACCAGGTTGCTCCTGTTCGGACTCACGGTCGGGCTGGTGGTCGGGCTCGCGTTCGGACTCGGGTTCGGCCCCACGGTCGGAGTCGTGGCCGGGCTCGCGTTCGGACTCATGAGCGGGCTCATGTCGGCGTGGGGACGACTGGGATTGGCCCGGCTGTGGCTGGCCCCACGCCGCCAGCAGCCCTTCCACCTCATCGCCTTCCTCGAAGACGCCCGCGACCGGGGCGTCCTGCGCCAGGCCGGCGCCGTCTGGGAGTTCCGCCACGCCAACCTCCAACGTCACCTGGCCAACCGGCCCTGACCGGCGCGGCAACCAGCCCCGCTCAGGGTCAACCAAGGGGCGCCTCTGCCGAACGCACCCCACCAGGCGTCATCGCCCGCAGGCGGTGGCTCGTGGGCCGAGCGGCACAGACCCTCGACACCGTGGGCAGCCCGCGTTCGCGTCGGCTCAGATGGGGGCGGCCTCGCCGCGCAGGAGGGTGTCGGCGAGGTGGTGCAGGGCGGGGCACAGTCCGGCGGTGTCCTCGTACCAGGCCACGGCGACGAGGATGTCGGCGGCGGCTACCAGTAGTGCGTACCGCCCGGACGGGCTGTCGAGCAGGTCGGTGAACGTGGTGTGGAGCTGCGCGGCGACGGCTGGTGCGCCCAGCGCCGTGCAGTACAGCCGGGCCGCCCCGTAGCCGGCGACGTTCACACCCCAGTGTTCCCAGTCGAGGATCATCAGCCGGGGGACGGTGAGGTTGCCCCAGTGCAGGTCCAGATGCTCGGTGCTGCCCCAACGGGGTGCGACGCCGGCGGGCAGCGGCCGGCCGTAGACGGCGTGCAGCAGATGCTGGTAGCGCTCGGGCCGGTTCCCCCAGATCTCCCGGGTGGTGGGCTGGCCGGCAAGCGCACACAGCGACGCCCGCAGATCAGCCAGCCACGCCTGAGACAGGTCGATCGGGTGGGTGAGGTACTGGTCGCCGGGCGCGGCCGGCGGATCGGACACGTAGGTCACCAGCTCCGCGCAGACCGGGACCGGCGCCGGATCGGGATGGGTCCACTCAGTGCTGGCCAGCAGCGCCGGTTTGCAGATCCCGACCAGCGCGCCGGCCTCCCGTGTGCCCCGCCAGGGCTCGACGTCCATCGCGTGTTCCAGGAACGGGGCCACCCGCAGCCACGCGGTCTGCCCACGGTAGCCGACCGTCCCGCCGATGACATCACCGGACGCGCTGGGCGCCGGCGACCCGCACGGCGTGACACCCAGGCGTGCGGCCCCCTCACGCCAGAGCGTCTCCATCCAGGCGGTGTCGACCCGGACCGGTACCCACTTCATTCGTCGGCCGTCCCTTGGGCGCGCAGCTCGAGCCCTTGTTCCCGGTGTCGGAGGGGGGTGCACGCCGGACTGCACGACGACGCCGGACTGCACTTCGGGTTCGGCTTGCACGCACTCGGCCCCGACCGGCGCAGCCGGTCGGGGATCTCCACCTGGTCGGCGAAGGCCTGCCCGGTGAGGATCGTCTCCAGCGGGGTCGCGTGGACGTTGCCGGCCACGGCCCGGCGGGTGAACACACTGCCCCGGATCGGGCGGGTGAAGGCCCACGAGCCGATGGGCGCGCTCACCGGCCGGCTTGCCGACGGCCGCGCCCGGCTGCTCGGCGCCACCGTGTCCCGGACCGCCGGGCGCTGGTATGTCTCGTTCACCGTCGAGGCCGACCGCGAGATCCCCGCCCAGCCCGGTCGCGGCGGCGCGGTCGGCGTCGACCTGGGCGTGCGGCACCTTGCTGTCCTCTCGACCGGAGAACAGATTCCCAACCCGAAGCACGCTCGGCGGTCCGAGCGCCGGCTGCGGATGGCATCCCGGGCCTACGCCCGGTCGAAGCCAGGAAGCGCCGGACGGCGCACGCGGGTCACCGCCCTCGGCCGGATCCACGCTCGGGTCGCCCACCAGCGTCGCGACGGCCTGCACACACTCACGACCCGGCTCGCGAAGGACCATGACGTGATCGTGGTCGAGGATCTCCATGTCGCCGGGATGGTCCGTAACCGGCGGCTCGCACGCGCCATCTCGGACGTCGCGATGGCTGAAGTCCGCCGGCAGCTCGACTACAAGACCCGCTGGTACGGCTCGACGCTCGTCGTCGCCGACCGCTGGTATCCGAGCTCGAAGACCTGTTCCAGCCGACCGCGACCTGAACGCCGCGGTCAACCTGTCTCACCTCGTCGCCGCCAGTACATCGGAGACGGAAAACGACCGTGGAGCCGACCAGAAGACCCCGCTCGCGGGGCAGGTGGCTGCGAAGCGGAAACCGGGCACGGCCACGGCCGGTCAGACCCGGGGTGCCCCACCGAAAGGTGAGGCGGCATGAATGGCGCCATCGAACGCCCTCATGCAACGGGTACCACTGTTGGCGCCAGTGGCCGCGCTGGCGGCTGGCCGCTCCGGCGAGTGGGATGGTTCAGGTGGCTGATGCGTTATCGCTCGACGACCACCAGGTCGTTCTGCCGCGTGGTGCCGGCGCGAGACACGGAGAGGTAGAGGCCGAGAGTGTTCCGTCCAAAATGCTCGCGCAGGACTCCGGGCAGGTCGACGTCCCGCTCGTCATTCGTCGGGTTCACCGATGTCGCCGGACACCTCACTGTCTTCTCCAATACGCGGGCCCGCAGGTCGCCAAGCCGGATGGACCGGCCGATCCAGCCGTCCTCTTCCCACGGAGGAAACCCGCGCAGGTATATGTTCGCGCGGAATCGGAGATG
>NZ_CADCWS010000372.1 GCF_902806475.1 Candidatus Frankia nodulisporulans
GGGTCTCGGCGCCGTACCAGCGGCCGGTGACCAGTCGGCTCAGCCAGCCGAAGAACACGAACACGACCAGTCCCAGCAGGGACGCGAGAATGACCGCACCGAACAGCTGCTGGGACAGCAGCCGGGCCCGGTAGAGATCGATCAGCACGCCGATGCCGGGATCGCCCTGTTTGAAGAAGAAGTCGCCGACGACGGCGCCGACCACCGACAGTCCGGCCGAGACCTGGAACCCGGCGAAGGTCGCCGGCATCGCGGCGGGCAGCTGCAGCGAGACCAGCCGCCGCCAGCGGGAGATCCGGTGCAGCCGGAACAGGTCGAGCAGGTCCTGATCCACCGACCGCAGGCCGAAGAAGGTACTGCTGATCACCGGGAACAGGGCGATGAGGACGCACACGACGACCCGGCTGGAGAACCCGTAGTCGAACCAGAATCCGATCAGCGGCACCAGCGCCAGCGTGGGGATCGTCTGCAGGATGACCGCGTAGGGGTAGACCGACTTCTCCACCCAGCGGGCCTGGCTCATGGCGATGGCGATGCCCATCCCGAGCACGATCGAGATGCCGAGCCCGATCAGCGCCACCGACGTCGACAGCCACAGCCCGCGCAGCAGCTGCGTCAGGTTGTCGCGATCGAGGAAGGCCACCCGGACCACCGAGTCGGGGCTTGGCAGCAGGAACCGGCGGTCCCGGTCGAGCAGGACCAGGCTCACGAAGTACCAGACGCCCAGGATGATCGCGAACAGGACCACTGGCGCCAGCCGGTCACGCCAGGTGGCCCGGGCCCGCCCGGTCCGCATCACCGCGGCGACCCGGCCGGCCCGCCGGACGAACCCGGTGGTGCTCACACCTGGTCTCCGCCCTCGCGCAGCCGCCGCGACACCGTGGCCACCAGCTGCGTGAACGCCGGGTCGAACCGCAGGTCGGCCGAGCGCGACGGGCCGAACGGCACCGCGAACTCGGCGACCACCCGACCCGGACGCGGCGACATCACCAGAATCCGGGTCGACAGGTACACGGCCTCGGCCACCGAATGCGTCACGAAGATCGCCGCGCGGAACCGGCGCTGGGCGAACAACGCCAGCAGCTCGTCACCGAGGCGTTCCCGGGAGATCTCGTCGAGGGCGCCGAACGGCTCGTCCAGCAGGAACAGGTCCGGCGACAGGGTGAGCGAGCGGGCCAGCGACACCCGCATCCGCATCCCACCCGACAGGGAGCGCGGCCGGTGCCGTTCGAATCCGCGCAGGCCCACCAGATCGATCAGATCGCTGGCCCGGGGCAGGTACTCGGCCTTGGGCAGGCCGGTGAGCTGGGCCAGCATCTCCACGTTGCGGCGCACGCTGCGCCAGGGCAGCAGGGTCGGATCCTGGAAGACGTAGCCGGTGCGGTCGGCGGTGGTGCGCACCGTCCCGGCGGACGGCGCGGTCAGGCCCGAGGCCAGCCGCAGCAGCGTGCTCTTGCCGCAGCCCGACGCGCCGACCACGCCGACGAACTCGCCGTCGCGCACCGTGAGATCGACGGGTTCCAGAGCCCGGGTGCCATCGGGATAGCGCTTGGCCGCCTGCTCGAAGCGGACCAGGCTGGACGCCTCGGTCGCCCTCGCCCCCGCCACCGTCGCCGTCACCGGGCCGCCGCCGTGGCACCGGTGGTCCCGGCCGCGTCGGTCGGGCTGGTCGTACCGGCCGTGACGGCGGTGCCGGGGGCTGGCCAGCGCACCGTGGTCGTGGCCAGATCGCGGGGGTAGACCGGTGCGAACGAGCCGTCGGTGTTCTGCTCGATGACCGTGGACGCCAGCGTGTTCTGATGGGTGCCGTCGAAACGCACACCGTTCCACGGCATGATCGTCTGGTTTCCCGGCAGGTCGACCGCGACGAGCGCGGACCGCACCAGCTCGTGGTCGGTGCTGCCGGCGTCGTTGATCGCCTGGGCGAGGACGGTGACCGCGGTGAAGGCGTTGGCGGCCTCGGCGGACATCGCGGTGCCGAAGTCACGCTGGTAGCGCTCGGCGACCGCCGCGGCCAGCGGGTTGGCCCGTGCGATCGGAAGCGACCAGGAGGCCTGGCGGCTGACCCGGTCGGCGAAGCCGGGCAGCGCGGCGAGCCGTGCCGTCTGCGCGGCCGGCCCGTATCCGACGAGCGCGGGGGGCACGTAGCCGACGGTGCTGAACGCCCGCGCGAGAGGTTCGCCGTGGTCGCCGTCCACCGTCGCCAGGACGATGTCGGGCGCGGCGTCGCGGACGGCGGTGACCGCGGCCGCCGGGTTCGGATCCCCCGGCTCGTAGGACACGCTGGCCGCCAGCGGGTAGCCGGCCTCCTCGGCGAACTCGGTCACCGTCGAACGAAGGTCGTTGCCGGTCGCGTCGTTGCTGTACAACAGCGCGATCCGGCGGCGCTCCTGGCCCACTTGCTCGGCGTTGCGCAGCAACGACAGGAAGCCGCCGCCGAAGTCCGCGGCATCAGGAGCAGTACGGAAGAACCAGTTCAGCCCGCGCTCGGTGAGCGCCGTCAGCGGGGCGTCGCCGCTGACGAAGGGGGTTTGCAGGCGTTCGGCTCGCTGACTCGCGTCGAGCGTGGAGTCGGCGTCAAAAGCGCCGACGATGCCCACCACCTGCTTGTCGCCGACGAGTGTCGATGTTTCGTCGGCCGCACGCTGACGATCGTTCTTGGTGTCCAACGTCACAATGGAGAGGCGGGCTCGTCCGCTCGGCCCCCAGATTCGCCCGTCCGCGTACGTGAACCCGGCCGTCCCCGTGTTGATGAGCCGGGTGGCCAGCTCCGCTCCGCGTTGCGCATCGCGGCCCGTGGCTGGATCGTTGCCCGTCAGTGGGGCGATCAGGTCGATCTTGACGTCTCCCGAAACATTCGGCTGTTCCGCATCTCCATCACCACTACAGGACGCGAGCAGGGCGCCACAGAGCAGCGCAGCTACTGGTACGCATGCTCTTCGAAAACCGTGGATCATCACGCTCCCCGTCCCCTGGTCCGCGCTGGCCAAAGCTACAGTGACGTGCGACGA